>JAJCYI010000046.1 GCA_029263015.1 Saprospiraceae bacterium | reverse complement strand
CTGCCTACCGGCAGGCAGGTTTTTTCGTCAGACAAGGCAAAAAAAATTAGCATAGCCATAGCTACGGTCATTTTTTTTTAACAAAGTATGGCGGAAAAAGAGGCCGCCAAAAGTGTCGATTATTTGAGTTCACCTACTTATGCTTAATTTTTTAAAATTCCTCAATAGAAAAAATTACTACGTCACCATGCTCACCTTATCAATTTCCAAATCCCTTGGCAAAAGTAATGGGTTGTTTGAAATCAGCTACTAGTAATCATAACTCCGTTCTAATTCTTTGGTCACCGTAGATTTGCCTTACTTTTGTATGCCCCCTTTAGGTTTAAATGCAAACACTAACTTGAAAAGATGATTGAATTATGAAGAACTGTTTACGGAATTTGATATTGATTCTCTCCGTTTCTTCTTCCCTCTTTGCGTCAGAGCCGCCTTTTAATCCTTTAACGGTTGATGCAGGGGACGACCTCATCATTTGTGCTCCAGGCCAAACAGTTACCTTGGACGGCTCTGTCCTTGAGCCAATTAGTGGCGTGAGTTGGGAGCCTTCGACTGGCATGTCCGATCCTAATTCACTGAATCCAGAGGTATATGTTTCGAGTACGACGACTTTCACTCTTACCGCATTCGGCTTTGGAGCGACAACGAACCTTATTGTGAATGGGGATTTTGAAGCGGGCAACAGTGGGTTTATCAGCGATTATATTTATGACCCCAATGCCAGTCCCACGAACATTTTAGATGAGGGTTTTTATGCTATTACCAATGATGCATCTGCCGTCCATTCAGGGTTTGATCCTTGTTCAGATCACACTGGAGGAGGCAATATGATGGTGGTAAATGGGTCGGGAACGCCAGGTACGAATGTTTGGTGCCAGATCGTTGCCGTTTCGCCAAATACCATTTATGAGTTCAGTGCTTGGGCAACATCTGTGAATCCTGGAAGTCCTGCTATCCTACAATTTTCGATTAATGGAATATTACTGGGAAACTCCTTTACCCTTACCACTAATACTTGTTCTTGGGATCAATTTTTCGAAACTTGGGATTCTGGAGGCAATCCCACTGCCGAAATCTGTATTGTCAATCAAAACACAACCTTAGGTGGCAACGACTTCGCATTGGATGACATCACTTTCGGTCCAGTCTGTACTGGAGAAGATCAAGTGACTGTTACCGTGGTAGATGCTTTGGCAATCGTTGATCCATTTGCCCTCATTCCCTGTACCTCTCCCAATGCAACGGTTACCCTGAATGGAATGGGGTCAACGACTGGCCCTGATGTTACTTATTTATGGACAACTGCTGACGGAAATATTGTTTCTGGAGAAAATACCCTTGAGCCAGTGGTCGATGCACCTGGTTTTTATGAGTTGACCGTTTCGATCCCAACTTCATTCGGCCCATGTGAATCAAGTGCTTTTGTGGAAGTGTTGAATGATATTCCGCCCGAGGCTGTCGCCACAACTTCTAATAATATTGACTGCATCTCGCCCCTTGGAACTGTTTCGGGAGTTGGATCTACTGTTGGGCCTGTTACTTATTCCTGGACGACCAATGATGGGGCAATTGTTTCTGGTGCTGATGAAATTATTGCCAGTGTTGGGCAAGCAGGCACCTATACGCTCCTCGTGACAGATATATTGACTGGCTGTACGGCTGAAGCTTCAACTGAAGTTATCTCTAATCTTGTCTTCCCAACGGCTATTGTAGATTCGACCGCGAATTTGGATTGCAATACTTCCATTGTGAACATTGATGGTTCGGGTTCTACAGGCGGCTCTAATTTATCATTTGAATGGACAACAATAAACGGCCATATTATTTCCGCCACCAATACTTCAAATATTGAAGTTGATTCCGCTGGCAATTATGAATTGACGGTGACCAACGATGACAATGGCTGTACCCACGATACTTTGGTGGTCATTGATGCGGATTTTGCCAATCCGATCATTTCTATTCTTGAACCTGATACCATTGATTGCATCATCGAAAATTTTTCTCTCGATGCAAGTGAATCCTCTGGCAGCGACAGCCTTTCCTTTGAATGGACAACGACCAATGGGAATATTGTTTCGGGGGATTCTACCGCAACACCAGAAATAGATCTGCCAGGAGTATATTTTCTTATTTTAACGAATGAAGAAAATGGCTGCACGGCAATGGATAGTGTCGAAGTATTGGGGAATACCGACCCACCAAACATTGAAATTGACCCTCCTTCCCAACTTACTTGTTCGATTTTGGAAATAACGCTGGATGCAAGTAGTTCCAGTCCTGGCGTTAATTTCAATTGGACCACCCAGGATGGAAATATTGTTTCTGGTGAAAATGGACCGCTACCTGTTGTGGACGAAACTGGAATGTATCAACTCATCATCACGGACACCTTGAACGGTTGTACTTCCATTGATTCGGTCGCTGTTTTAGGAGATCAGGGAGTGCCTGTTGCGGAAGCAGGACAAACCATACCACTTGATTGTAATACAACTTCGGGAAATTTGGACGGGACTGGTTCAGCCACTGGGACTGACATTACGTACCTCTGGACAACTTCCGATGGCAATCTTTTGAATGGTGAAACAGGGCTTTTCCCAACAATCAATTCGGGCGGGACTTATACTTTATTGGTGACCAATTCGGCAACGGGATGTTCCAGTTCTGATTCGGTTACGATTCCTCAAAACAACGACCTGCCCATCGCTGACGTAATCGCTGGGGACACGTTGAACTGTTTTAACGCAACGGTAATTATTAATGCCACCAATTCTTCGTCAGGCGCAGGATTCACATTTAACTGGACCACCCAAAACGGCAACATCGTCAGCGGCGAAAACACATTGGAACCCGAAGTTGACCAATCTGGGATTTACATTTTATCGGTCACGAATTTATCCTCCAATTGTACCTTGACGGATAGCGTATTTGTCAACCAGAACTTCGCTGCGCCTCAAGCTGTGCCTGGCCAGCCGGTGACACTTACCTGCGCTGACCCTACTTTGCAATTGGATGGATCTGGTTCTGTTTTCGGAAATAACGTTGACATTCTGTGGACAACTAACGATGGCAATATCGAAGATGGCGAAACCACGTTGACGCCAACTGTCAGTGAACCAGGGACTTATATGTTGACTATTACGAATTTGGAATCTGGGTGCATGGATGCTGATTCTATTGAAGTAGAAGAAAATATGGTACCCCCTACTGCCGATGCTGGACCTCCATCTGAATTGACGTGTGCGATCACTTCGCTTTCACTGGATGGATCGGGAAGCAGCCAGAATGGTAATTTTACCTATCTGTGGAGTACCCAAAACGGCAATATTGCAAACGGTGAAAATGGGCTGACGCCTACCATTGATCTGGATGGCACTTATTTATTGACTGTTGTTAATGATGATAATGGTTGCGAAAGCACTAGTGAGGTAACGATTGGTTTGAATACTGTTTTGCCAAATGCTGAGGCAGGCCCAACGGCAGAATTGACTTGTGAAATAACAGAAACGGCCTTAATCGGGACTGGTGATTCGGGATCACAATTTGATTATTTGTGGACAACATTTGACGGTAATATTATTTTGGGGGACACGACTTTGGCACCAGTTGTTTCTGCTACTGGGACTTATACCCTTGTCATCACCAACCAAAACAACGGTTGTACCTCGCAGGATGAGGTCGTGATTACTGAAAACACCACGCTGCCAAATGTGGACGCCGGACCAACAAACGAACTCTCCTGCACCTTGACCCAACTTATGCTCAATGGCAACGGCAGTGCCCCCGGCAACAACCTTGATTTCCTTTGGACAACTCAAGATGGCAATATCCTTTCTGGTGAAACTTCCCTCAATCCGATCATCAATGAAGCTGGAATTTATGTGCTGACAATCATTGACAATGAAAATGGCTGCGCCGATTCTTCATCTGTTCTCATCACCCAAGATGCGAATGTGCCGATAGCAGAATCGGGCACTGCACCCATGTTGACCTGTGACATTACAACCATCCTACTCAATGGTGCCGGAAGCAGTACTGGTGCTGGAATCAATTATGAATGGACGAGCACGGACGGCAACATTCTCACTGGAGAAAATAGCCTGAATCCTGAAATTGATGCACCGGGATCCTACCTGTTGACCGTAACCGACGTGCTGAATAATTGCCAGGCATTTTCTTCTATCACTATTGACGAAAATGTCCTGCCGCCCACAGCTGACGCTGGGCCTGAAGGATTGTTGACTTGCGCAAACACGCAATTAATGTTGGATGCAACTGCTTCTGACAACGGGGCAGGATTTTCTTTTGCATGGAGCACGCAAAACGGCAATTTGGTTTCAGGTGAAAATACCGTGATGCCAGTCGTTGATGCGCCCGGCACCTATCAGTTATTGGTCACTAACTTGACCACGGGCTGCACCAATACCGCAAATGTGGATGTGCTAGAAAACACAGACCCGCCAGATGTGCTAATTGATTTTCCAGCAGAATTGACCTGTGATATTTTAATCCTGACACTCGATGCCACGAGTAGCAGCACTGGGAGTGAATTCAACTATTTGTGGACCACTTCCAATGGCAATATTCTTTCTGGTGAAGACTCAAGCACTCCTATTATCAATGAGCCAGGCACTTATGGTTTACTGATTACCAATGATTTAACGGGTTGTTCTGAATTTTCATCTATCGAAGTTTTAGAAGATGTCGAACAACCAACCGCCAGCGCAGGGTTATCAGCTGAATTGAATTGTAACATTACCAACCTTGCTTTGGATGGGACAGGCAGCAGCACAGGAAATGATTTTTTTTATCAGTGGACAACTAGCAACGGGAACATTATTTCAGGAGGAACAACTTTGACACCTTCGGTAAATGAACCAGGTGAATATCTTCTCACTGTAAGCAATAATATTAACGGTTGTACCTCAACTTCCGAGGTGGTAATAACTTTGGATGACAACTTTCCAGTAATTGAAATTTTAATACCCGAAATGCTCACTTGCAAAGAAGAAGAAACCACCATTGATGCGACGAACTCCAGTATCGGCAGTGCTTTTGGGTACGAATGGACAACCCAAAATGGGAACGTGGTAAACGGTCAAAACACATTACTGCTCACTGTCGATGCGCCCGGCTTGTATGTCTTGACCATTTTGAACAATGAAAATGGTTGTGAAACAACAGCTTCTGTAAATGTGGATGAGGATGTAGTACTGCCACAGGTGGATGCTGGAAACGGCATCGAACTGCATTGCAATTTACCAGAAGCCAGTTTACAGGGAAGTACAGATTTGAACAACGGAACGTTCACTTTTTCTTGGTCAACTGCCAATGGCAGCATCTTGTCCGGTGCCCAATCTTTGACCCCGATCGTCGATGCTCCTGGGGTTTATGAGTTGGTCATAACCAATACCGTGACTGGCTGCACAGAAACCGATAATGTTTTAGTGACGGAAAATGTTTTGCAGACGTTTGATTTTGAAACTACCGACCCAACTTGCCTGAACCCTTCTGGGGTTTTGCAATTCACAGATATACAGGGTGGAACTGCACCTTTTTCCTATTCGATAAATGGACAGGGTTTTTCAAGTGAAACCATTTATACAAACCTTTCTCCAGGAGTTTATGACATCGTGGTGCAGGATGCCAATGATTGCAAACTGTCAGATGTTGCTTATTTGTCAGAACCGCCAGAATTCCTTGTTTCATTGGAAACACAAGTACTGATCGAACTTGGGGAGAGTTATCAAATCAATACGCTGACTACCCTTCCAGCAAGTGAAATTGCATCAGTAGAATGGACTCCTTCCGAAACATTAAGTTGTGATGATTGCCTAAATCCAATCGCTACCCCGATTCAGCAAACAACCTACGAAGTCATCGTGACCAGCAATGAAGGCTGCACGGCATCAGCACCGATTTCCATCATTGTCAGTAAGAATGTGGACATCTATGTGCCCAATGCATTCTCCCCAAATGGAGATGGTATCAATGATGTTTTCCTGATTTATGCTGGAGGGAACGCCATTGCTGAAATCAACTCGTTCCTGATATTCTCCCGATGGGGAGAATCTGTTTTTGAATATTATAATTTTTCTCCAAACGATCCCCAGTTTGGTTGGGACGGTAAATTCAGGAATGAGATTTTAGACCCTGCGGTGTTTATCTGGTTTGCAGAGGTTGAGTTGATAGATGGAAGCAAACGCTTGTTGGAAGGAGGGGTGAATTTGGTGAAATAACTGGGCTGTAGATGTTAGACATTTAATGTAAAATAAATTACGTAAATAATTGATAATCAATTATTTTTACCAATGCCATTTTGAATTGTACCGAATGTTCCGATCGGACCGCTGCTTAGACGATCCGACCGACTCTTGGAGCAGATGGTTGCAAGAAAAATGGGGTGCTCGTTTTAAATTGGTCGATCGGATCAGCTAAGCGCCGGTCCGATCGGGGATCTTAATGCCCAGATTCAAAAACCACCAAACCCAATGTCCTGCTGCAACCAACAACTATACGATACGACCTTTGATGCCAAGCTTGCCCAAACTGAGTTGGAAGATTACTTGAGATCAGGCCTTAAAAAATCTTCCCGTCCGTTTTTGGAAGCCATAAATTCTTTGCCGTTGGATGGAAAATCTTTGCTCGATATTGGTGGAGGAATCGGAGCTGTTACATTTGAGTTGTTTGGCAAAGGCATCAGTGAGGTCACCCATGTTGATATTTCAAAAGCTTATGTAGATGTTTTCCAGGCAGAGGCTGAACGCCGTTCATTAATGGATAAGGTGAAAAGCCATCACGGTAATTTTCCCGAATTGGAATCACGAATTGCAGAGGCAGATTTGGTGACGCTTGATAAAGTCATTTGTTGTTACAATGATTATGAGGAACTGGTTGGAGCCTCGGTCGGCAAGGCGAGGCAATGGTATGTTTACAGCATCCCAAGGGATTTATGGTGGGTACGCGTCAGGTTTTGGTTTGATGACTTGATCGATCGGATCTGGGGCAAGCGCCTCGCTGTTTATTATCATTCTGTGGAGGGGATAAACCAACTAATTGCTTCAGCAGGGTTTCATGAAAAGGAAGTGATACTTGAGAGGGAGTGGCGGATTTCGGTTTTTGAAAAAAAATTATGAAAGTTCGACATTTTTATAAATGTTTTTCATGGAAATGCTGCAACTCAATGAACGCAGAAAGACTTCACCATCAAGTACAGTCTCCAAATTTTCCCGCCAGAGGTTAGGTTCTTCTCGGAAGCGGGTTTCGACGCTGTAGCTGTCTTGCCTCACCAACACATATTCCATAAATGAATGCAGGGTTTTATATCCATCAAATTTACTGGTGCGATCATATTTCTGGGTGCTTTTGGAAAGCACTTCGATGATGAGGATGGGGTTTATCAACAATTGGTCATTATCTTCCCAATATTCAGGTTTTTCACAGACAGCCAGCGCATCGGCATACAGTCCATGATTGAGTTTAGGGAGGTATATTTTCTGGTCAGAACTGAAAACAATAAATTTGGTCTCAATTTCTTCAAAGGCAATGATTAATCGGCCTATCAAATTAGAAGAGATGATGTTGTGGGGTCCTCTGGCGCCTGGCATTTTTTCAATTTTTCCGTTAAAATATTGATGTTTTTCTTGTGACCGTTCCTCCTTTCGGAGGTATTCCCCCAGTGTGTAAATACGGGGTTTCCTCGCTGGCTTTATGACCGATAACGGATTGGATGGTTGGGAACTTGAATCGAACATATGTATCTTATTTCTGACAAATTTATGAAAAAAGCGCGCTTGCTCAAAGTGGGTTTCCTGATTGGCCTCTTTTTCCGCTTGCAGATATTTCGCATAGGAGACTTGGCAGGTTTCCAAAACCTGTTAGGTCTGGTCTTAAGGAGGAATTAACTTCTCCAACAGTACAAAGCAAAACTTAAGTTAAAAACTACTTTGCATGCTTCGGAGGCTAACCTGACAATTATTTTTGGGCACACTAAAAATACATCATCATGGTTAAAATGCTCTACCTGCTTCCAATGTCCTTTCTTCTCCAATTAAATTGCTCAAATCCAGATCATCCTAAAAATACTTCGTCAATTCCAACTTCCTTTGACACCCTCTATGACGACTACAATGGCACACGGGTGCTAAAGGTGCGAAAGATTTTCCGGAAGGGGATCTCTTATCGGTACAGCGCCCAATACATTGATACACAAGGGAATACAATCTCCGATAATTTTGTAGAAATCCAGCCAAGCGGTGAACGTTGGAGCATGCAGCCGGAACTTCAGGATGTGGTAAATTTGAAATTTGGATACACCGAAGAAGAAAAGGCAACTGTGCTCGCCAACCCGGTCAATAAAACTTACGACCTAGCTGGCCGGTGGACAGATGAAACGATGGAGGGGGTCATTGAGAATGAGCGGGAAATCTGGATGCACCCCATCCGTCACAACCAATATATTTTCACGGAAGTGGCTCCATTTCCAGAAGTCAAGCTGCCGTTGGAAGTTGGCAAAACCTGGGAAGGCGGCATTGGCGGCCTCGGTGGTTGGGGTGATTGGGACGACACGACCATTCGTTCAAATTATACTGTAAAAGAAAAAAAGACGATCCAACTGCCCATTGGTGCGGTCGAATGTTGGGTAATTGAAGCCACCTCGACTTTTGAACTGGGGGAGTCTAAAGCAACTTTCCATTTTAGTGAAGATTTTGGTTTTGTAAAAATGGACTACACCAACTACGTTGGCCAACGGCTGGTATTTGAAATGGTGGAGATTAGGATGATTTAAATAACAACTTCATAATTTCACCCCAGGCACCATCTCATTGATATTTTCCGCTTTGCTACTTATTCAATCGAGCCACCACAGCTCGATCCTGCACCTGCCGTACACCCATAACAGTGTTGATTCAAAATAATAGTCCGGTTGTTGAGCGATTCCAAATCAAAATCATCAAGATGCCGACTATTTTCAGCATCGACTTTAAGGTCAAGCATTTGGTTGAAATCACAATCGTACAGATAGCCATCCCAGCTTACAGAAATGGTGTTGCGACACATCAGCCCATTGACGGTGGTGGGGTTGAAGGCATCCACCAATTGCTGCATGTATTCTTCGTAATTGTTTGATTCCAGCAGATATTCGAGAAAGCGGCTGATGGGTAGGTTGGTGATGCAGAAAAGATTATTGAATTCCACATCATAGCGGCGTTTTAGTTGCGATTTGAACTGGCCCTCCAACGACACTTGGCTACCCGGCAGGAATGCACCGGTTGGGTTATAAACAAGGTCGAGTTCCAAGCCTGTGCCTTCTTTTCCATAGCCCACGGCATTCAGCATTTGCAGGGCTTTTATGCTGTCCTCAAAAACGCCATCGCCACGCTGGGCGTCCGTTCGGTTTTTGCTGTAATAGGGCAGGGAAGACACCACATTTACATTGTGTTTTGCGAAGAATTCCGGTAAGTCGAGGTATTTGTGGTTAGCTACAATAATGGTCAGGTTGCAACGGTTGATGACTTTCTTTCCCATTTTGCTCACCTCCTCCACAAACCAACGGAAGTTGGCGTTCATCTCCGGCGCACCGCCAGTTATGTCAACGGTATTTATAGTCGGAGTAGCAGCTATAATTGCCAAGCATTTTTCTAAATCCGTTCGGCTCATTTGCTCCTCTTTGCGGTCGGGGCCTGCGTCCACATGGCAGTGGGAACAAGTTTGATTGCAAAGTTTGCCAATGTTGATTTGGAAAATCTCAATGCCAGAGGCGATCAAAGGCTTAAAGCCAAGGTTGCCAACCTTCTCATCAAATCTCGGAAACTTGGCTTCGATGGCCTCGTGTCCGTTCAGCACTTCCAGTTGATAAAAGGTGCTCGAAAGTTCATTGCCCCTCGAAGTCAGGGATTTACTTTTTTGGTGGATTGCCATTTTTTATGGTTGACGATAGACGGCAGGCGGTTGACGGCGGGCGGTTAATTCCCGTCTGCCGTCAACCGCCCGCCGCCTCTCGTTCGATTTACATTGATTTCTCTTTTACGTGGTTCATCATCTGCACACCATAAACCAGCGTGGTGCCGGCTTTGATAGCAGCTGCAACGTGTACCGCTTCCATCATTTGTTCTTCGTCAGAACCTTGACTGAGGCAATCACTTGAATAAGCGTCGATGCAATACGGACACTGGATGGCATGGGCGACAGCTAAGGCGATGAGTGCTTTTTCACGTTTGGTGAGGGCGCCTTCAGCCATTACATTGCCATACCATTTAAAATAATCTTTGCCCATCTGTTCCTGAAACTCGGTGATGTTGCCAAATTGCTTCAGGTCATTTTTGTTGAAATAGTATTCTTTGTCTTTTGACATTTTTTATTGATCTCATTCTTAGACGATAGAAGTTAGGTGGGCTAAATTCTAAGGCCTGAAAATCCGGTGTATGAAAAACTAACAGGCAAAGCAAAGGAAATTTTTTTAATTCAACTCAACTGTTATACCTTAGACATTTAAGCTTTTTACCTTGTTGGGTTTGAAATTAATGCCAGTGCTGGTATTTTTGCCACTTTAAGAACAGTACTTGTGGTTGTGTTGTTTCAACATGATTTTGCAGGATAAAAAATGAACTACT
Source organism: Saprospiraceae bacterium (assembly GCA_029263015.1). Lineage (GTDB taxonomy): Bacteria > Bacteroidota > Bacteroidia > Chitinophagales > Saprospiraceae > UBA6168. The sequence goes on along the minus strand of JAJCYI010000046.1, from coordinate 44,606 downwards.
TATGGCTATTATTATTACGGATGAATGTATCAATTGTGGGGCCTGCGAGCCTGAGTGCCCAAACAATGCCATTTACGAAGGGGGAATCGAATGGGCTATCTCTGATGGGAATACTGTAACAGGAAATTACACCCTGGAAGATCAAAAAGTGGTTGATGCAGATGATAGGATCGAGCCAGTTTCAGATGATTTTTACTTTATTGTGCCCGATAAATGCACGGAGTGCAAAGGGTTTCACGATGAACCACAATGTGCTGCTGTTTGTCCGGTGGATTGTTGTGTGCAGGATCCTGATAGAGAGGAATCAGAGGAAGTACTGCTGGCGAGAAAGGAGCGGTTGCATTTGTGAGAAATTCATTCATTCAGTGTTTTCTCTTCCCGAACGCAAAAGGTTTTAGTTTTCATAGCTTTAGATTTTTTATTGCCCACTTGGCATTGCCCAGTGGGTTTTTTCTCGAATTAAGGCTGCTATCTTTTTTGCAATATTTCATTGCCATTCGATCATGTCCCCGATGTTCACTTCATATTGTTGACAAAAACCTCCCCGCACTTCCAAAACATATTTGGCATCGCCATTTGATGGCAGGGATTGCAGGCTTAAAGGGGTGGCGTTTGCATGAATAGTATTGATTTTCCTGTTTTCGTCAATAAAAAGAATATCGAGGGGGATCAAGGTATTTTTCATCCAAAATGACTGCTGTTTTGCTTTGTCGAAAAGGAACAGCATCCCTTGAGTGTCGGGCATGGATTTGCGGAACATCATCCCGAAATTGCGTTCCATATCATTATCAGCTTTTTCAATATCAAGGCGTTTGATGGTTTCTCCTGTTTCACTGCTAATCAGCGAAAGTTCACCTTCTTTGGTAAATGTTGGTTCAGCCATATCAGCAGAATTTGAGTTGGAATTGGAATTGGTTGAGGTAGTCCGGGTACCTGAGCCACCTGTGAACAGAGGTAATAGGTCAGGGAGTACAAATGCTATCAATGCCAATGCCATCAGTACAGTGATAATGGTTTGACGGTAGTTCTTTTTTGTGCTTTTCCGTTTCTTTTTTTGATTGCTGGTCGAGCTATTCTTATGGGATGATTTAGCCATTTGGATAAAGGTAATTTTGGTAAATAGGTTTAGTAACGGCGCAAATGTCGAAAAATTGGGAAAGAGTAAAACGACTTCTCGACGAAGGATTGAAAAATTATGATGGTATGCTGTATGATCGGACGGAAGTAATGTTACCCCTTTATCATACTCTAACTGGAAAAGTGCAAATTTGCATGCTAAATAGAAGCGCCCCTCTGGACAGAGGGGCGACTTCAAAGCCATTGTTGTGGCTTGTAAACAACAAAAATCTTTCTGTTGACGCTGGAAGGTTTGGTGGGTCACAAAAGGTATCAATATTAATTCAGGAATTATGAAAATCGCAATTTTGGGATATGGTAAAATGGGCAAAACCATTGAAAGGTTAGCTATTCAAAAAGGACATGAAGTGGTTTTGAAAATTTCTAATTCCAATCAACATGAACTGACAAAGGAGAATTTGATAAAAGCGGATGTCGCTATTGAATTCAGTCGGCCTGAGACAGCTTTTCACAATATTGCTTTTACCCTGAAGTCGGGTGTTCCAATTGTGAGTGGTACAACAGCTTGGCTGGAAAAATTGGACGAGGCAAAATCCATTTGCAAGGCTGAAAATGGAACTTTTTTTTATTCATCAAATTTTAGTGTTGGGGTCAACATCTTTTTTGCTATGAACAGACACCTATCCTCCATGATGGCTACGCATTTACAATATGAAGTGAGCATAGAGGAAACCCACCATACCCAAAAACTGGATTATCCCAGTGGTACAGCCATCACTTTGGCAGAGGGAATTTTGGAAAACCTAGATAGGAAATCAAGGTGGTCAGGTGTTTTAAAAAAAGAGGGTGTAGGAACTGAATCCTTTCCAAAAGAAGCGATAGGAATTGTCTCTAATCGAATTGATCCTGTGCCAGGTTCTCATTCTGTAAAATGGGAATCCGAGATAGATGCCATCGAAATCAGTCATGTGGCATACTCAAGGGAAGGGTTTGCGGCAGGGGCTTTGACTGCTGCAATGTGGATTATTGACAAAGAGGGAGTCTTTGAAATGAAAGATATGCTTGGTTTTTGAGGCGATACCATATACAAGAAAGCCCCTCAGAACTACTGTTCTGAGGGGCTTTCTTGTATCTTTAAGAATCCACTATTGAGATTCCAACCTGAAAGTTACCCTTCTGTTAGTCCTTCTGCCAGAAGCAGAAGTATTATCTGCAATAGGATCGCTTTCCCCATGTCCATTGGTTACCATTACTGACCTGTCAGCGCCTCTGCTTTCAAGATAGTCTGCGCAGGAATTAGTGCGCTGTACTGAAAGCTGCTGGTTGGCAAAATCATTACCGACGTTGTCAGTATAACCGTCTATGTAAAGAATGTATCCAGGATACCTTGTAACGATTTCGGCAATTTGGTTGAGAATGCCTCGGGAAGAAGAGAGCAATCTGGCACTACCCGTTTCAAAACTCACGTTTTGCATGGCCAGATCAAGGACAGCTTTGTCCTCGGCCAATATTTCAGGACAACCGTTGTTTCCAGATGGGCCAGCAAGAGTAGGGCATTTATCTTCATTATCTGCAATGCCATCATTATCTGTATCAGGACACCCGTTAAACCTTCTTGAACCTGGTGTATTTGGACAATTGTCTTCATTGTCAGCTATGCCGTCATCATCTGAATCTGGGCAGCCGTTGTGCTCGGCAGTACCTGGCGTTTGTGGACACAAGTCTTTGTCATCTGTAATTCCATCCCTATCAGAGTCTGGGCAGCCATTCATAGCAGGGATACCCGGAGTTGTTGGACAGCTATCCTCTTTGTCAACGATACCGTCATTGTCAGTATCTGGGCAACCAGAAAACCTTCGAAGACCAGCAGTATCTGGACAGTCATCAATATGATCGCCAATGCCATCGCCATCGCTATCTGGGCAGCCATTGTGGCTTACGTCGCCAGCTTCGTTGGGGCAGTTATCGTCCCTATCGGCCAAGCCATCACCATCGCTATCCGGACAACCGCCCAAGGCTGTCAGGCCTGGTAAGGTAGGGCATTTGTCCTGGTCATCGGCAACACCATCATTGTCAGAATCTTTATCAACGAAGCGCATGCCGAAGGTGAGGCCTCCCATGGCGTAAATATCATTATTATCGTCTCCTTCTTTATTAGAGATTCCGTCAAGAAAATCTGTAAATGTTATCCTCTGGCCCCATTCTAAACCAAGATACAATTTGCGGCTAAGATCAACCCTTAATCCAACTCCTAAGGGAATTGCTAAATGTGCATTTGAAAAATCTTCTGGCACTGGTGGGTTTGAGCTTTCAAAAGTAACATCTGGGTCTGTAAATGAAGCACCCGCACCAATGAAAATGAATGGAATTACTTTCTTTTTGTAGGATCCTGATTGGGAAAATTCAGTATCACCTTCTTGATAGTCATAGTTTTCCTTTTTTCGGAAATCAAATTCTCCTCTTACCGCTATTTCTACAACAGAAGATTCAAAAGAAGCACCTCTATTCGCGTTGCGGTCATAATTTGCATCGTCTCCGCTTAATGTTCCATAATACAAATTGGCTTTCAAACCAAAACGATGGGATATTTGGTTTTTTATAAAAATACCAAACGCGGCATTTGACTCATCAAAAGTAAATGTAGGATCTACCAGTTCGCCAAGATAATTGGAATAACCTACAAATAGGCCTGCTGACCATTCACCGCTGGATGCTTTCGTTTTTTCTGTAGCCTCTTCATCCTGAGAAAAGGCAAACATTGGGAGTAATAATGCGAAAAGGATTAGTTTGAGATTTTTCATTTTAGTTGTTTTAAGACAAATAATAATCGGTTTAAATAATCAGATTACACTTGAATGCTTGTGAATTTAATTCATTATGAAAAGGGATTACAAGGCCGATGGGCATGTGTTCAAAATGTCACAAAATTAGTAAAAAAGCTTGAACAGCACTGGTTTTTAGCCAATCAGATGCAATTTTTATTTCAAGTCTAAATAATTGACAATAAACATAGTGGTGTGTGAATGTTCAAAAAAGAGGCAGTAAGGTAGGATCAAGGTGCTTTAAGCAAAAATTTTCTTTCAAGTTGCCAAGTTATGAAAAGAAATGATAAGATGAGAATAGTATTGATTATGTAAACAAAGAACTGATTTGAGGTTAAATAATTTTCAGATAACAAACTTAACAAAAACAAGGACAATGGAAACATAATGTAAAATACGATTCGTTTTAAGTCATAATTTACAGGAAAATATTTCTGTCCCCAAATCCAGCAAGCAACGGTCATTGAAAAATAGCAAATCAAAGTGGCCCAGGCCGATCCGATAAAGCCAAAAATTGGAATCCACCAAATATTCAACACAATGGTAATGCCAGCACCGCCAAGCGCAATCCAGCCTCCTTTCATGGTCTGGTCAGTGAGTTTGTACCAAATGGAGACATTATAATAAAGGCCAAGGAATAAATTTGCCATTAGGAGGATCGGTACGACCACAAGCCCTCCCCAATAGTTTTCACCGATAAAATATTTAAGGATATCAAGATAAAAGACAATGACCAAAAACGCCAACGCTCCTGCTATGGTGAAATACTTCGTCACATCAGCATAAAGAACTTTTGCGTCCTTATGTTTAGCGTTTGCAAAAAAGAAAGGCTCGGCAGCATATCTGAATGCCTGGGTGAACAAGCTCATCATCATGGCCAATTTGTAACATGCAGAGTAAATCCCCTGTTCTCCCCTGTTGGTTTCGATATCAAAAGGAAGGAGGCGGATAAGTAGCTCGCGGTCAAGCATTTCGTTGACGATACCAGCTAGGCTGGCCAAGATAAGAGGGGCCGCATAAATGAACATGTTTTTCCAAAGTTGGGTGCTGAATGTCCATTTTACGGTAAGGATTTCCGGCGTAAGAAGGAGTAATACCAGTGTACTTGCCAACAAATTTATTAGGAAGATGTAGCCAATACCAAACGTTGGGTCGTAGATGGAATTTATTAAATGAGTTGCAATTCCGTTTTTCAACAACCACGGACAGAGCACTAGGAAAAAAAGGTTCAATCCAAGGTTCAGCCCAATACCTGCCAGCCTGATAGCCGCAAACCTTTTGGGGCGGTTTTCCAAGCGTAGTTTTGCCAGGGGTATTTCAGCGAGGGTGTCAAATGCGAGAACCACTCCGAAGAAAACAATATAAATAGATTGGCCTGGGGCAAATGAAAACCATTGGGCTATGTCATTTGAAAAAAATATCAAAAGGAGGGAAAACCCAAGTGCCGATGTTGCTACCGACCAAAAGCTAGTTGAAAAGATTTGCTCCTTTTCCTCTGCCGATGTACCAAAACGGAAAAAAGCAGTGTCCATTCGGTAAATGAAAATAACCATCAAAAAACCTACCCAGGCATAGAGCTGTGTCACGATCCCGTATTCTCCTTCCAGGAACAAGCGGGTATAAAGAGGTACAAGCAAGTAGTTCAACAACCTGCCAACAATACTGCTCAGGCCATAGATGGCTGTTTCCCCAGCTAGTTTTTTTAATAAAGACATATAAACCTGTGGCTTCACCAAATTGAGAAATGAGAATTATACTTTTATCAATTCTAAGCTTTCCATTCGGCAATCATATATAAAAGTCATTCCGTACAGATTAGATTTGTTCTGGCATTTTACCAAGAACCAAGAGACAATCCTCTGTGTGGATGATTCGCAAAAGTCACAAAATCATCCAACTTCTACGTGTTAAATATAGACAAGGAGTAACTTCGCCTTTTTCCTAAATACCAATACGATAAAATATACTTCTGAAGATGATCAACATACCTCTGCTCAAAAAAATCTGCAAACTTTCTGGAGCTCCAGGTTTTGAGCAACCCATTCGAGAATTTGTCCTAAAAGAAGTTGGTCCGTTGGTTGATGAAATTAAGGTGGACAATATGGGCAATGTCATTGCTGTTAAAAAAGGCAAAACCGACAAGAAAGTAATGGTGGCGGCTCATCTGGACGAGATCAGTTTCATCGTCACCCATATCGACGACGATGGATATCTCCGAATCCATACGCTTGGTGGGTTTGATCCCAAAACCTTGACTGCCCAGCGTGTTTTAGTGCATGGTAAAAAAGATTTAATAGGTGTGATGGGTTCTAAGCCTGTCCATATCATGAAACCTGATGAACGCAATAAACCGCCATTGATACAAGACTATTTTGTGGATCTGGGCATGAAAAAAGAGGAGGTCGAAAAATGGATTTCTATTGGTGACCCGATCACTCGTGAAAGAGAATTGATTGAAATGGGTGATTGTATTAATAGCAAGAGCATTGATAACCGGATTTCAGTTTTTATTCTTATTGAAGTGTTGAGGGCAATGAAAGAGCAGGAAGTACCATATGACATCTATGGCGTGTTCACTGTGCAGGAGGAGGTCGGCTTGAGGGGAGCGATATCTGCGGCTCATCAGATTGACCCTGATTTTGGCATTGCACTCGATACGACCATCGCATTTGATGTGCCAGGTGCTCTACCGCATGAAATGGTTACTCAACTTGGTAAAGGAACAGCGATCAAAATCATGGATAGTACTGTCATCAGTGATTACCGCATGGTGAACTATTTAAAGGAACTGGCAAATAAAAACAATATAAAATGGCAAGCTGAGATACTGACGGGAGGTGGTACGGACACGATGGGCATTCAGCGCTATGGCAAACATGGTTCGATTGCCGGAGCCATTTCCATTCCCACCCGTCATATCCATTCGGTTATTGAAATGGCGAATAAAGAAGATATCAATGGTAGTGTTGAATTACTGAAATTGAGCCTCTTGAACCTCGATAAATACGACTGGAGTTTCAAGTAAACAACAAGTCTATTGTTATCCTTTTGGAGGTGATTTTCTTGGACCTCTTGATTGGCTTCGATTGGCATTTCTGTTCCCTCCTTGCCTGTTTCTTCCCCCTCTATTATCGCCTTGCCAACGATTTGATCTTCCCCTGCCCCCAGGTCCTCTGCCGCTCGATTGTCTTCTGTCTCCGGAGCTATCCGAGATTGACCCAAAGCCCTCCGGCAGTGGCAATCTTCTCACCTTCATTTCCATCAATTGTTCAATGCGGGAGAATTTTCTGAGGCCGTCCCTACTGACTAAAGTGAGAGCTACACCCGTTTCGTCTGCCCTGGCTGTGCGCCCAATGCGGTGAACATAATCTTCCGGGTCGTTCGGCACATCGAAGTTGATGACTACTTCTATACCTTTTATATCGATGCCCCTGGAAAGCACATCTGTAGCAACGAGGATCGGGACGGATTTGCCCTTAAATTTGAATAGTGTTTCTTCCCGTTCTTTTTGGTCGAGGTCGGAACTGATAGCAGAAGCGTTGAAACCTTTGTTTCGGAGGTGGGATGTCAGGTCTTTCACGGCTCGTTTTGTCCCTGCAAAGATCAATACCCGCTGTGCTTTGTTTTTTTGACCACTTAAAACATGCTCGATCAACCTGTTTTTTTCAGAATCCCGAACCATGTAAACACCCTGTAAAATACCCTCGGCAGGTTTTGAAATGGCGATGCTTATTTCGGTGGGGTCCTTTAATATGCTTTTTGAAAACGCCCTGATTTCACGAGGCATAGTTGCTGAAAAAAGGAGATTTTGGCGCTTGATGGGCAGTTTGTTGATAATGGTCATAATATCCACAATAAAACCCATGTCCAACATTCGGTCTGCCTCGTCGAGCACCAAGTGGCGGAGGCTGTCCAATTTTACATACCCCAATTGCAAATGGGCCAGAAACCGCCCCGGTGTAGCAACAATCACGTCAGCACCTTTTTTCAAAGCGCGCATTTCTATTTCCATAGAATGACCGTCCCTGCCTCCATATATAGCAATGGAACTTACAGGGGTAAAATAGGAGAATCCCTCCAATTGTTGGTCAACTTGGACTGCCAGTTCGCGTGTCGGTTCCAAAATGATGGTATCTATTCCGTCAATTGGCTCAACGATTATCCTATTGATAATGGGAAGGAGGAAAGCAGCTGTTTTGCCAGTGCCGGTTTGGGCGCAGGCCAAGATGTCTTTGCCCTTCAAAATGTCTGGAATGGCTTGCTCTTGGACTGGTGTAGGGGTCTTGAAGCCCATTGCATCTAGCCCGTCTAAAACCTGTGGGTCAAAATCAAAATCGTCAAAACTCAAAATTATTATGTTTGGTCAAATCCTATTCCGGCTGGTGTTTCATGGTTGAGAAAAAATTGTCGCCGGGTAAAAATTCAAATTATAAAGCCACAAAGGTCATTTTTCTTGCCAACAAATCAAACTGGTTGTAGAATTAGTAAAATTCCACGAAGGTCCCTACTTGAAAACTCAACAACTCAACAACTCAAAATGGAATATCCTCGTCGTCATTCATCTTTGATGGCCTGGTGATTACACTAGCTGGCTCAAAAGGCGCAGCGAACGGATCGGAAGACGGGAAGGCCTCAAAATTGGGATCGCCCAGGTCAGTGAATTTGGCAAACTGGTCGGTGAACCTTAGTTTGATTGTTTCCAACGCCCCGTTTCTGTGTTTGGCAATAATGATTTCGGCAATGCCTTTAAGTGACTGGCCGCTTTCATCTTCCATGATTTGATAATATTCAGGGCGGTAAATAAAGGAGACAATATCTGCATCCTGTTCAATTGCACCGGATTCCCTCAAATCAGATAACTGTGGCCGTTTCGCTCCACCCCGCACCTCTACTGCCCGGCTCAACTGTGAAAGTGCAATTACAGGGACTTTCAATTCTTTTGCCAGTCCTTTCAGCGCACGGGAAATCTGGCTGATCTCCTGTTCACGGTTGGTATTTTTATTTCCGCTGGTGCCACTCATCAATTGCAGGTAATCAATGATGACCATTTGGATGTCGTGCTGCATTTTTAGGCGGCGGCACTTGGCACGTAGTTCAAAAATATTGATCCCTGGTGTATCGTCAATATAAATAGGCATTTCACTCATCTTTTCGATGGTGGTGTGGAGTTGTTGCCATTCATATTCTTCCAATTTGCCAGAACGCAACTTTGAGCCGGAGATTTCGGCTTCCAATGAAATAAGTCGCTGCACCAATTGGGTGCTGGCCATTTCCAAAGAAAAAACAGCAACGCCTTTGTTGAAATCCATAGCGGCGTTGCGCGCAAGCGAAAGCACAAAACTCGTTTTACCCATCCCCGGCCTAGCTGCCAGAATAATCAGATCGGAGGATTGGAACCCCGAAGTAAGGCGGTCAAGATCGGCAAATCCTGTCGGCACCCCAGTCAAACCATCTTTTTTGTCTTTCAGCGCTTCCAATATCTTGAGGGTCTTACTGGCCAATTCGCCCATACTTTCATACTGGCGGCTGAGGTTGTTTTGAGTCACAGCAAAAAGCCCCTGTTCCGCTTCGTCGAGCAAGGTGAAAACATCGGTCGTGTCTTCGTAGGCATCCCTGATTATTTGGGTAGAAACTTTAATCAGTTCCCGTTGGATGTGTTTTTGCGTTACGATCCTTGCGTGGAATTCAATGTTTGCACTAGATCCAACCCGCCCAGTAAGTTCCACTAAGTAATATGCGCCGCCCACAGCATCAATGTCCCCTGATTTTTTCAGCTCTTCGGTGACGGTCAAAAGGTCAACGGGGTGGGATTTTTCAAATAATCGTAAAATGGCACGGTAAGTCAGTTGATGGGCATCGGTGTAAAAACTTTCTGGACGGAGAATGTCCAATACAATGGGCAAGGCATCTTTGTCGAGCATGAGGGCACCGAGTACAGCGGCCTCTAAATCAACAGCTTGCGGCTGTACTTTTCCAAAGACGTAGTCTGATAGTTCGCCATCACGTTTGCGCAGGCTGGATTTGATGTCTTTGATTTTCTTTGCGCCGTCCTGTTCAGCCATTGGTTGTGTTTTTGATAATTGTAGTGCGAATCTCCAGATTCGCTCTTAAGAAAGGTTTGGTGCGAATCTGGAAATTCGCACTACATCCTACACCTGTCATCAGGGAACTTTCAATTTGATACAAAACTACATGAAATAATCGGCAAAATGTGCAGGCATGGAACACCGCCTTGTTGATAAGTTTTTTCATTTTGTGGAGATCGAGGACTAAGTGAATTTTGGCAGTAAATGGATGATTCAGCATTTCATTTCTTTCTTCTATTAAATTAGTGAAAATGAATAAGTTACCCTTTCGGAATTTATTGAACTTGTCATTTGGTAACTTCTTTGCATGTATTTTTTTTGTTGAAAAAAACTAAAGGCTTTGCCCTTTGGGTAGATTATTAGATATTTTTTGATGTAAATTGCCGCCTAAAGTATTCGGGGTCAGATGTCCTTGAATTCTTAAAACAGCTTTTTAACAGCATCTTGTACGACTATTGTGTTGGATGAAATGCCAAAAAAGACACCTGATTCCCAAAAAAAATATGGATTTAGCCCACCTGATAGACCATACCCTGTTAAAGCCAACTTGTACATTTTCAGACGTGGAAAAAACTTGTCGAGAGGCCATTGAACACAATTTTGCTGCTGTTTGCCTGCCCCCGTATTATGTAAAAAATGCCAAAAGCCTTTTACAGGACAGCACAGTTAAAGTGGCCACCGTGATTGGTTATCCAAGCGGATATGCTACTACTGCAGCCAAAGTAGAAGAAATAAAAAGAGCCGTTGATGAAGAGGTGGACGAGCTGGACGTGGTGGTCAACCTTTGTGCAGTTAAAAATGGTAATTGGAACTATGTGAAAAACGAAATGGAATCCTTGACCACTGCCTGCCACATGAGGGGTAAAATCATCAAAACGATTATAGGAGCAGGCTTGCTCACAAATGAAGAATTGTTGAAAATAGCTGAAATTTGTGCTTCAGTTGGTGTTGATTTTGTTAATACTTCAACTGGTATTGAAGGTCAGGGTGCATCTGTTGAGGTGGTTTCCCTTCTCCGGAAAAACCTTCCTGCAAAGATGAAAATAAAAGCATTGGGCGGCATCCAAGACAAGCAGTTTGCTGAAATGCTGATACAGGCCGGTGCCGATCGGTTGGGCTGTTCAGCCAGCATTCAAATAATTGCTGGTTGACCCAATGCAAAAAGTCCAGTTAATATTCTGCCATGAAAAAATTTATTCTTTCTGCTTTCATCCTATTTGGATTTGCCTCCCTTTATTCAATTCAAGCACAGGAAGTGACCGAATCGGTTGAGCCAAAGATTGCTCAATTGATGGATAAATTTGTTAACCAAAACAAATCGCAGACAAAGATAAAAGGTTGGCGCATTCAAATATTGGCCACCAACGATCGTCAACGAATGGAATCCGCACTCCGTAAATTCGAAAACCTCTATCCGAGTATTCCTGCCGATTGGTTGCATTCCAAACCCTATTATAAAATAAGGGCAGGTGCTTTCGCTACAAAAAGGGATGCCTTGCGAACTTTGTATATTCTAAAACAAGATTACCCAAGTGCTTATCCTGTCCAAGATAATGAAATAAGGCCAGAGGAGCTTCTCAGGTAATTGAGTTTCTGAGTTTCTAAGGATTTGAGTCCTTGAGATCTTGAGTCCTCCAAGAATTTAACTTTCTGCCATTTTTATCCAACCCTTCCATACCCTCAAAAACTCAAAAACTCAAAAACTCCGAAACTCAAACTAATGCAAACACTCGAACAAATTATTGACCAGGCATGGGAAGATCGTTCCATGCTTCAGCAAAAACAAACTCAAGAGGCAGTCAATCAGGTTGTGGCCATGTTAGATGTTGGCGAATTAAGAGTTGCAGAGCCAACTGATGATGGTACTTGGCAAGTTAATGATTGGGTAAAAAAAGCTGTCATCCTTTATTTTCCAATTCAGAAAATGGAAACCATTGAGGTCCCTCCTTTTGAATTTCATGATAAAATTCCTTTGAAGAAAAACTTTGCCATTCGAGGGGTAAGGGTTGTGCCTCATGCGATAGCACGCTATGGTTCTTACCTCGAACGTGGTGTCATTCTGATGCCAAGCTATGTGAACATAGGTGCTTGGGTCGGTAGCGGGAGCATGGTGGATACATGGGCCACGGTTGGCTCGTGTGCTCAGATTGGAAGGAATGTACATTTGAGCGGAGGCGTTGGGATTGGTGGTGTATTGGAGCCACCACAGGCGGCCCCGACTATTATAGAAGATAATTGTTTCATTGGTTCCCGATCTATCGTAGTAGAAGGTGTCCGGATTGAAAAAGAAGCGGTGCTTGGCGCTAATGTCGTGCTCACGAAATCCACCCATATTATAGATGTAAGCAGTTCGGAGCCTGTTATTCACAAAGGGCGCGTCCCTGCCCGATCTGTTGTCATCCCTGGAACTTACCCAAAAAAATTTCCAGCAGGGGAATACCAAGTGGCTTGTGCACTTATTATTGGCAAGCGGAGCGAATCGACCGACAAGAAAGTGTCGTTGAATGAAGCGCTTCGCGAGTATGGTGTAGCGGTGTGAGGGAATGGAGAGTTTGAGTTTCTGAGAGTTTGAGTTCCTGAGTTTCTAAGTTTTTGAGTTTCTACCCTGCTTCAGAAACTCAAATTCACAAACTCTCAGAAACTCAAACCCTCCACCAACCTGAAAGGATTTTTTTATGAAAAAACAATCACCAAAATTTACGAAGTCATCGTTTGGAGACCGGGCTGAAAAGGTACGCCGTAACCAAGAGGAAAAGTCTGCGCGATCGCCTTCCGATCCTGATGGCCCGATGCGGTTGAACAAATACATTGCACATTGCGGCATTTGTGCTCGGCGGCAGGCTGCGGAGTTTGTTAAAAAGGGGGATGTTGCGGTTAACGGGAAAGTGGAATTAAACCCAGGTTATCCAGTACAATCAGGTGATAAAATCACCTTTCAGGGCAAGCCCGTGCATTTGGAACAAAAGAAAGTCTATATCCTGCTGAACAAACCCAAAAACATCATTACAACTTCCAATGATGAAAAAGGCCGAAAAACGGTCTTGGATATTGTTGGAAAGGATATTAAAGAACGCATTTTTCCAGTTGGGAGACTTGACCGAATGACGACGGGTTTGCTTGTTCTCACCAATGATGGCGACCTAGCCAAAAAATTATCCCACCCCAGTTATAAAGTCACTAAATTTTATCAGGTGAATTTGGATAAAAACCTGACTTCCAAGCATCTTGAAAAAATCCGTGATGGCCTTAAGCTAGAAGATGGCTTGGTGCAGGTCGATAGCGTAGGTTATGTGGATGGAAAACGCAAGGAAATTGGTGTTGAAATCCACATTGGGCGCAACCGAATTGTGCGCCGTATTTTCGAAAACCTCGGCTATGAAGTGGTAAAACTCGACCGGACTTACTATGCCGGTTTAACCAAAAAAGATATTGGCCGTGGACATTTCAGGCACTTGACCAAGAGGGAAGTTATTATGCTGAAACATTTCAAGTGACGTTCCAAATATGCTTCATAAGGCTTGTTGAAAAGGTTAAGAATCCTTATGCTCCAACCATAACAAACTGACAATAATTTTCGGAAGTGTTGCCTTGGCCAACATGTCAAATTACTTTCACCCAAATGAATGCTATTGTGACGCGGGTAGTCTTAACAAAATGCGTAACCTGACATCATGTCGTTATATTTGTAATAATTTGCGCCAAAATGTCATGTTAAAAATCACCATCCCCGTCAACATTTCCTAATAAAAGTCATGGCACATACCTTGAACTCCAAGTTCCGTCAACCGTTTTTAAAATAGTATTCTCTACCGTACACTTTTTAAGTTAGTCAATTTCTTCTGTTTCAATGGAGACAAATAGGTTGGCATTACTCGATCGGACCGGCGCTTAGCCGATCCGACCGAACAATATAGATCAGATGCACCATTTTTCCCTCCAAGGGTCGATCGGATCGCCTTGGCGGCGGTCCGATCGGAAACATTCGATAAATTTAAAAAAGTGTACGGTAGAGAAAAATAGTATAAAATGGATTTATTAGGCTTGTTCGCAAATAAGGAACAAGTCTATTGAACGGGCAAATTCTCCATTTTCAATTCTCCATTTTTAAATAAATAAAGCAATGAACTTAAAAAACCTAACCATCAAATCGCAGGAAGCCATCCAACGGGCACAGCAGCTCGCTATGGAACATGGCAACCAACAAATAGAACCCGGCCACCTGCTCAAGGCCATTATGGAAGTGGACGAGAGCGTGACGCCGTTTGTCATCAAAAAACTCGGGGTAAATTATGACGTACTGAAAAGAGCCGCCGACAGCGTAGTGGGCAGTTACCCAAAGGTCAGTGGCGGTGGGGACAACAGCGGGCAGTACATTTCTCGGGAAACAAACAGCGTTATCCAAAAGGCGAACACGTACCTTAAAACGTTCGGTGATGAGTATGTCTCGCTGGAACACCTGTTGCTTGGCCTGCTCACTACCAAGAGCAATGTTTCCCAGATGCTAAAGGACAGCGGCATTTCTGAAAAAGAATTAAAGGCTGCAATCAACGACCTGCGCAAAGGCAGTAAAGTGACCACTGCGAGTGCCGAAGAAAGCTATAATGCATTGTCAAAATACGCTGTCAACCTCAACGAACGTGCCCGCAACGGCAAACTTGATCCTGTGATTGGACGAGACGAAGAAATACGTCGCTTGCTGCACATCCTTGCCCGCCGGACAAAGAACAATCCTATTTTGATTGGTGAACCGGGCGTAGGTAAAACAGCCATTGCTGAGGGCCTTGCTCACCGCATCGTCAATGAAGACGTGCCGGAAGACCTGCGGGACAAAGAAATATATGCCCTGGACATGGGTGCCCTGATCGCTGGGGCGAAGTACCAGGGTGAATTCGAGGAGCGCCTCAAGTCTGTGATGAAAGAAGTAGGGGGATCCGAGGGCCGGATTTTTCTTTTTATTGATGAAATACACACCCTCGTTGGTGCGGGCAAATCACAAGGGGCAATGGACGCTGCCAACATCCTCAAACCAGCCCTTGCTCGCGGCGAACTCCGTGCCATCGGGGCTACCACTTTGAGCGAATACCAAAAGTATTTTGAAAGTGACAAAGCCCTTGAACGGCGTTTCCAAACCGTGCTCGTAGATGAACCGAACGAGGAGGATGCCATCTCCATTTTGCGGGGGTTGAAAGAGCGGTACGAGACGCACCATAAGATCAATATAAAGGACGAAGCGATCATATCGGCAGTACAACTTTCCAGTCGTTATATCACTGAGCGTCAATTGCCGGACAAGGCCATTGACCTGATTGACGAGGCTGCGGCAAAATTGCGGCTGGAAATGAATTCGATGCCGGAAGAACTTGATGAGGTGGAACGTAAAATCCGCCAGTTGGAGATTGAGCGGGAGGCTATGAAAAGGGAAAATGACAAAGCCAAAATCAAAAAAATAAATGAAGACCTCGCCAACCACGAGGAGCGCCGGAATGCCCTAAAAGCTAAATGGGAAGGTGAGCGGCAAGTAGTGAACGGCATACAGCAGGCAAAAGAGGAGATCGAGCAATTGAAACTCGAAGCCAGCCGCATGGAGCGGGAAGGAAATTTTAGCGAAGTGGCCGAAATCCGTTATGGTCGCATCCCAGAAGTGGAAAAACGACTTGCTCATTTCAATGAAAAACTAAAAGAAATGCAAGAGGGCGGCAAACTCCTCGTAAAAGAAGAAGTGGATGCCGAGGACATCGCAGAAATTGTTGCCCGATGGACCGGTGTTCCTGTCACCCGGATGTTGCAGAGCGAGCGGGACAAACTGCTCCTGCTCGAAGAAGAACTGCACAAACGGGTCGTGGGCCAGGACGAAGCGGTGGAGGCCGTTTCCGATGCCATACGCCGGAGCCGCACTGGGCTGGGAAGCGACAAGCGTCCCATTGGTTCGTTCCTCTTCCTTGGCACGACTGGGGTCGGCAAAACGGAGCTGGCCAAAGCCCTCGCCGAGTATTTGTTTAATGATGAAAACCTGATGACCCGAATTGATATGAGCGAGTATCAGGAGCGCCACAGCGTGAGCCGTTTGGTTGGAGCGCCTCCTGGTTATGTGGGTTACGATGAGGGCGGCCAGCTGACGGAAGCTGTGCGCCGAAAGCCTTATTCTGTTGTCCTGTTGGATGAAATAGAAAAGGCGCACCCTGACGTATTTAACATCCTCCTGCAAGTGCTGGAAGATGGCCGACTGACCGATAACAAAGGCAGGGTGGCGAATTTCAAAAACACCATCGTCATCATGACCTCCAACCTTGGCAGTCATTTGATCCGTGAGAATTTTGAACGGATAGATAGTAACAACCGGGAAGAGGTGATTGAAAATACCAAGACGCAGTTGTTCGACTTGCTGAAAAAATCAATGCGGCCTGAGTTCCTCAACCGGATTGATGAGGTAATCATGTTCCAACCGCTGTCTGCCAAAGACATCCGGGCCATCGTTGACCTGCAATTGGAGCAAGTAGTAGAACTGGTGAAAGCACAGGACATCGATCTGACTTTCACGCCGCAATTTGCCGAGTACATCACCGACGAGGGTTTCAATCCTGAATTTGGTGCCAGGCCAGTGAAGCGGGTGATCCAGAAAAAAGTGCTGAATGAACTGTCAAGGCAAATGTTATTAAACAAAGTGTTGACGGGCGGACGCTATATGTTGGATGTGTTTGACGGAAAAGTGGTTTTCCGTGCGCCAAAAGGGGAGGCGGCGGTTGTGAGTGGATAAGAATTAGCTTTTCTCATAGATATGATTTGAACGGCTGGGTGGTGTTGACTGCTTGGCCGTTTTTTCTAATTGCTTAACATGACAATATGAAGATGGATATTGTTAACTTTGTTATGTAATTTCAACAGATCATAAAATTACAAATGATAAAATCAATCAAAATAGAAAATTTTAAATCAGTCCAATCGCTTGACTTAGACTTGGGGCGGTTGAATATCTTCATAGGTGCAAATGGAAGTGGGAAGTCGAATATTTTGGAAGCGATTGCAATGGGGAGTGCTGAGGTTGAAGATAAATTGAGTGATGAATTTTTAGCAAATCGAGGTGTACGAGTTACCGCACCACAGTTAATGAAGTCTGGATTTAATGAAGAAGATTTCAACAGTCCAATCACTTTAGGGTTTTCAAGTAAATCCTCAAGTTGGACTGTTGAAATTTCATCTAAAAATGGACATTATAATGATTGGGATGTCAAGCACAGTATTAAAAAATTGCTTGAAGACATTGCTGAAAAAATAAAAAAGGCAGATGAAGATTTAAATCAATTATTGGAACAAAATGATGAATTTTCAAGTGATATGGCAAAATTAGACTTAAAAATAAAAAGTGGTGAGACGTTAACTCAGGAAATAGTAAAAAAATATGTCAGCCTTTCAACTCAATTAACTTCTCAGCATAAAAAATTAGCAAATCTAAAAAGCATAGCATTCGAGGAGGAAACATCATACGAAAAACAACAATCAAAAATAAAGGAATTAATTAGTTACTCAAAATTTCTTATATATGCACCTGAAAATCATTTTCTTCGTCGCTTCGAGGAGGAAGCTGCAATAAAACCTCTTGGCATAAGAGGCGAAGGATTATTTAAATTAGTTTCCATTATCGCCGAGGAAAAATCCAATCAATTCAAAGAAATAAAAAACCATTTAAAATTAATAGACTGGTTCGATGATTTTGAAATTCCCAATGATTTAAAATTTACTGAAAGAAGGATAAATATTAAAGATTCCTACCTTGACGAAGACCTCCAGTATTTTGACCAGCGTAGCGCTAATGAAGGCTTCTTATATCTATTGTTTTATTTAACTCTTTTTATCAGCGACGAAACGCCACACTTCTTTTCCATTGATAATATCGACAATGCACTCAATCCAAAACTGGGAAGCGAATTAATCAAAATATTGGCGCAACTTGCAAAAGACCATGATAAACAGGCACTCCTTACTACTCATAATCCAGTTATATTGGACGGCCTTGATTTGACCGATGATGACCAGCGTCTTTTCGTCGTTTATCGAAATGCAGATGGGCACACCAAAGTACGTCGCATCATGCCGCAGAAATCCCCCAATGGTACGAAACCAGTGCGTTTATCAGAAGCGTTCATCAGAGGCTATATTGGAGGGCTACCAAAAAACTTTTAAAACATGCATTCATTTGGGCTTGTCACTGAAGGGCCGACCGACCAAGTCGTCATCGAAAATATATTATATGGTATTTTTAAAAACCCTGACCTACCTATCACCCGATTGCAGCCAGCACCGGATAAACCTGGAAATTGGGTAAAAGTATTTGATTATTGTTGTTCTGATGAATTCCGAGCTGCTATAGGTTTTAACGACTATTTAATTGTTCAGGTGGATACGGATGTTTTGATTAGTGAACAATTGCCAGAAAAATACAAGGTCGAATTGTCATCGAATTTATCTGTAGAAGAGATAATAGAAAAAGTAATTGATTTTTTGATTTCGTTGATTGATGGCGAAGATGGCTTTTTCGAAGAATTTAAAGAACGTATTATTTTTGGAGTTTCTGTTCATCAATTGGAATGCTGGTTGCTTCCCATCTATTTCAGTAACAGAAAAACAACAGCCTCTAAAATCACCGGTTGCAAAGATGCACTCAACCGAATATTGAAACAAAAAGAGGGATTTTATATTGATGCTAAAGATTTGAAATATTATTCGAAGATGTCAATACATTTTAAAAAGAAAATTCGTCAGATCTATCATTTAAACCCAAGCCTGAAAGTATTCTGTGAACGGATTATGGAAATTGATAAGGATAGTGAAGTGTAATTTCACACATCATCCCATCGTTTTACTAGACTTGTTCTGTCATAACTAATTGATTATCAGAATTTATTTGTTTTTAATTTAATCTAAAAACTGACGCAAAAACTCTACTATTCAATAAATTTAAATTCAGTTTTGTAATTGATTGATAATCAATTTTTAACGAATAATTATTTATATTTTACGAAAATATAAAATTCAATTTATTAAAATATTTTATTCGTAATTCATTGATTTGCATAGTGAAACAAGTCTACTATATACTCTGTCCTATCATGGCCATCTTCCCCGCCATAAATCAATGTTTAACTTTTCACCTTCCCTTTTGATATTTCTGTAAAATAATCCAGTTGTTTAAATTGTTTTGGCAAAACAGTCTGGGTTGACTTTATTTCAATTATATCAAAACCACCAGCCCTCTTTGTCAATAAGTCAATTTCACGTGCATTGGAATCCCGCCAAAACCAATAATCATGGAGCTGGTATTGGTGGTGGTTTCTTTTCAAAATTTCTGCAATGGTGAGGTTTTCAAAAAGGTTACCTATGAGCGATGAATCATTAAGGCGCTCGTATTGCCGCAGTCCGATCAGAAAAATGATCCATATCAGGTAATTTTGATTTTTATAGGAAAACCCTTTTTGAAACTTTGCCTGCTGGTGTTTTTCCAAAAAAAGAATAATAACTTTGTAGCATTCCCCTCTGCCCCATAATCGATTGAGAAATAATTCACTAAATTTAATCATATGAGGACTGAGGCACAATGTACTTTCATCTTCCTGTTCTTTTTCCTTTTCGCCACAGGCCAGGATTGGTTTTCCAAAATAGACCCTTTCGTTTGGCAAACTGCCTCAGCCGGGCAGGAAGTTGATTTCCTCATTGTGCTCACTGAACAGGCCAATATCACCGAAGCACAATTTCTGACCAAAAAAGAAGAAAAAGGGGCATATGTTTTCCAAAAACTTTCGGAAACCGCAGAGCGGTCGCAGCTCAATGTATTGAAAACCATTGAAGAATTCCAGGTACAACACCGATCTTTCTGGATCATCAATGCGGTGTGGGCAGAGGGTGGTCCTGCATTGCTCAAAGCAGTGGCACAGTTGCCGGAAGTGGCCGAAATCCATTCAAATCCAGTTGTTCGCTTAGAAGAACCTGTCCGCGATGAAACTGGACTCCGAACCCTCGAATGGGGCATCACCAACATCAATGCCGATGACGTCTGGGCAATGGGCTACAAAGGCGAGGATGTGGTGGTAGCTGGGCAGGACACTGGCTACGACTGGGACGTAGCAGCTCTCAAATTGAAATATCGTGGATGGGACGAGAGCAATCAATCTTCTGACCACAACTATAACTGGCACGACGCCATCCATTCCAACTCAGGGTCCAACGATTGTGGGGTCAATTCAACTGAACCTTGTGACGATCACAACCACGGCACCCACACCATGGGAACGATGGTAGGCCTCGATGGGGCCAACGAAATCGGGGTAGCCCCTGACGCCAAATGGATCGGCTGCCGAAACATGGACAACGGAAACGGAACACCAACTACCTATATCGAATGCTTTGAGTGGCTGCTCGCTCCGACTGACTTGAACGATCAAAATGCTGATCCCTCAAAAGCGCCCCATGTTATCAATAATTCTTGGGCCTGCCCAACATCGGAAGGTTGTAACAGTGGCAACTGGAGTGATATGGAAGCAGCTATCAACAACCTCTTGGGGGCAGGCGTCGTGGTGGTGGCTTCCGCAGGGAATTCAGGCAGTAATTGCGAAACAGTCAATGCCCCGCCGGCCATTTTCGACGGAAGTTTTTCTGTTGGGGCGTCAAATTCGAGCAACGGTATTGGTAGTTTTAGCAGCAGAGGCCCTGTAACGGTGGACGGCAGTGACCGCATGAAACCCGATGTCGCTGCACCGGGCGTCAGTGTTCGTTCTTGCATCCGGAATGGGGCATATGCCACCTGGAACGGCACTAGCATGGCGGGGCCGCATGTGGCTGGTGCAGTGGCACTGCTGATTTCCGCCGACCCTTCTTTGGCTGGGCAAGTTGCACAAATTGAAGACCTGCTTGAAACCACAGCGGGAGGGCAGACGACAAGCCAGGGGTGTGGCAACGACACTCCTACTTCTGTACCCAATAATGTTTTTGGTCACGGCATCATTGATGTAGAGGCAGCGGTCAATTCGGCATTGGTCCTGCTACCTGTGGAACTGGTCAAATTTACCGGCATATTGGCTAGCGAAGGTGTCCTACTGGATTGGGCAGTGGCCCTGCCAGGAAGCCTCAACCATTTTGAAATAGAACATTCGGTTAACGGGACAGAATGGAAAAGCCCTGGCAAAGTGCCATTTTCCCCTTCCTCACCAGGTTATAGTTTTTTGGATAAAAACCCTGGGACGGGTGTCAATTATTACCGCTTGAATATGGTGGACATTGACGGTAGTTTTGAGTATTCCAAAGTTGTTTCTGTCCGAATGGCAGGCAACGGCGATCTGTCGGTTTCTCCCAATCCGGCCGGTGGAGCACTTTCTCTTTTTGCTGATTGGGAATCCCGCGATATGACAGTACTTGTTTTCAATGTAAGTGGAAAGCTCATGCAGCAATTGGAAGTGTTTGGTATCGATCAGGAAACCCTGTCCATTGATGTGGCAGACTTGCCATCGGGAGCCTATTTTATAAAAGTGTTGGCGAGTACCGGGAACAGCGTTTTATTTCAAAATAGGTTTATTAAATTCTGAATAGGTAGGTGTTTTGATATTCAAAATTCTCAACCATACACTTTTTATTCTGACCTCGTTAGAGGTCTAATAACTTGCCTGACGGCAGTCAGGTGGGTAGAAAAAAATGGAACAAGTAGTTGGTCGTGCCGTCAGGTACGCAACGTTGCGTACCTGACGGCACGAAATCCATACATTTTTAATATTTACCTTCCTACCTACATTTGACCCCTCTGGGGTCGGTTAAAAAAGTGTACGGTAGAGATATTCAAAATTAAAACAGCCCCGTGGCTTTTAAAATTTCCATTTTCATTTCTATTTTAATTTACTCTTCATTATACCACTCCGCATAAGAGGTAGCAGTCTCGTGCAATTTAAGGTGGTGTAATTTAACTCCGGTTGGGAGCAGTGGAGATAGGATAATCGACATTTCCAATAACAAATTTTCGCAGGTAGGCTGATAAGGTTTAATTATCACTTTATCATACATTTTTTGCAGGGAAGAAATGACATCGTTTGGTGTTCTCTTATTTAATACCAGCGCATGGTCGAGTGGATTAATTATTTTTTCCTTGACGATTTTTTTCAGTATTTTAAAATCCATGACCATTCCATCGTTGGGGTGGTTTTCTTCTTGCAATGGTTTACCAATAATCGTTACAAATAAGGTGTATGAATGCCCATGAATATTTCGGCAAGAGCCATGGTAACCCAAAAGGGCATGTGCCATTTCAAAATTGAATATTTTGCAAAGCCGGATCGTGTTGTTCATTTCGCTGTGACGTGGCTTCTGGGGAATTTGGAAAATGGAAGAGGTATGAAAATCAGTTTTTTTTCAATTTCTTTTTTTCAATTAGAGGTGTTAAGTAACAAAGGTTAATTATTTGGGTAAATTTTGAGGGTAAGATTTTTTCGATAGTTTTTTTGAAAAAATCAGTGCATAGCCAAGTTACGGACTTATTTTTTCGAGAAAAATAGCGGAAAAAGATATTCTCAAAATACCCGAATAATTAGGCTTTGTTACTTAAGAGAAATATCGGCCTTTAAGATTTCGGCAGCAGCCTTTTTTATCCGGTGACTTATCGGCCAGACCTGACAGGTTTTCAAAACCTGTCAGGTCTTTATTTCCGGCATACATTTACAACAAATTAGTTCCCATTACCGAAAAGTACTATCACTAAAATTATTCTTAACACCCCTAATTTCTTATTTTCAATTTCCAATCCCCCAAAAGCAATGCTTTTTCCTATTCCCCGGACTCCATTTTTATTGCCTTAGGAAACAAAATATTGTTTTCCAAATGAATATGCTGGTGCAGGTCCGTTTCAAATTCCTTTAGTTTTGCATAAAGAACTCTGTATGTATTACATGCTCCATCTGGGGGCGTGAAATTATGACTGAGTTCAGCGATCTTTTTGAAGATGTCGCCAACTGTTTCATGTTCGTGTTCCATCATCCTGATTGGATTCTGCACGGTGCCAAATGGCGGGCTTGTGATTTCAGTATGCTCGCTTTTTGCTTTTACAATTGACTTTATATAAGGAAACAAAACCTGTTCTTCTTTTTGCATGTGCGCAATTAACTCATTGGCTGCTTCGTGAAACAACGTATTGATTTCAATATTCTCTGGATGGTTTTGGCCATGCACCCTGGCGACTTTGTCAGAATATTGAACAATTAATGGAATGTTCCCTGAGACATATTTATGGTGCGTATTGGTTATGTAATCAATTAGGAAATCCAATTCCCAATTATTGAAATCATGCGACATCGGAATTTGTGAATCAATTGCCAATAATTCGTTTTTAACTTCTGAATAATCGAGGTTTTTCCTTTTGCATATTTCGGCAACGCTTACGCCTCCGCCACAACAAAAATCTATTCCATATTTTTTAAATACGTCGGCAGATTTATAATTGTCAGATACGACTTCTGCTACTGTTTTTTCACTAATGGTTTCCATGATAGTTTAATTTATTTCAGGAAAATATTATTCCCTACCTTCCTGAATTATAGTTTTATAATATTAAGTTCTTTTTTAAGAGTTTCAAGATGTTTTAAGAAATCACTTGTCTTGCCAGTAGTTCCCCAATTCATGTTTAAAAATACGTTTTTATAATACTCTATTCCTTCATTTAGGTTGTTCTGAAAAGTAAGTAATTTTTTCGCCTGCCGGTTAGTGATAGGCTTGGTGATGTCCGATATTTTTTTCTTAAAATAATCAATGTATATCGAAAGTTCTTTGGAAAACAAATCTGGTCGGTCTTTTCTTTTTATGATGTTGGTTTTTCCGTAAATATGATCAACCATGTTTTTCAATGGCACGATTTCAGAAAAATATGCCATGTTGGGGCCAGGGCAAATTGACACACCCTCTCCCTCTGTTTTTGTGTCCAACTTGTTGACAATGAGGGCAGAAGTTCCAAGCCCGACACAAATGCAAGATTTAACTAAAACCTTTTCATATTCTGTTTTATATTCTTCATAGTTTAATCCTTTCCCATCAAGTTCTTTAAGCTTTAAATGTTGATATTGTCTTGATGAAACACAAACTTCTTTTTCGGTAACCTCTGAATTTAAAGAACAATATTTTTTGGGACAGGAACTGCCCGGACGACCTTTGTCAATATTGTTTTGTTTTTCTATATCTTTTGTGTTTCCCCTCAAATTATTAAAAGGTACGCCAAGCGGAGATATGTCGCTTAAATATAGGTCCTCTTCTTTTGCATCACTCAATTGATTTATGGTTCTATCATCGACGTTGGTAACTTCGGGGACAAGCAGAAACGGTGAACCCCAGCCAACGGAATCGAGTTGGTAGTAATCCAACAAAAAATCATGTTCTTCGACAGTGCCAACCCCACCTTGGGCCGATATCTTTATTGCGAGGGATTTTTCAGGGAAGGGTCGTTTTTTGGCTTGGAGAGCCTCTGTGTATATTGTGTGTATAGCGTCGATTAAATCTTCTCTATTATTTTTAAACTCTTCCAACACCGGCCCTAAAAGAAGACCTTCTGTTGCAAAAGCATGACCTCCGCAATTTAATCCTGACTCAATTCTAAATTCTGAAACCCATAGTCCTTTTTTTGCAAGAAATTTTCCCTGGATCAAAGCAGATCTGTAATCACTTACTTTTAATATGATCTTCTTTTTTAATTGCCCGTGTATATCTGGAAAAAAGTCATCGAATTTTTCGAGATAGGCGTATAGCCTCGGGTTCATTCCCGCAGAAAGGACAATGGAGGAGTGCAAGTCGCTCATGGCATACCCACGAAGGGCCGCATGCGCATCATTGTATTCAATAGGAAGTTTCTCTTTGGCCTTGTAATTGGGCCTGTCGAGCTTGGTCATTATGTTTACGTCAATGCTTCCTATTAATTCGTTTTTGTTTATCCAGTCTGTTATTTTTTTTATGTTATTATCACTGGCCAATTGCTTGAATTCTTGTTTTAATTGAGAGATGTCCGGCAACATGTCAAAGTATTTCTGGATGTCGCTGCTTTTCTCCAAAAATGAATTTTTGAGTTCATTAAATTTTTCTTTTACTATTTTGTCGATCAGGTTTAGGTACGAAGTAATTCTCTTTGCCCTAAAATCCTCTGTTTTATCTGTAATTGGTTTGAAATCGATATTTAATTTCCCACAATATAATTTTCTCATTTTTTCAATGAGAATATCATCTACCAATGATATGACCGATGATATTCCATATGGTGCCACTTTTACAGGAGTGTCGATCGTGTAACCTATTCCCATCACAGGGATATGGAAAGTATGTGCTTTTGATAAATTCATAACTGTTGAAGTATTGTTGGTCATTGAATTTGGAAAATATTTGCATGCCTTTGATCGTAGGCCGTGACATTGGCGTCAGGTTTACTCAATCGTTTTAGCATGGAAAAGTGGATTCGGACAGCTTTGGAAAAAGTCGGCACTTCGTTGTATTTCAATCCATATTCTCCACAGGTCTCAATTAAGATTTCGGTTAATGCATTATTGTGTATATGGCAATACTGTGGAAACATATGGTGAACTGCATGGACATTTATGCCGCCCATAAGGAATGTTGCCAATTTGTTTTTTCTGGCAAAATCCAAAGTTGTCTCCAAAGTGTGGATTGCATAATTGTTTGCTATTTGCCCCTCATTATTTGGGACTGGATAATTCGTACCTTCAAATACATGATTGGCTTGGAAAATAAGCGCAAATGCCATCCCTGGAAAAACATGGATCATGACAAACCCTGTGATAATGACCCATGTCGGTGCAGCCAGAAAAATAAGCGGTAATGCCAGATTTAAAGTGAAGTACAATATTTTAAAAAACACCAGGATGAAATATTCACTTAGAGGGTGTTTGATGTCTTTTTCATTTCCAATGTGTTTTTCAAAAAACATCCATTTAAAATCTTTGATCACCACCCAATGTAGATATGCCAAAGCATAAATCAGCACAACATAGAGATGTTGATACTTGTGTTTTTGCAGGTATTTTTCATACGGTGTGTTTCGCAACAGACCGTGGCTCTCCATTTGTGGATCGATACCATGTATATTGGCAAACAAATGGTGGGTGCCATGTATTTTTGTCAATAAATAAATATTCCCACCTGTAAAATTAAAAGTAAGTCCCATTATTTTATTGATCCACTTCTTTTTGGAAAAAGCCCCATGAGCTGCGTCGTGGGAAATGGCGAAAGCAATAAAAATATTGGTAAACCCCAATAGTGTAAAAGCAGCAATCAACGAAAAGTAATACCAGCCAGTTGGTAAATTACTCAAGACATCGGACATGACGAAACTATATACCAATATCCAGGATGACAAGGCGGTAAACGCTTTTAACCACATTGCAGGTGTTGCATATGGTGTAAGGTTGTTTTCTTTAAAATATTGTTGGAATTTTTTCACCAATACCTTGGCGAAATCATTCTTTTCTTTATTCCCTTTAAATTTTATTACCTGGCTACCTGTTGTTGAACCAAACATAGTGTTTAAGTTGAGATGGTTGAAGCGGTGGAGATATATTCTTTCTCAACTACTTCTGCCATACGATTAACCCTAATTGTATAAAGTTAATGAGGATCAATAATTATGATAGCACCTTATAGCCATCCAAATTAGAGATGCCCCAATTGTCGAGTTCTTCTTTTGACCACAGATCAGGGAAGAAAATTCGTCGCTGGTAACGTGGGTGCATATATTTTTTCCAATCTGAGCCACCAGTTGCCTCTGCTGTTTCTTCACCACTTTCCAAATATTTTTCTGCGGCCCAATAATGCGCCATCACCCACGACACATTTACTGTATGGTCGTAATGCCGCATGGCGTTTAATAATTCTATGTTTTGCTTATCACTATCAGGCAAATCTTTAAATTTTGTCCAAAGGTTTATAACATTGTATTCTTTCATTTTTTGTAAAAACTCGCCTTTGTATCTTTCTTCAAATAATTTCATCAACGTGTTTTTTTCTCCGGTTGCATGATCCTTACCTGCTGCCTGCCAGTATAAATGTTCGAAAGCATGTTCATAAGGTGTATCCTGATCGATGGTCGCACGGAAGCGGTAATCTATAAGGTTTATCAATTCTGTTGAGCAGAATTCAATCACCCTATATTGTGCGCTTTGAAATCCACTTGCGGGGGTCAGGGTGTTCCTGAATTTCATGTATTGCGAGACTTCCATGCCATCTCCCATGATGTTAAATGACTCCGAGAGCATGTCGAAATATCGGCTGATGCGCATGAGCCGGGAAGAGAAAAAGGCAGCAGATAAATGTTCATTTACTGAGACCTGCTCAATTTCCCATAATATCATTTTAAAAATAAGCTCGTTTATTTGATGGTACATGATAAATACCATTTCATCGGGTAGGGTAGTGCGCTGTATTTGCAGGCTCAGCAATGCGTCCGTGTGAATGTAATCCCAATAATTCATGGGCTTGCTCCAGACGAGACCTTCCAAATGAGTGTCAGGATCTTGCCCAATGGCTTCATATTTTTCTTTTATTCTGTCGAGTACGGTATTTTCTGTTAAAACCATGATCTTGTTTTAAGTAGATAATTTAGGAGGTAACTTCAAGTTACCTCCTAAATTGAAGTAACTTGAAATTACCTCCTGAATAAAGTGTTATGCATGAACTTCAGATCCAAAAATCTGATGAATCAAGTCGTCTATTTTTTCGTTTTCAAATAATTTTACGACATCATGGCGCAACATGATGTTTTTTAATTTTTTATTTTGTTCTTCGCCCTTCTTAAACGCCTCGGCGTATGGAAGTTGACTAAATGTTACCATGGAATAAAGCGGCATGTATTTGTCTGGATATAATTGCTGGATTCTTCTTTCCAGTTTTTTCTGCAATAAAAAACTCGGATCCGTAACATAGTCCCTCATTACTAAATAATTATGAAGGGACAAATCCTGCATAGCATCGCCGTTGGGTTTACGGATGGATTGATATATTGGAAAAATTGTTTTCCAGTCCGAACCATGTTCCTTCATTAAATTCCATAAGGCGGAACAATCTTCAAAACCACAATTCATGCCTTGCCCGTAAAATGGAACGGTTGCATGGGCGGCATCACCCATCAGCGCTACTTTGCCATATGTCCACGGGAAGCACCTGATGAGTGCCAGTGAAGACAATGGATGGTCTTCCCAAGCATCTGCTATATTAGGCATTAATTCATAAAAATCCGGGAAAGTATTCTTGAAAAAATGATCGACCTGTTTTTTGCTTGTTAAATTTTCAAAAGAATTTTCCTCCCCTTTAAAAGGCATAAATAAAGTACAGGTGAATGATCCACCCTCATTGGGAAGTGCAATTAGCATAAATCTTTCTCTCGCCCATATATGTAGTACATTTTTTTTCAGCTTATAAGAACCATCAGAATTGGCGGGCAATAGTATTTCACGGTATCCATCCTCAATATATTGCTGGCTGTAATCAAAGCGGTCACGTTTTTGCATCGCATTATACCGCACCGCAGAAAAAGCACCATCCGTACCAAAAACAACATCGGATTGAGTCGTTGTTTTTTTTCCTGTTAGACTATTTTCCAAATAAACAATTCCATTTTCCAGGTCAACATCATAGCATTTTTCATTGTACTTTATTACCGTGTCACCAGCTTCTTCGGCGATGGTCATCATCTTGGCATTGATGCCGCCTCTCGAAACAGAATATATAGCTTGGCCTTCCTGTCCATATGGCTGGTAATTTAGGTTTCCCAACGGATCATGTATGATTCTCCCGTACATGGGAATAGCAATTTCCCTTATTTCATCTCCTACGCCTACTTCATCGAGTGCTTTCCACCCGCGGTTCGACAGTGCAAGGTTGATTGATTTCCCAGCTTTTATTTCTGCTTTTCTTATATCCGATTTTCTTTCAAAAACAGTTACTTTATACCCTGCATTGGAGAGATATACTGCCCATAAAGAACCGACCAGGCCGGCACCGATGATTGTTGCGGTTTTCATTTTAAATTGTTGCCGTTTTCAGTTGAGGGACTTCCATGATTGAACCGCAATTAGTGCAAGTTCTCATTGATTCATCGGAATAAAATTCTTCCAGCAATTTGGACAACTGGGTTACAATGTCGCCTAAATGAAATTCAGCTCTGTGTAATTCAGTATTGCATTTTTCACAATACCATATACAGGCATCTAATTCATCGTCTTTTCGCTGTCTTTCTATTACCAGGCCAATTGTATCAGGGCCTCTTTGCGGGGAGTGAGGCACACGTGGGGGAAGCAAAAATATTTCGCCTTCTTTTATTTCTACATTCCTGACTTTCCCATTTTCGATAATGGGAAGTGTCATGTCCCCTTCTACTTGATAGAAAAATTCCTCCCCCTCATTATAGTGAAAATCCTTGCGGGCGTTTGGTCCACCAACGACCATTACGATAAATTCTGTGTCTTTGTAAATGACCTGGTTTCCGACCGGTGGTTTTAATAAATGCCGGTTTTCGTCAATC
Source organism: Saprospiraceae bacterium (assembly GCA_029263015.1). Taxonomy (GTDB): domain Bacteria; phylum Bacteroidota; class Bacteroidia; order Chitinophagales; family Saprospiraceae; genus UBA6168. The sequence continues at coordinate 15,087 of JAJCYI010000046.1, read as the reverse complement.
CATTTTTTAAAATTAATAGGAGGCAGCATTTTTATTTAATTGATAATTGATAATTGATAATTGATAATTCACAAAGTACCCCTTCTGGCCTGCTCGGCTTCGATGGATTCGAACAATGCTTTGAAATTTCCTTTTCCAAAAGATTGAGCACCTTTTCGTTGTATGATTTCAAAAAACATGGTTGGCCGGTCTTCCACTGGTTTAGTAAATATTTGCAACAAATAACCTTCGTCGTCGCGGTCAACCATGATGCCTAATTCTTTTAAAATTTTTAATTCTTCCTCGATATTTCCTACTCTATCTAAAACGGTGTCATAATAGGAACCAGGCACAAAAAGAAATTCAACACCACGTTTCCGCATTTCACTGACTGTATGAATAATATTATTGGTAGCTACTGCAATATGCTGGCAACCTGCACCTCCATAAAAGTCAATGTATTCTTCGATCTGTGATTTTTTCTTTCCTTTAGCAGGTTCATTTATGGGGAATTTTATTCTGCCGTTTCCATTGGTCATTACCTTACTCATCAGGGCCGTATATTGCGTGGAAATATCTTTGTCATCGAAAGTGATCAGGTTGGCAAAACCCATAACTTCTGCGTAAAACGCTGCCCATTTGTTCATTTCACCCCAACCTACATTTCCTACCATGTGGTCAATATATTTTAATCCTATCGGGGTTGGGTTATACGCTGATTCCCATTTTTTATATCCGGGCAGAAATATGCCATTGTAATTTTTTCGTTCTACAAAAATGTGAACCGTGTCGCCGTAAGTGTGTATTCCTGAGCGCACCACTTCGCCATATTTGTCTTTTTCCACCATTGGTTCAAAATATGGACGGGCGCCCCTTTTTACCGTTTCCTCAAAAGCTTTGCTTGCATCTTCTACCCACAGGGCAATTACTTTTACGCCGTCGCCATGTTTTTTTATATGTTCAGCTATTGCAGAATCTGAATGGAGGGGCGTGGTCAGCACAAGGCGGATTTTATCTTGTTGCAACACATAAGAAGTCCGGTCAGTCACTCCTGTTTCCAAACCAGCATATGCGAGCGATTGAAATCCAAATGCTGTTTTATAAAAATGTGCAGACTGTTTTGCATTACCCACATATAATTCAACATAATCGGTCCCCAATAGAGGTAGGAAATCTTTCGCATCGGGAAATATTTTTTCCAGCGAATAATCATAATTCTTAATTCCTGTTAATTCCATTTTTTTAGCTTTCTAATTTCTAATTTCTCAATTTTAAAAAACAGGTTCTTCAATCCAAGCTTTATAATATTCTGGGACTTCAATTTTCATGGCCTCTTTGGTTATCATAACAGGATTAAAGGGATCAATCATTACGGCCAGTTCTTCCGTTCCAGCTTGCCCAATACTCCGTTCTATCGCGCCGGGGTGAGGCCCATGTGGGATGCCGCCGGGATGGAGTGTTATCTGTCCTTTTTGGATGTTGTTGCGGCTCATAAAATCACCATCTACGTAATAGAGGAGTTCGTCGGAATCAATATTGCTGTGATGGTAGGGTGCAGGGATAGCGTCAGGATGGTAGTCGTACAGGCGTGGCACGAATGAGCAGATAACAAAATTATTTCCCTCAAACTGCTGGTGGATTGGGGGTGGCATGTGGATGCGCCCGGTGAGGGGTTCAAAATCAAAAATGGAAATGGCATAAGGATAAAAGCAGCCATCCCAGCCAACCGCATCAAACGGGTGTGTTCCATAAATGTATGGATAGATCAGTCCTTGTTTTTTTATCTTGACTTTAAAATCCCCTTTTTCATCGTAGGTTTCTAGGTTTGAGGGGAGTTTGAAATCCCTTTCGCAAAACGGGGAGTGCTCCATTAACTGACCGTATTGGTTGCGGTATCTTTTGGGTGTTTCGACTGGGCTAAAGGATTCGACGATCAGCAGGCGGTTATCTGCCGAATCAAATACCATTTGATAGATCGTGCCCCTTGGAATGACGAGGTAATCACCATATTCAAAATCAATTGTACCAAATATGGTTTTTAACTGGCCGGAGCCTGCATGGACAAAAATCATCTCGTCAGCATCTGCATTTTTAAAAAACCAATCCTCCATACTTTGGCGGGGAGCTGCCAGCCCAATGTGAAGGTCGTTGTTCACAAAGAGCACCTTCCTACTTTCCAGGTAATCATCGGCGGGGCTGATGTTGAACCCTTTGAAACTCAGGTTCTTTAAATTTTTTGTGATTGCGATTTCTGGTTCCACTGAATATGGCTCTTCAGTTTCTTTTACAAGGGTAGGTGGGTAACGGTGATAGACCAATGAAGAGACGCCAGCAAATCCTTCTGTACCTACAAGTTCTTCTGAAAACAAGCCGCCGTTTTCATTTTTGTACTGTACATGTCTTTTGCGGGGAATGGCCCCTGCCCGTTGATAAAACGCCATAGATTCCGTTTTTTTATTTTGGTGAAAAAGGAATGTAAACGTCGTCAGATTGGAAGCGGAGATTGATGATTTTTGACCAAAAACGGGGTGACTTTTGTCACCTTTTTTGTGAGAATTGCAAAATGGAACAGCAAGTTTGGCAGGGCTTGAGGGTAGTCGAATTGAAAAGATATAGGACAGGAACCTTGTGGCAAAGAGTTAATTTTTCATTTTCATTTTGACGAAGACATTCTTACCTTGCACCACCATCAAAAAACCAAACATGGAAGAACTCGCCAATTCTGAAAATTTTATCTCCCAGATTTATCTCATCCGAGGCCAGCGGGTCATGTTGGACGCTGATCTGGCTGAAGTATATGGCGTAACGACAAAACGTCTAAACCAACAAGTAAAACGGAATATTCAACGATTCCCCTCTGCATTTATGTTTCAACTTACGGAAGAAGAGTTTGAAAACTTGAGGTTGCAATTTGCAACCTCAAGTTGGGGTGGTCGCCGTTACCCGCCTTACGCTTTCACTGAACACGGCGCCGTCATGGCCGCCAGCGTACTCAATACCGACGCTGCCGTGCAGGCCAGTATCTTCGTCGTCAAAGCATTTGTGCAAATGCGTAATGTGGTCGGTTTGTACAAGGAATTGGAACACCGCCTGACAGAATTGGAAGGGCAATTCGAGGAACAAGGTGGAAAAATTGACGGCATTCTGAAAGTCCTTCGGCGCTTCGTGAAATCAGGCGGGGAGGAGCGGAAGCAGATAGGGTTTAAAAGCAAGGAGGGGGGGTGATGACTCAATTCCCATTCCAACTCCTTACCATATATTCCGTTCGATCATGACTATCATCTCCTCCATAGATCAACGTTTTGTTTTTTACCCTTCCTTTTGTGATGCCGGAAAAATAATCCATTCCTTTGAACATTTTTGGTAGGATGGTCTGGGTGGATTTGATTTCAAGAATATCAAAGCCGCTGCCTCTTTTGGTCAGCAGATCAACTTCGTGGCCATGAGAGTCCCTCCAAAACCAGTAGTCCCGGAGTTGGTACTGATGAAGGTTTTTTTTCAAAATATCTGCAATGACAAGATTCTTGAACAGGCTACCTAGGAGTGCTTGGTCGTCGAGGTCTTCTGGTTGTCGGAGGCCGAGGAGAAAAGCCGCTAAACCGACATCGTAAAAATAGAGCTTGGGTGTTTTTATGAGTCGCTTGCTGAAGTTTTCGTAATACGGTGATAGCAGGAATATGATATAGCTGCTCTCCAATACCGACAACCACGATTTTGCCGTAGGTTGCGAAATGCTGCATTCATTGGCAAGGTTGCTCAGGTTAAGCAATTGCCCAGTTCTCCCAGCACACAAGCCCATGAAATTGCGAAAGCGCCGCAGGTCGTGAATGTTCGTTAAATCAGTCACATCCCGCTCAATATAAGTTTGAAGATAGTTGGTGTGAAAAATAGAAGGGTCGAGATCTCGGTCATATATGGCTGGGTAAAAGCCTTTGAATATTATCGATTTCCAATCGGGGGGCAATAAACTTTCCTTTTTTAGTTCGAGAGAATCAAATGGCAATAATTTAAAAATAGCGACCCGTCCTGCGAGACTTTGCGTTATTCGATCCATTAGATGGAAATTCTGTGAACCTGAAAGGACAAATTGTCCCATCTGGCCACTTTGGTCAGCTATGGTTTGGAGGTAGGAGAACAAGTTGGGTGTCCGCTGCACCTCATCAAAAATAACTTTGGAATTGTATTTTCTCAAAAACCCAGCAGGATCATCTGTGGCAAAGCTTCGTTCGTCGGTATCTTCCAGTGAAACGTAGCGGTAATCTGGCAAAATGTTCTTTAGTAATGTTGTTTTTCCTGACTGCCTTGGTCCAGTAAGCGCTAATATAGGGTACTTTGGTAAGAGCGCCCGGATGGGCTTTTCAATCTGGCGTTTGACTATTGACATGGCAAATATTTTATGCCAAAATAGCTTTTATTTTGAATTTGCACAACATATATTTTGAAATTACACAACATATATTTTGAATTTGCACAGATCATATCCTCGTCAAATGCTGGAAACCTGTGGGCATTTGTCTAAATTAATAAAGGTGACACCTTTTCGAAAGGTGTCACCTTTGGGCAACGTTAGAAGTATAAATAGCTTAAAACCAGTTGCTTAGAACTAAACGCAATCTGAATAATTCTCAATCAATCCTTTCCAACTCTCCCTGCTTCATCCTCAAGACCCGTTGTCCGTTTTCTCGATTTCACATTTTTATTTCCAAAATTATAGCTTAAACTGAAGCTTGCACGGCGGCTATCCCAGCTACCGTTGCCAACAGAACGAAGACCATCGAAAACGGAAAAGCCACTCCAACCAGTTTGATTGAAAACATCGCTGACGCTGAAGCGGGCATTCAGTCGGTCATTCAGGAATTTACGCTGTAAACCGAGGTCAAGGCTCCAACTGGTATCATATAAAAACACGCCGCCCCAGATGCCAGGGCCAGAGAACCACCCAGAGATTTCCCCTTTAATGCCAGCAGGCAAGTCAATGGTATTCTGCATAAAAATATTGTAAGTATAAGCTTGTACATCAACCGTGGCACCGTCACCGTAATCGGCTTGGTTGTCAATATGGGATCCGCTGAGGTTAAAGAAAGTACTCCAGCCTTCGGTCACATCTACTGGTATGCTCGCGTTGAAGCTCCAGATGGTCTGCTCTGCCAAGTTGGCCCAAGTGATGAAGCCTGCACGGGGATCATCGTCGTCGGGGGCTATCAGGCGGGTAATCTGGTCGGTAGTGCGGCTGTAGGCCAATTTGAAATTGTAACGGTATTTCATGGTATAACCCAGTTCCAGATTGTTGACGATCTCAGGACGCAGGGACGGGTTGCCTTTTTGAAAAGAAAGCTCGCTGATTTGATTGTTGAAAGGGTTCAGTACATTATAGTCTGGTCGGTTGATGCGGCGGCCGTAATTCAGTGCTAGGTTGTGTTGTGGGGCTACTTGAAAGGTCAGCCCGGCACTGGGAAACCAACTGAGGTAGTTTAATTCTACTGGAGGTTCTTGTAGCTCCGGAATAAATGCTTGCAGATCGCCTGTGGCATCGGTCTGTTCGGCACGTAGGCCGGCGGAAAAATTCCATTTTTCGGCTAATTTCCGGGCGTAGTTGATGTAACCTGCATAAACATTTTCATCATAATCAAATTGGTTGGAAGAGTAGTCGTCGCGGACGGATACTCCGTCTTCCACATCATAAACCAAAAAGGTATTGTCGGAAACAACACGGCTCAGTTTCGAACCCACACTTAGGTTGCCTCCCCATAATTTTTCTTCAAAATCAACTTTAAACGTGTAAATGTCAATATCGGTAGGCGTATCAAATCGATTGATGACTTCAGAAAGCAGGATGTCTTCATTGGCGTCGAAATACTGGTTGGGCAGGAAACGTTTATTTTCGGTTTCATACCTACCGTAATCCAAGTCAAGGTTCAAACTGCGGCCTTTTGAATTGTCGAAACGATAGTTGAGGTTGAAAGTGTTTTGTCTCCTGTCAACTTCGGCAATGGTGTTGGCCACTAAAATACTGTCTATTAATTCTGGAGAACTTTCTTGGGATATGGCAATGCGGTTAAAAGGATTGTTTGTACGATCCGACTGGCCGCTTGACACCAAGAAGCCGAGCGTATGTTTTTCAGACAAGAAAAAATCTGTTCCAAGGCGGTAGTTGTAATTCTGGAATTCGTTCTGGCGGTTGTTAATTTCGTCCAGGATAAGGCCATTTTGAAAGCTGAGAAAGACCATGTCCATGTATCCGGCCCCATCACCAACGCCAAATGTTCCAAAAGTATTCAGTTTTTTATTGCGGAAATTGCCGCTTCCACCAATATTAGAACGGGCATGGCGACCTTTGCTGTAGGTTCCATTGACAGAGCCATTTGCTCCCAGGTTTTTGTCTTTTTTCAAACGGATGTCGATGATGCCAGCATTGCCCTCAGCTTCGTACCGGGCTCCAGGGTTGGTGATGATTTCAAAGCGGTCAATCTGATCAGCGGATAGGTTTTGCAGGTAGTTGGTCAAATCTTCTCCGGTGAGCGGCAGCCGTTTTCCATCCACATACAAAAGTACGCCAGCGCGTCCCAGTACATTGATGTTGTCATTATTGTCAACCGTAACGCCAGGTGCTTTGCGCAGCAAGGCTATTGCATCTGCACCGGTGCTGTTAATGGTGCCTTGTACGTTGAAAACGGTTCGGTCGGGTTTGATTTCCACCATGGCACGTCGAGCAGTCACGGTAGCTCCCGTGAGTTGCACGGCGGCAGGGGAGAAGGATAGGGTGCCGAGGTTTAGTTGTTGGTCATTTTGTAGCTCGATGCCTGACTGTTTGAAGTCTGGCATGCCCACATAACTTGCCAACAAGAAATAATTACCGGCAGCAAGTCCATTGAGTTTGAAAGAACCAGCCTCGTCGCTGGTTTCAACTTTTACTAGTAGGCTGCTGTCAGCCATATTGTACAATGCCACATTGGCAAAGAGGACTGCTTCTCCGGCTTCATCATTGAGTTGCCCCTGAATGCTGGCGGATTGTGCTTGAACAAATAGACATGCAAATAGCAGTGAAAAGGTGTTGAAAATCTTCATAATAAACGGTTGGTGATTCTTAATTTCTTGACAAAGACACAAAAATCCGGAAGTAGTTCGCGGTTGTTGATTTTTTTCGATGAAATACCTTTAAAATGGTAGGAAGGGTTTCATGGTTTCATTGTTTCGCCTGCGCTGAAAAGTGTCTCTATTGCAATCGAATCACTTCATGGAGCCATGAATCAATGCACCCCCATGAAACCATGAAACCAAATTTTTTCCCTATATTTACCGCCACTTCACACCGAGCCACACCCGATAGCAATATTTTCCTTTCATTAATTTTTAGAAATTGTATTTATGAAACGACAAGTACTCATCCTTGCCCTGCTGGGGGGTATCCTATCAAGCCTTAATGCCCAGCAAACCTACCTCGAAGTTTACGGACAAGAGCAGACTGACATCAACCGTAGCAACGCCATCCTGCAACTGGATGCTTCCACTTTTATTCTCGGTGGAGAATGGAATGGTGTTGGGTTCATGGCGAAAGTCAACTTTAAAGGCGACCTAATTGATTATTTTTTCCTCGACAATGTTATCCCCGGTAATTCTTCTGTGGAGGGTATGACTTTCGATCCTGCTGGCAACATCATTGTGGTTGGAGAGTGTGACCATTGTATGCCTGGTGATACATTAAAGAAGGTATTTGCCGTCGCAACAGAGCCTTCCCTTTTGCTGATAAACAGTGCTATCTACGAGGGGAGTATTCCTTCCAACAATCAGCTGTTTTCGCCTACCATAGTCAGACAAGGGAATCAACTTTTCATTGCTGCGACAGAGGGTGGTACTGGGCTTAATTTCCAAGACATGGCATTGTTGTCAATCACGGCCAATCTGAATGTATTGTGGCGCAAAACTTACAATAGTTGCAGCAATTGTGGTTTCGACGAGGTGGCTGACATAGTGCCCACGGGCACTGGATATGCCGTGATGGTACTCAATGCATTTACCGACTCGCTAACACTTTACCATGTTGAAAATGACGGTGAATTGATTTGGAAGAAGCGCCACCCGGTCGATGCTGGAACCACTTATTCCAAATTGGCCTATAAAACAGGCATTATTTACGCATGTGGCTCTGAACTGACAGGAGGCAATTCTGGTGGGTTTATTCGTCGGTTATTCGAAAATAACGGGGCGATATTCGGTAGTATGCATATTGATATTGCGGGGGTGAGCGATGAAATTACCAATCTCCAGTTTACCAACGATGGCACTTTGCTCGCCATCCATCGCCGGGCACAGCCAAACGTTTTTGGCACCTATCAGGTGTCGAGGATTTACAGGGTGAATGTGGCCAACTTCCAGGTTATTGATTTTACGGAAATACCTAACCCTGATGTGCTGACTGGCATCGCGGCAGCGGCGGTAGTACCGCTAACCGACGATGGTGCCGAAATGGCTGTCTGTGGTGAACGGGGCTTCTATAAGCGCACATTTTTTTATTCAAAAAACAGTGAAGGTTCTCAACCTCCTGTAATGCCTTTCGATGTTACGCCTGATACTGCCTGTGCCCCAGCAACTATTATGCTGACCAACAACTTTGACAATGCATTAAGTTATCAATGGGAATTGGACGGGACAGCTTTCTCTGTCGAACAAACCCCCTCTCCAGTACAGGTGACTGGAGCAGGATTCCATGAAATAAAGCTGGAAGTCGTGGCCAGCAGTCTGAATACAATTGACAATTTTACCGTGGAGAGCTTACCTGAAATCTGGAATGAATGTCTATTTTGTGATAATAAACCTGACCCGTATGTGGTCGTTAAAAACCAAGCCGGTACGGTGCTTTACACATCAGGATGGGTGGAGGAATTTCCTCCGGTAGATTTGCCGGTATCGTTCAGCATGTCAACAATCGAATCCTATGAAATTGAAGTTTGGGACCACGACGCCATCGGCGCTGATGACTTTTTTGGTGTGTTCACTATTTCTGGCAGCACGACAGCGGGTACGTTCAGCTTGACCAATCCCGATGACCCAGATACGCCGCTGACGATTTCATTTACCACAACCCCGACTATCGAAACGCAGGTTTTTAGTCAAATGATTTTGGTCTATGAACCGACCGCCAGCCTACTTGCGGGTGATATTTTATCGGCAAACCCTGGCAACCCTGCTCCTCCATTTTATACTTGGCAATGGTATTTGAATGGACAGCCCATCCCCGGCGCTACCTCAGATACGCTTGCACCAATCGTTGGTGGAAGCTATGTCGTGGCAATGGTGACGCCCGATTGCGCTGCCCTTTCTAATCTGGTGTCCTTTTCACCTACATTCACTTCGGTAAATTTAGAGCCTGTCACGCCATTGTGTTTTGGTGGTTCCAGTGGCTCAATCTTGGCAACGCCAATCGGGGGGATTCCTCCATATACTTATGAATGGATTCCTTCTAATCTCAATGGAAATAACCCAACAAATCTGCCAGCTGGAGACTACGCCGTGACGGTGACTGATGAGCAAGGGCAGGTAGTGACGGCTCAGGCTACTCTTGTAGAGCCTGCTCCGATCAGCACCACTATTGATGCTGAAAACCCTGCTTGTGCAGGTGGCTCGAATGGTTCCATCCTGGTGATTCCCTCTGGGGGCACTGGCATGTTCAGTTACAGCTGGGATCCCACAACACTATCTGGCGATAATCCTGTTGATTTGCCGGAAGGAAATTATGCTGTAACAGTGACAGACGAAAACGGTTGCACAACTACAGCCACTGAATCGCTGGAAGCACCGGATTCACTCGTTGCAAATACGACTTCAACGCCCAGTGGCCCCAATATTTCCATCGGAACGGCAACCGTCACGCCTGATGGCGGCTCACCTCCCTACTCATATAGTTGGAATACGCTGCCCGTGCAGACGACACAAACTGCCACGGAGCTGCAAGAAGGCGATTACACGGTAACGGTAACCGATGTGAATGGCTGCACTTTACAGGCAACGGTCACGGTGGAGCTGCTCATTGCTACTGGTGAAATAGAGCAATTGGAATTCAAAATTTATCCAAACCCTACTTCTGGTTTGGTTTTTATTGAAATGGATAATCCTAATAATGGAGATGGCGTCGTGGAAATCCACGATCCAACTGGGAGGGTTTTGCGGAGGGAGAAAATGCACGGGATGCCTGCTTCCATTGATATGACCGAACTGCCAGATGGGGTGTTTCTGCTTTCGGTCACAACGGATGGATGGAGGATTGTGGAAAGGGTGGTGGTGCAGCATTGAAGTCAGGTGCGCACAGAAGCGACGCTTTTTTGAAAAGCGTCGCTTCTCGCCCATTTTACGAATATGAATAATTATAAATTAAAAAAATACCTCAAGCTGGGTAAAGATAAAAGCAATGGCCGACATACCTTTGCACCATAAAGTTTATATGTTTTTATTTTAATAAGAATTCTCACCTAAAGTTACTTTCTCCAAACTTGGACACAACAACTGAGATAGTCTTTCCAACCATAAAATAATTAGCCGCACTTTTTGATGGATCGGTCTAAAGCCAAATTTCCATCAACACCATTTTCCGAAACTATACACAACAGCTGACCAGCGGGCAGTGCTGATGTTTGTCCAATTGGGGCTTTCTTCACCTTGCCAACTGACGTTTGTTAATACAGATTTTATTCTTTAACCAAAAGCTTGAGTCCCATGCAACGAGTTCTACCTATTGCGGCGGTAGTATGGTTATTTTTCATTACTGACTGCCTCCTTTCTCAAAACACACCAATTCTTTTCTGTCCTGGGAACATTGTCGAAAACCTTGATCCCGGCGAGTGTGAAACAGAAGTAAACTTTAATGTTTTTGCCAGTGCAAACGGCAATCCTACCATTCCACTCATTTTCCAAAGTGATGGTACCGGCTATACTTCGGGCAGTGTTTTCCCGATAGGGATGACGGTGCTGCAATTTATAGCAATAGATACGGGGTCGATATTTCCCTATCCTGCTGACACCTGTTCATTTGCAATAATCGTAAATGAATATGTGCCATCAACACCAGCTATTGTCACGGACGACGATTTGAATATCTCCATTCCAGCTACTTGTGAAATGTTCCTTTTGCCAGCAATGGTCTTGGAAGGCAATTATGGCTGCTATGACGATTTTGTAGTTGATGTCGAGAACACTGGCAGCAACTATATTGGACCTTTCTATGTGGGCGAAACAATTCAATACACTATTACAAATACAGAAACTGGCATGATCGGATGGGGCAATGCACTGATCGAAGATAAAAGCGGACCGTTTATCCAGGGCTGCGATTCGGTTACAGTAAATTGTCTTGCCGATGTCAGGCCAGTTTCGGAAGGAGGTGAAATACAGGATCCTACTTTTTCAGATTGCAATGATTTTACCTTCAATTATGTGGACATGGAAACACATGGTACCTGTCAGGATACTTTCACCTCCATCGTCATGCGTATCTGGACTGCCTCAGATGAATTGGGGAATGTAAGTTCCTGCAACCAAATAATTACGGTTGACAGGATTTTGCTGACTGACCTTGCACCGATTTGCCCGCAGGATACTGCAATTGAATGCATGGACGGTGTTGATCCTGATTTCAGTCCTGAAATTACAGGTTACCCTACTGTTGTGATCGATAGTGTCACCTATGACATAACGGATGGCGAAAATTCCATTTGTAACATCACCGCTTCTTATAGCGATATGGCCATCAATGGTTGTGGTGTGACTTATAAAGTCATCAGGACTTGGACGATTATGGATTGGTGCTTGCCAATTGATTTTATTGACAATCCATGGTCATGCACCCAACTCGTCGAGTATGTTGATACCACACCTCCATCGGTGGATTCTCTTGCCGATATGACCGTTAATGCAAATTTGCCAAGTTGTCGGGCGAGACCAGTAATCCCTGAGGTTGTTGTAACGGATTGCTCTGAATACAGCGTGTTCATCTCAACCCCGGTCGGCCCCATTTCTGGAAATGGTGGGCAAGTGCCTGCACCGGGCCTGCCTCTTGGCACTCATACGATTGGCGTGAAAGTGACTGATGACTGTGGAAATGCTACCAACATAGAATTTACCATTACAGTAGAAGATTTGACGCAGCCAACCCCTGTTTGCGATGCGCATACAGTGGTTGCTTTGGACAATTCAGGATATGGTTTTACCTATGCTGCCACTTTTGATGATGGTAGTACGGACAACTGTTGCCTCGACGACTTTGAAGTGGCTCGCCTCACAGATAATTGCAACAATCCTGACAACCTTCTTTTCAGGGAATATATAGAATTCTGTTGTGCCGATGTTGGGGAAATAGTACCAGTGATCCTTCGCGTTTGGGATTGCAACGGCAACTCAAATACTTGTACCGTGGAAGTCGAAGTACAGGACATCAGTGGGCCAAGTATTACTTGTCCACCTAATGTTACCCTTCTTTGCGGTGCTAATTATGACGATCCGAATTTGGTTGGAGAAGTAGTAACCGATCCTGCCACGCAAGGTGGAAACGATGGCTTGGCCAGCGACAATTGCGGAGCGGCTATCACCGTCATCAGTTCAGATGAGGGACAAGTAACCTGTGGGTCTGGCGTCATTCAAAGGACTTATTCCGTGACAGATCCTGCTGGTTTGTCCACCTTCTGTGTCCAAACGATTACGGTTGAAAACAACAATCCGTTTACAGGCGGCAATATCACTTTTCCAGCAGACATCACTGTGTTTTCATGCGATGCAGTGACTGACCCTGATCAGACAGGCTTGCCAACGCACCCACAACCAGATGGTTGTTTTTCATTGGTATCAGGGCAAGAACCTGATATTGAATTGACCTCGAATGATGCTTGTCGGAAAGTCCTCCGAACCTGGTATGTGATTGATTGGTGCCAATTCAATCCAAATGACCCAAACAGTCCTGGTATTTGGACTCAGACCCAAACGATTTCTGTTATGGATCTGGAAGGGCCAACTTTTACGGTCTGCGACAATTTGACTTTTTGCAACTTTAAGGACGACTGCTCCGACCAAGCACCCGACCTCTCTGTATCGGCTACCGATGTATGTACGGATGATAACTTGATTGTTTATTCCTGGACTGTTGACCTGTTCAACGATGGTCAACCAGACCCAGCTATATACGTGGTTGCTGGAACGGGACAAAATACGACCAACGATTATCCAATAGGTACGCACAGCATTAGCTATACTGCATTTGATGGCTGTGGGAATACCGGATTCTGTAATTTTCTTTTCACAAATGTTGATTGCAAATCACCAACTCCTTTCTGTAATGCTGGAATCATAGTTGAATTGATGCAAACAGGTATGGTGCCTGTAAATGTGCTGCAACTGGAGGAAGGTTCATCAAACGACAACTGTACGGCAAGGGCCAATTTGTTCTTCTCCTTTTCTGCTGATGTCTTTGATACAGATAGAATTTTTGATTGTGATGACGTAGGTCAGAATGTTGTACAAGTCTGGGTGACTGATGAATCAGGCAATCAGGATTTTTGTGAGACGATGGTAGTCATACAAGATAATATGAACGCTTGTGGCAGCCCACTGATAGCGATGACAGGTGCAATTGCCGACGAAGATAGCCAGGGTGTGCAGGATGTATCAGTCGAATTGAACGGCAACATGAACGGTATGTCCGATACCGATGGGCAAGGAGTTTTCAATTTCGATAATGTGCCGTTGGGACATGATTATACGGTGACGCCGCAATTGGACGAAAATCCGCTCAATGGTGTGACTACTTTTGATTTGTACTTGCTTCAGCGTCATATCCTTAACATCGAAGCGCTTGATTCACCGTACAAGCTCATAGCTGCCGATGCCAACAATAGTGGCTCGATCACCGTGAGTGATGTCGTTGCGATCAGAAAGGTTATTTTGCATGTGGAGCCGAATTTCAATAATAATACCTCATGGCGTTTTGTGGATGGCAATTACAGCTTTCCTGAACCCACAAATCCATTTGCAGAGCCTTTTCCAGAAGTCTATAATGTCAACAATCTCACGGGAGGTAGTCAATCACCCAATTTTGTTGCGGTAAAAATTGGCGACCTGAACCATACTGCTATCGTGAATGTAAACAGCGGTTCGGAAGACAGGACGATTGGTGAAGAATTGGTTTTTGTTGCGCAAGACCGTTTGGTGAAATCTGGTGAAGGTTTCACGGTAAATATTACTGCCGATCTTGCTAAAATTTTAGGCTATCAATTCACTTTTGGTTTCGATCAAGGGAAACTTGCTGTGGAAAACGTCATTCCGGGCAAAGGCATGAACGAAGCAAATTTTGGCCTTACAAATCTGGAAGAAGGGTTCATAACAGGAAGTTGGTTCCGCTTGATTGAGACAAAAAATGATGTGGACGAACCACTGTTCAGCATTGATTTCAAAGCCAAAAAAGAAGGTATGTTGAGTGACATGTTGTCGATAGGTTCCCATTTTACCAAAGCAGAAAGTTATGAGGCGGATGGCGCTACGCACCCTATCGTGCTTGTTTTCAGCCAGTTAGATGGTTCGACGGCAATGGCCGAAACTTTTGAACTGTACCAAAACGTGCCTAACCCATTCAGTAATACCACCATGATCGGGTTCCATTTGCCGGAAGCGGCAAATGCCTCGCTCACGGTTTACGATGTTTCAGGAAAAGTAGTGAAAAAGGTGAGTGGCCTCTACTCAATAGGTTACCACGAAATCAAGTTGGATAACGGTGTATTGCCAAGCAAAGGGATTTTCTATTATCGCTTGGAAACGCCAACACATACTGCAACGAAAAAAATGACATTACTATAATGGTTTGATGGTTAAATGGTTGTTGACTTTACTGTCAAACCTCAGTTCAACCATCAAGAATTAGTAACTCGGTTTTTGGGATTGGCCTCCTCTCTGGTTCGCTAGAGAGGGGCTTTTTTTTAATGGAGAATTGAAAATTGACGAAGCTCACTAAGTCGTACTAAGCAAGGCCCATTAAGTCGTACTAAGTCTCAATAGGGCATTGCTTAGAAAAATAAAGTTTATATTTCATTGAAATTAATTGTTTGGTCGTAGCCCCCATCAGGGATTCGGTTGAGA
>JAJCYI010000045.1 GCA_029263015.1 Saprospiraceae bacterium | reverse complement strand
CTGCCTACCGGCAGGCAGGTTTTTTCGTCAGACAAGGCAAAAAAAATTAGCATAGCCATAGCTACGGTCATTTTTTTTTAACAAAGTATGGCGGAAAAAGAGGCCGCCAAAAGTGTCGATTATTTGAGTTCACCTACTTATTATAACTTGAGACCAAAGAAGAGAAATCCATTTAAAAATAATATAGCTATGGTTAAACGAATGTTCATTTTTTTAATAATAGTCATTGCATACAGCTGTGAATCAAAAAGGGACACTGTTTTGAGTAGGATCACCAATCAACAATATGAAGAATTGATGAATATGGATATTAATCCTTTTGATCAAACCCAGGAAGGTTGGCGGCAATTTAATGAAGATCCCGAATTACAAATACTTCTGCTTTCTGACTATATTGAAAAAAACAATTCAACTAAACAATCCCTAAAATGGCATTTAGGGCAGGTTCACGGAATAAATAACGACCATGAAAATGCAATCAAATATTTTGCTCAGTGTTTTGTGGATTTGAAGAATAATACCCCGGCTCGTCGGGCTTGGAATTATTACGTGGCAGGATCCATTGCATTTATGGAAAACAATGAAGCGTTGTTGGATACATATGTAGATTCCCTCCAGAATAATGATGAAACCATGAATATTGAAGTCTTAAAAAGGTTGAAGAAAAATTTTGGAAAACCATATAAAGACGCCTACTCTCAATAGCTTGTTTCCACGCTTATCTTGCAAGCAGCGCCTTATTGATCCGCTTCACCAAACCCGGCCCTTCGAAGACTATCCCTGAATAGACCTGCACCAGCACCGCTCCCGCATCTAATTTTTCAATTGCATCGGCAGCCGAGGCAATACCTCCCACCCCGATGATGACCATTTTTCCACCCGATTTCTCATACAAATAGCGGATTACCTCAGTCGAACGTTCCCGGACAGGTTTACCGCTAAGGCCACCATTGCCAATATTTTTTATTTCTAAATCGCTGATTTTCAATCCACTGCGCTCAATCGTAGTGTTTGTGGCGATAATACCGTCGAGCTTAGTGTCCTGCACAATTTCAAGTATGTCGTCGAGTTGTTCGTTGGTGAGGTCGGGAGCTATTTTCAGTAAAATGGGTTTTGGAACAGGTTTCTGGTTGTTCAAATTTTGCAGGTGGGAGAGCAGGGCCGTCAAGGGTTCTTTCTCTTGCAGTTCCCGCAGGCCGGGCGTGTTTGGCGAACTGATATTTACCGCAAAATAATCCACATAGGGGAACAAAGCTTCAAAACAAATAGAGTAATCCCTTATCGCTTCTTTGTTGGGGGTGGCCTTGTTCTTACCGATGTTGCCACCGACGATCAGGTTCTTGGGGTGTCCTTTTTTCAACCGTCCTAACATTGCTCCCACGCCTTCGTTGTTGAAACCCATGCGGTTGATCAGCGCCTCGTCCTTTGGCAACCTGAACAAGCGGGGTTGCGGGTTTCCATCTTGTCCAACCGGGGTCACGGTGCCTATTTCAATAAAACCAAACCCCAGCGCTGACATGGCTTTGTAATATTTCCCATCCTTGTCGAATCCTGCCGCCAAGCCAACAGGGTTTCGGAAAGTAAGCCCAAATACCTGTCGCTCCAGCCGTTTGTCTTTTACCAAGAATGATTTCCTGAACAACCAATTCACCACTGGAATAGCCAACGTCATTTTCAATAAAAATACCGTGAAGTTGTGTGCCTTTTCCGGCGGGAAGAGGAAGAAGATTGGTTTGAGGAGAAGTTTGTAAAGGTTCATTGTTTCACTGTTTCATTGTTTCATGTTTTCCCTGCCCACTGCCCACTGTTTACTGTTTACTGTTTACTGCCTACTAAAACACCATTTCGTGCAAATTGAACAGTTTAATAATCGCTGCCACCACGATCACCACCAGCAGCCGGTGTGCCCAGACATTGGCCTGTTTGTACTTTGAGCCGTAATGCGCTGTGAGCCAGCCACCTGCTGTTTGGCCAACCGCCATCAGCGCACCTATTTCCCAGTCAATCAAGCCTTTGTATTCAAATATTGCAATGACAAATAAGGTATAAAATGCCACCACCAACGACTTGACGGCATTGGCGCTCATGAGGCTGTAACGTGCACCCAGTACCATGATCGCCAAGAAAAATATCCCCATGCCCATTTGTATAAACCCACCGTAAAAACCGATGCCCAAAAAGGCTGGCACGGTGAGCCAAAGGCTCAGTTCATAATTCTCATCAGTCTCCCGCAACCAACGTTTTGGCTTTATCAGAATGACGAACAACATAAGCACCATCAAATAGCTGAAAACGGTTTTGAACTGTTCGTTGCTCACTTCGGTCGCCACCCATACACCCGCTACGGCCCCGATCAAAGTCAATATAATCAATAGTCGGTCCCGTCGCAGGTCGAGCATTTTATTTTTGTGAAATATCCAGGAAGCGACCCCGCTTTGTGCCGTGATCCCAATGCGATTGGTGCCGTTGGCCACATTTGGCGGCAAGCCAAGCACCTCTGTCAGGATGGTCAGCGTGATGGCCGAACCATTCCCTGCCAAGGTGTTGATGACACCGGCGATGAAACTGCCTATTACTGCAATGAGATAGATCAAGAATTTGAGTGTTTGAGTTTCTGAGGGTTTGAGTATTTGAGTTCGTGAGTTCCTGTCCTATACCTGCTCTCTCAAATACTCAGAAACTCAAAAACTCAAACCCTCCTATAAGCTCTCGCAAAGCTCTACAAGAACGCCGTTGGCAGATTTGGGGTGGATGAAACAGACCAGTTTGTTGTCGGCACCGCGCTTGGGTTCTTTGTTCAGAATATTGAAACCTTCCTTTTCGAGACGTTTCATTTCAGCGCGGATGTCGGCGACTTCGAAAGCGATGTGGTGGATGCCCTCGCCCCGTTTTTCCACAAATTTTGAAATGGCGCTGTCCGGAGAAGTTCCTTCTAGCAGTTCCACTTTAGACTGACCAGTCTTGAAAAAGGAGGTCAGCACGTTTTCAGAAGCGACCTCTTCGATTTTGTATTGCTTTTTGCCGAGCAATTTGGCAAAAAGCTCATTGCTGGCTTCCAGGTCTTTCACGGCAATGCCGATGTGTTCGAGACGTTTCATTTTTGTCTTGTTATTTTCGGAGGCCAAAGGTGGGAAGAAAAATGGATATTTTTCGGCGTCATTAATTTTACATGTTGCATTTTTTTAAATGTAAAATGATGGAGGTAAAATGTAAGGTGCAAAAACGAGGCATTCTAAAATATTGAAAACCAATATTTAGAATGCCATTTTTCAATGAATAGGTAGCACGACACAGTCCTTTGCCAGCGATATCCAGCAACCAAGAACAAACAACCAGTAACCAACCTAAAAAAAGCGGTGCTGCCAAGGCAACACCGCTTTTTTAAACGTCTATTTATCAGTCCAATATTTTTGGACTTATCCTTTCTTGAACGATCCCATCAAATGGATCAGGTAAGCCAATACCGGCCCAGCTATCAAAATGCCTGGGATATCGGCACTGGTCGTTTCATAACCAAAGGCAGCAATGGCAATGGTAAACGTCGCCGCTAAGCCAATCATCACGTAAGCCAGCATTTCACCAAAAGCAGCACGGTCGAAAGGAATGCCGCTGCTTTGAGCAGAAACATTTCCAACACCTGCCAAAGCAGTCTGGCGGCGCATCATGAAGACCGTGGCAAACGACAATAGCAGCAAGGCCAAAATGATGAGGCCCCATTCGCCCATGGTCGGTATGCCCATAACTGGACAAGCATTACAAGTGCCTCCGGTAGTCAGGTTAGCCACTCCATTGGTAAAGGTTGCATTGAAACCTACACCAACTGGATGCCAAAGATCCAAACGGTAAACGCCCGCTGGCCCTTCCGGAATCACTGTGCCCAATGGGATGCCGGCCAAGCCAATGGTCAGCATTTGGCCGCTGTTGATGGACTGAAGAGTCCAGTTTTCTCCAGGACCTGAATTGATGGTCACAAAGTCATGGAAGTGGGTCACATTTCCACCACCATCAATGATGTTCTGTGGATCGCCACAGGCACAAGGATCGGTGATGTCAGGATTTCCATCGCCATCTATATCTGTTTGGCTGATGGTTGGCGCACCACCTGTAGTGGAACAAGAAACAGGGGAAGTTCCTGCGGCTGGATTGTTAAATGTACAAGTTCCCACGCTGAACGTTGCAGTCAGATTGATGGGTGTACCATCAGCTGACATCTGCACACCTACAAAAGTATGGCTGGTTGCACCGGCCATGGCAACTCCTACAACCGCAGCACCGTCACCAGTCAAAGCTAAAGTACCGGTTGCTGGTGGGTTGACATAAACCACAGTGACATCAGCAGTAAAGAAGTCATCAGCAGTATTGCCTGGCGTACCATTATTATTACAAGCTGAAATATTTGATGTATTAATTGCAGTTATCATGCAAGATGGCGGCATAGAACATGCCGCTGGTGCAGTAGCTGCAGCTGGATTCATAAATCCACAAGGCGGAGCCGATCCGGTAAAAGCAGCCGTCAGGGCAATCGCACCACCATCAGCAGACATCTGAACGCCAACAAAAGTATGGCTGGTCATGCTGCCCAACATTCCGAATGCTACATTAGCCGTACCATCACCTGTTAGGGCAAGGGCTGTTCCAGAAGGATTGACATAAACCACTGTAACATCAGCAGTAAAGAAGTCATCCAACGGATTGGTTGACGTACCATTATCGTTGCAGGCAGACATGTTTGTAACATTAATTGCTGTAACCATGCAGGAAGGCGGTACTGAACAAGAAGCTGGTGCTGTACCTGCAGCTGGATTTGTGAACATACAAGGTGGCGTGGCCCCCGTAAACGCAGCCGTCAGGCTGATGGTACCGCCATCCGCAGACATTTGCACACCTGTAAAAGTATGACTGGTCGGACCACCTAGCATTCCGATGGCCACATTCGCTGTACCATCACCACTCAGAGCAAGGGCGGTTCCAGTTGGATTGGAATATGTTACTGTTACGTCGGCGGTAAAGAAATCATCACCAGGGTTGGCTGGTGTTCCGTTGTTATTGCAAGCAGATATATTGGCTACGGTGATTGCAGTGATAGAACAACATGCGGTAGCAGCATTAAGTACGACCGGATTCATTCCATAAGTGGCCATACATGAAGGGTCGGCCTGTAAGCGTACCTTGATATTGTAGTTGCCAGGGTTAAGTCCGGAGAAAGTATTCGAAGCCTGCCAGGAGGCACCATTGTCCACGCTGTATTCCAGTGAACCTCCACCGGTAGCATTTACCACGATGGTGCCCGTAGGCGTTGCACAGGTCGGCTGTGTCACCGTCGGAGCCGTGACTACTGGAGGTGTACAGCAACCTGTCGGCGCGTTCAATACGACCGGGTTGGCTCCGTAGGCCGCCATGCAGGTCGGGTCCGCCTGGAGCCTGACCTTGATGTTGTAGCTCCCCGCGGCCAGAGTCGTGAATGTATTGGAGGCCTGCCAGGAAGCACCATTGTCCACGCTGTATTCCAGTGTGCCACCACCGGTAGCATTTACTACAATGGTACCGGTAGGCGTTGCACAGGTCGGCTGTGTCACCGTCGGAGCCGTGACTACTGGAGGTGTACAGCAACCTGTCGGCGCGTTCAATACGACCGGGTTGGCTCCGTAGGCCGCCATGCAGGAAGGGTCGGCCTGGAGCCTGACCTTGATGTTGTAGTTGCCAGGGTTAAGCCCGGAGAAAGTATTCGAAAGCTGCCAGGAAGCACCATTATCCACGCTGTATTCGAGTGTACCAGTTCCAGTTGCATTTACTACAATGGTACCGGTAGGCGTAGCACAGGTTGGCTGAGTCACAGTTGGTGCAGTAACTACAGGAGCGGTACAGCATCCAGTAGGAGCGTTTAGCACGACCGGGTTAGTTGCATAAGTAGTCATGCAAGTAGGGTCTGCCTGTAGCCTCACCTTGATATTATAGTTGCCAGCAGCAAGCGTAGCAAAAGTATTTGATGCCTGCCAGCTTGTACCGTTGTCGACACTGTATTCTAGTGTGCCACCACCAGTTGCATTGACCACGATGGTGCCTGTAGGCAAAGCACAGGTCGGCTGTGTTACGGTCGGTGCGGTTACCACTGGAGGTGTGCAAGTAACTACACCCATGAAGACCACGCTGTAATCTTCTATTTGGCCAACAGTAGGGTTGTGGCAAGGTCCACTAACAGTACCCTGATCTACGATAATCCGTGCCCTTAAAAGTTGGTCCTCAACTGGACTTGCAGGTGTAGTGAAAGACTTTGCACCAATTGGAAATCCTCCAAAACCGGTTATTTCCCCACAAGCTGCAATACCCATTGAGGTCATTACCTCTTCCCCTGGATCTGCAAAATCGCCATCATTGTTATAGTCAATGTACATCTTCCAGCTCTGTGTACCACCGCCACAATCAATTGCCAATGAAGTAAAGACGTACAATGTTGATTTATCCAATTTGGCAACATCCGTACAAGAAAAATCTTCTAATTTGGCATTCAAGGCAGCGCCTGAAGGACTGGTTTTCAACATATTAGAAAAACCGAATGAAGATATTCCACCTGCTCCTTGGCCCGTATTTGGAGCGGGAGGGCAAATGGCTGCCGGACCTGCGCCAATGAAAACAGTAGTGGAAGTAGTATTACTTCCTGCCGCATTCGTTGCCGTAAGGCTGACATTGAACATGCCAGCAGTTCCATATACCACATTTTGCATGGCATTCGTCCCCATAGCAGGTGTACCGCCCGTCATAGTCCAAACACGGGTAGCTCCAAATTGAGACTCATCTTTAAATGTAAGGGTGGTACCTACGCAACCTGCCGCTGCGCCTCCAATTTTTGCAACAGGAGGAGTTGCACAAGCTGTCAGAGCGTTCGCTCCGCCAGTACAACTGCCTGAGCCCAAATGATTATTTATTTCAGTAACAGTATTTGGATGCCAAACAAGTGGCCCACAACTTGGCCCCATGATGTTTGGGAAGCCTGTTTCGTGACTGGCATTGAAGTTATGTCCAGTTTCGTGGGCAACCAAGCAAGCGTAACCTGCAGCACCAGGACCGCTGTATTTGATAACTTGCCTGCGTTGAGCTGGAGTCTGGCAAACACCAGGAGTTGCAGCCACACCAGCAGCGGGTGTTCCGCCAAGTGTAATATTTCGAGTGACCCAAACTTGGCCTAAATCAACGGTCATTCCAAACCCTGGTGTCCCAGCGACCATCCAGGCACCAAATTCTCCTAATAAAACCGACGCATCGGTCGTTCCAGAATTAGGTGAGAAAGGATCATTTGCCAGCAATTGGGACACAAATTGCGCACCTATTAGAAATTCTACGTTGTCAGCAAAAGTTAAACGATACAGTGGCTGAATGTTATTAATAACAGCTGTCGTGAAATTATTCACGCCAGCGACCCCTGCACCAATAGTGGTGAATACAGAGGCATCAGAAGCAATCCCCAACTTTACTTGGTAACAAAGATCAATTTTGAGAAGACCAGCAGTTTGGTCGATCAATTCCTCTACTTTGTTTTTCGCTTCGTTATAGCCGCATTCAATACTACTGTCCTTCACATCAAGAGAGCTGTAAATGACAAGCTGATTGGCTGGTGCGCTTGGCATATAACGATTCAGTTGTTCCACGTAGATTTGTTGGCCGCCCGAGTAAACAACACCGCTCAAAAAGCCATCGTCCAAGGTCATACGAACCTCTTGGCTGGATCCCTTCAAATAACCAGAATAGGTTTTGATGTGCCCAGCAGGTATTTCAATGAGTTGACCGTTTTCAACAGTCATCAGGTGGAAATCATCCGAACGGATTTCGGTAGGGGTCATGGTAAACACCCAATCGTAATCGCCCAATTGCAGATGCACATCTTTTGAGGATTGCTGCATCTCATACTTGGGATGGATATAGTCGTTAAAGTTGTCAAGCTCAAAATCGACTACGGTGAATTTTTCAAAACTCTCCTCAAGGGTCGAGTTCGATTTGTTTGACAATTCAGTCCCCTTAAATGTAGGTGCCTGTGCCTCCAGCATAGCAGGAGCCAAGAACAGAACCAACATTGATAACGGGAGAATCGCACTTCGGAGGATACCCCTTCCCAAGCACTTGGAGTTGTAACTTTTTCTCATGGATTACAATTTGATGTTTAAAAGTTTTGGCTTATCAAGAAGCCTTGATTCGTTTATTACAGGATAGAATTCGTTTTAAGTTTTGGTCTCTTCGAACAAAATTTAGTAAATCGGAAAAGGAAGTATATTTTAGTCCGGTATTGGGAAGTATTCAGGGCTTGTTTTTAACAGTAGGATCTTGTTTTTAATATTCCCTGAACCTAAGGTGATGCTTATTGTCGGCGAAAATATAACAATCAAATTCAAATCGCAAGCCAGAAGCAATATTAAACAGCATTCAGGGCAAATAACAATGCATATACATGTATATTAAATAAAACATTCACCCAAAACAGGTGGCAGGAAATAGGTAAAACAGCAGGAACGCGTTTAATAGTAATGTTAAACAAACCTCAATCACCCCTCCCCTTTTCGGCTCCCTTTGTACATTTCGTATTTGTGGAGTTTGCACTCCAATGGCCCGTTGAATAATAGCGTTTTTTTTGAGGTTCGCAATCCTACTTGTTTCAGCGCCTGCATGTTTGAAGAAATGATCCATGCCTCGTACCCCTCATAAAAATGTTTCATCCTGGTACCGATTTCCCGATAGAAATCAACAATCTCCTCTTGCTCCAACCGCTCGCCATAAGGGGGGTTCATGATGAGGAGGCCGTTTTCTTCCTGTGCGGCAGATTGCAGGAAATCCTTTTTTTCAAAAGTGATATATTGATCCACTTTGGCTCGTTCAGCATTTGCTTTCGCAATTTCTAAATTCGATGCTTCAATGTCTTTTGCATAAATCTTTGCCTCGACATCCACAATTTTGGCTTTGGCCTCCAGCCTGACATCCTTCCAAAGTTTACGGTCGAAATCATTCCACTTTTCAAAATTATAATGACGGAATCTGCCTGGTGGTATGTTGCCGGCAATCAGGACAGCTTCAATGGCAAAAGTGCCAGAACCGCACATCGGGTCAGTTAATGCCATTTTCCTGTCCCACCCAGTCATCAAAATGATCCCAGCAGCCAATGCTTCATTGATTGGCGCAAGGGTACGGGAAATGCCATATCCCCGCTTGGCAAGCGTATGTCCCGAACTGTTGAGTGAAATGGTACATGTGCGGTCAGAAATATGCACATCGATCCAAAGATCAGGATCGTTGGTGTCGATGGATGGCCTACTGCCATATCTATCGCGGAACTGATCTACAATGGCATCTTTGGTTTTCAATGCCACATATTTTGAATGCGTAAACCTATCAGATTTGGCAGTTCCGTTGATAGCAAATGTTTGCCGAAGCGTCAGGAACTTGCTCCAATCGATTTCCCGAACGAGACGGTAGAGTTGCTCCTCCGAATGCACATCAAATGTGGCAATGGGTTTTAGGATACGGAGTGCAGTTCTGAGAAGCAGGTTGCTTTTATAAAGGATGGCTTGATCGCCAGTATATTGAACTGCCCGGTTCAATATTTCAATATTGGTTGCTCCGATCCCGGTTAGTTCATTGGCCAAAACCTGCTCAAGGCCAAAAAGGGTTTTTGCTGTAAGGGTGAAATTTGCCAAAGTGGATATTTTGGCGCAAATGTAGTTCGAATCTCCAGATTCGCAGCTATTGAATGTGCGAATCTGGAGATTCGAACTACATTGGGTATCTGTTCAATGGCAATCGTAACTTGAGTTTGGTAAGATTGTCTAATCAAAAAAGGGAGACCCCAAAAGAGTCTCCCTTTTAATTCAGTTTTACTTAATGGGCAAGGCATTCTTGAAGGGTAAGGTGCAAGCCATGCGTAGTTATTAACAAAAGCTTAATCAAAGATCAAATTTATAGGATGCACCAATCTGTGGTGTCACTGGAAGTTGGCGGCCATATTTGCCATATTTAATAGGATTGGTAACCCCTGCGGAGATACGCCACTCGTCATTCTTGCCAAACCTCATTCCAGCTTCAACAGATGGACGGAAGATCGATCCACATTTTGCACCCGCACTGTTGTGCAAAATACTATTGATGTCAAAAAAAGTGGTAATGTCAACTCCTTCCCCGACTTGGATCACACCTGATGTGGCAAGGTTGAATTCCTGCACCCCAGACACGTTGTCATCCATAAGGATATTGAGATCAGCTCCAAATGACACAACTCCATCCAGAAGGATAATTGAGAATTCACCACCTAAAGTCAAATTCGGGTTAGAATCGTTATCTCCCGGAAAACCCAATTCTTGATCTGGATGCTCCAAACCAATGGTCGATCCAATTCCTGCACCTAAACTAATATTATCGACGATGTTGGTGCCAAAATCCCAAGTCTGGCCAGCTGCAATGCTTACCCAAATATTGTTGATCATGGTTGTAACAAAATCGTTGCTGTTGTGCTGAGCAGTGAGTGTCCAAAATGATCCAGATTCGTTAGGGAACGTTAGGTCAAACCCAAGCATGGTGACATATTGATTGTCAATTTGCCCATCTTGATTGAAAATAACAAAAGGATTGAAACCGGAAAATAATTCTGTTGTAATGCCCAATCCGAATAAACCAGTAGGGCCGTTTTCGCCAGGCTGTGGCGCTTGACCAACTTGTGCGTTGATATTAACAAGGCCGGCAAACAAGAATACTAATAATGTAAACAACCGTAAAAAAATCTTCATAACTGAAGGGGTTTTGCCAAATCCAACCACAAAGCGTGAACTGGGGTTTGTCATTTGATTCGACGGATTAAAATAGAATCTGTGCTAATTAAATGATATATTATTACAGGCTTTGGACGGAGATGGATATCATCTCAAGCCCTAACCATAAATAGGTTCAGCAGTTAATTCTCACAGTGCTTAGTTTTTCTCTAAAAACACTCGATTGGGTAGGATCCACACGGCTTTTGAATATGACTAACTATTATTCTTTAGAAAGAAAAATACTATACATACCCTTCAGGCCAAACGAGTGTGACAACTAGGATAATAATTATTAATCTGAGTCTGGGAATGGGACCGACCTGTTTAAAAATGGGGGCAGGTCTAATTAAGAGCAGTTATGTGGTTGTCTTTTGATTGGATAACAATGGAAAACTCCATTGCTAAAACTATACCGTGTCTAAAAATCATATAACAAGAGCAGTTGATAAATACAGAGCTAAGGTAAAAAAATCGGTCTGGAAAAGAAATTATTTTAAACAAATACTGGAAAAGAGAGAAAATGTTACATAAAGGTTAGCTTCATGCCGCAAATTTAATAATTTCATATTCAATTCAGTTATAAATGACGAAATTCATGAAAGCAACGACGATCTCAGCAAGAATGCCCCTGGGATTTTGGATACTCGTATTATCCTATTTATTAACACCTATTTCTTTAAACTCCCAGCCAAGTTTTTATTTCCCTGAAAAAGGAGCGGCTTGGGAAGAACACTCTCCGGCAGCACTCGGCATCGACGAAACAATTGTAAATCAAGCAGTTAACTTTGCAAAGAACAATGAGTACTCGGGCGCCCGTGACCTGCGAATCGCTATTTTGAAAGGATTTGAGCGGGAACCATTCCATTCCATATTGGGGCCTACCAAAAAACGGGGCGGTCCGGCAGGCATGATAATAAAGAACGGTTATGTGGTTGCCAAATGGGGTGACACAAAACGAGTGGACATGACCTTCAGTGTCACCAAAAGCTACCTATCCACTGTGGCAGGGCTGGCAATCGACCATGGATTGATCAATTCCCTTGAAGAAACAACAGGCCAATCTGTCTGGGACGGGATATTCGATGGGGCCCACAATTCCAAAATCTCTTGGCAACATCTCCTCACCCAGTCGTCCGATTGGTCGGGAACGCTCTGGGGCGGCCACGACTGGGCAGACCGGCCACCAGGAGGAGGGAGTTTGGATGATTGGAAATTTCGGGAGCTGCGTGAACCAGGTACCCGTTTTGAGTACAACGACGTGCGGGTAAATGTGCTGGCATACTCCTTATTACAGGTTTGGAGAAAACCCCTGGCCCAAGTATTGAAAGAAAACATAATGGACCCAATCGGCGCTTCCTCCACTTGGCGTTGGTACGGTTACGACAACTCCTGGGTGGAGCTGGATGGTCAAAAAATGCAATCGGTAAGCGGCGGCGGCCATTCCGGCGGCGGCATTTTTATCAGCACGGAAGACCACGCCCGCTTCGGGCTGCTGTTTTTGAACAAAGGCAAATGGAAGGATCGGCAACTGTTCGACCCATCTTGGATCGATCAGGCAACCACCCCCTCCCCTGCCAACCGCAGCTATGGTTATATGTGGTGGCTTAACCAACCGGGCAAACGGCATTGGGAAGGTGTACCAGAATCCGTTTATTATGCAGCGGGGTTCGGTGGCAATTTTATTGTGGTGGATGAAGAACACGACCTCGTGATCGTGACCCGTTGGCTGGAACCTTCCAAAATCGGGGAAATGGTGAGGATGGTCATAGAGGCTGTGGGGAAGTGAGTTTCTGAGTTTCTGAGTTTCTGAGTTTGCAAAGTGTTGAGGGGATAGTTGACAAAAGACCTGACAGGTTTCTAAAACCTGTCAGGTCTGGCCGAAAAATCATCAGTTAACAAATACCACCATCTATATTTTGATTTCAATTATCTGACTTTCAACAATTTACACCATTTAAAAAATCCAAAGGTATCCCCTTTTCGAAAGGTGCCACCTTCCACGTTCGATTTGCAACCTTATACTTTTCATTGATTTTTGAATCAAATTCATTGAAAATAATTCCTGTTATACCGTGCATCAACCATCTTTGCCATCAATTCTATCACCATTCCTTATCATCTAAAAAAATGAAAATCATCAAACCAATTCCCCTTACCTTTTTACTGCTATTGACCTTTGCTTATGCAAATGCCCAACGTGGCGGATGGTCTGATACATCTCCTGAAGACAAGGCCAAACAACAAACCGAAATGATGGCTGAAAAGCTTTCCTTTTCTGAAAAGCAAGCTGAAAAAGTCGGCGAAATAAACCTGAAATATGCCAAAAAAATGAAGGAGGCCTTTGCTGATAACCAGGACGGAGACCGGTCGGCCATACGCGAGACCATGATGGAAATGCGAAAGGAGCAAAACGCCGACCTTAAAAGCGTCATGACATCCGGACAATTTGAACAGTGGGAAAAAATACAGGCTGAACAACGCAACCGGCGCAGGGGACAAAGGGGTCAGCAAAAAGATGGCCCTGACAAAAAAGAGAAAGGGGGAAATGAGTGATGATTGCTAAGAGGTTGTTAGGAATTTAGGTTTTTCGCCGAAGCTAAATTCCTAACAACCTCTAAATGCTTCACTGTTTGATTGTTTCATTGTTGTTTTCAATGAAGCCACAAAGCTAAACCATGAAACAATCGAACCATGGGACTGTGAAACCATGAAACTTCAAATTTTTATGAAAAATATTTTACCGCTGTTATTATTCTTTAGTTGCTTACAAATAATAAGTGCCCAGAACTTCACCATTACCGGGAAAGCAATAGACCTGTCTGGCGCTGCACTGCCTGGGGCACATGTTGCCTTACAATACCC
Source organism: Saprospiraceae bacterium (assembly GCA_029263015.1). Taxonomy (GTDB): domain Bacteria; phylum Bacteroidota; class Bacteroidia; order Chitinophagales; family Saprospiraceae; genus UBA6168. Next base: position 5,750 of record JAJCYI010000045.1, on the reverse strand, counting down.
TTGGGGGGAAGAAGTTGCCGTGACTGCCGCTGAAAACAATGGCCGGTTCTTTTTCAAAGATGTAGAACAAGGAGGGTACAAGGTTGAAATCACCTATCTGGGTTTTGACAAACTGGTACAGGAAGTTACCGTGAATTCTGACCACATCAACATGGGCAACCTCTCATTGGCGCCTGGCGCTACCAACCTCAATGAAGTGGTGGTGACAGAAAGAATCCCTATGGCCACCCAAGAAGGCGACACAACTTCGTTCAATGCCGATGCATTTAAAGTGATGAAAGATGCTAGCGCAGAAGAATTGTTGGAGAAAATGCCAACGATAAGTATGCAGGATGGAAAAATTCAGGCACAGGGCGAGGACGTGAAACAAGTGTTGGTTGATGGTCGCCCGTTTTTTGGCAATGACCCTTCCGCAGCACTGAAGAACCTGCCCGCCGAAGTGGTGCAAAAAATCCAAGTTTACGACCAATCCAGCGACCAATCGAAATTCACGGGTTTTGATGATGGCAATACCTCAAAGACCATTAACATCATTACCAGGACGGGCATGCAGAATGGGCAGTTCGGCAAAATATATGGCGGTTATGGCAGCGACGACAAATACCAAACGGGAGGCAATTTCAATTTTTTCAATGGCGACCAGCGTATTTCCATTATCGGCATGAGCAACAACATCAATATCCAGAATTTCTCCACAGATGATATTTTGGGCGTAACCGGTTCCGGGGGAAGAGGGCGTGGCGGTTCCCGTGGCAGGGGGCGTGGCGGGCACGGTGGCGGTTCTGTCAATAATTTTTTGGTGAACCAGCAAGGTGGCATTGCCACCACAAATGCCATTGGCCTGAACTATTCCGACAAATGGGGGAAAACTTGGGAAGTGACCGGCAGCTATTTTTTCAACAACAGCAATTCCTATTCGGAAGAGTTTCTCAACCAACAATTTGTTGATGCAAACGGCCTGGGGGAAGTGTACGCGGAAGAAGCATTTACCGACACCGAAAACACCAACCACAGGTTGAACGGCAAAATTGAGATCGAGATAGATTCTGCCAATTCCATCATCATGCGGCCCAGCTTGAGTTTACAGCTCAACAACGGCACCTCGACCACGTATGGCCTATCCTCTTTTGGCACTGAGCTATTGAGCGAAACCAACAACCTCTACGCCTCCGATCTCACAGGTTTAAATTTCAATAACAACCTTTTGTGGAGACACCGGATGAAAAAAAAGGGGCGCACTTTTTCTCTAAATGTTTCTTCTGGCTATTCGCCAAAAGATGGGGACAGTCGTCTGCAATCAGAGAATGCCTTTTATTCCAACGGCATTTCTATTGACACCCTCGACCAAAAAGCAACCCTTGATGTGAACAGTTGGAACGTGGCCACCAGTTTAAACTATACGGAGCCTATTACCAAAACAAGTCAGCTGATGCTGGAATACCGCCTCAGCTACCAGCAAGAGGATTCCGATAAAAAGACGTTCGATTATTCTGAAGAAACACTTGAATTTACTGATTTGAACAACCAGTTGAGCAACGTATTTTCAAACGACTACATCACCCACCGAGGAGGCATCGGCTACAGCTACCGCCCCAACCGTGACCTCATGCTGATGGCCCGGGCCAGGTACCAGCATGCCGAACTGGCCAACGACCAGACTTTCCCGCAAATGCTGGAAACAGGCCAGTCATTTAAGAATTTCGTTCCATTTGCCATGTTGCGGTACAACATCAATGGCCGTGAAAAGAGCCTCCGCGTCTATTACCGGACCAGCACCCAACTGCCTTCCATTGAACAATTGCAGAATGTGGTGGACAACACCAACCCGCTCCAGCTTTCCATCGGCAACCCCAACCTCAACCAGTCCTATTCCAATAGACTGTTCATCAGGTACCAGGGCACGAATGCTGAGAAATCGAGGGTCTTTTATGCCATGCTAAGTGGCACGCTCACGAATGACTATATCGCCAATGCCACCTATTTTGCCCGTGACGACCACCCAGTTTTCGACGGACTTGAAGTGCAGCCTGGTACACAGCTCACCCAGCCAGTCAACCTCGATGGCTACCGCAATGTGCGATCGTACATCACCTATGGGGTGCCGGTGAGTGCTTTGAAATCCAATTTCAGCCTCGAACTAAACTATAATTATAGCCGCTCACCCGGCCAGATCGGGGACGACCTCAACTACGCCAACAACCATACTTATGGCACTGGCCTCACGTTGAGCAGCAACATCAGCGACCGCATTGATTTCACCATCGCCGCCCGGCCAAGTTACAGCAAGGTGAACAACACCTTGCAGACCAGCAGCAACACAGAGTACCTGAGCCAAACTACCCGAGTGAAATTTAACTGGATCATTGTGGAAGGCCTGGTGCTCCGCAATGAAATGGCCCACCAACTCTATACGGGTTTGTCGGACAGCTTCAACGACAATTATTGGCTCTGGAATTTTGGGCTCGGCAAAAAATTATTCAAAAACGAGCGGGGTGAGATCACCCTTACCGTGAACGACCTGCTCAACCAGAACCGCAACATTTCCCGAACCGTCACCGAAACCTACATCGAGGACAGCCGCACCAATGCACTCACCCGTTTTGTTATGTTGAATTTCACCTATAACCTCAGGCATTTCAATACAGGAAAAGAAAAGGCACGGGGGAAACAGGATGGAATGCGGGCGCCGTGGATGCATTGAGGGAGTTTTGAGTTGGTGAGTTGGTGAGTGATGAGTGGTGAGTTCAGAATGGAGAATTAATAATTGAAAATTGAAAATTAACCAAAGCATAATCTTGGCACATTTGCCTGAATTCTCCATTTTCAATTCTTCCTTCTCCATTTTTTAGTTACATTTGGTCGTCAACTCACAAAACCATGACCAAACCCTCAGCCAACCTCCATCCTTTAGACCACCGTGGCGACTGCCATATCAAGGTGGAAATTGCCAACAATGAAGCCTGCAAATCCCGGATCCGGAAGGTAAAGGGCCGTAAGTGGAGCCAGACGCACCGCTGCTGGTATGTGCCGTACACACAGGAGGCTTTCCACCAATTGAAGACACTTTTTGATGTCAGGATGTCGGAAAAAATCATCGGAAAAATCAAGGAGGAAAAAATCGTTCGCCCATCGGTCCATGCTGTCCAAAATAACAAAGAGGATCTTTTAAAAATTGTAGGGGAAGATGATCGGCGCATAAAGGTATTTGTCCCCTACCATAAAAAGGACTGGATTGAAAAAATAAAATCTATCCCAGGAAGGGCCTGGAACGAAAGCGAAAAGTACTGGAGCCTGCCATTGGTGCAAACTACGGTCAACAGCCTGAAAGGGTGGTTCGGGGAATTGGTTGAATGGAGAATGAAAATACCGGACAAACTGCCTGAAACTTACCGGCCAAAAGGATGGAACGATAAACCTGAAAACAAAAAAAATAAAGAGCACACAATCGTTTTGAAAAAGAGACATACCCACCAAGCACACAACCTGCCTGGCCAGACTGTTGCAAAAGTCAATATCCCTTCGCAGTCTCTCAACAAACTGAATATAAAGCCCGGTATCAAGCCAAAATTTCAATCTTTTAACAGCGATGGACTGGAGTCGAGCAAAGTAACCGGTGATTGCATCGTCATTTTGAAATCCAGCGATCATTTTTTAGAAGCCTATATCCCACTCAACAAGAAAGGGTGGGTTGTAGAAATAAAAGGCATTCCCGGCAGGAACTGGTCTGTCGAAAGCAAGTGCTGGCGGCTTCCCTATACCGTGGAGACGGTAACCATGCTGTACCGGGCATTCGGTAGTAGGGCGACCTTTACTTTCCGGCCCTCCCACAACATCCCGCAGGTATGGGCTGACAGCCAACGGCCCCGCAAACGTGTACGGCAGGTACTGCCCGCCCACAGGGAGAGCCTCGTCGCCTTGGAAGAGCAGTTGATGTTGGAGCGGAAGAGCCATACGACCATAAAATCTTATAAAAACAACCTCTTGCGCTTCCTTGCGCATTACAAAGAGACGCCTCCGGCCGATATTTCAGTAAAACAGGTAAGGGATTATCTGCTATACCTGATAAATGAAAAGGGCATATCGGAATCCACTCAAAATTCGGTCATCAATGCCATCAAGGCATATTATGAGAAAGTGCTGGGACAGGAAAGGAAAATGTACTATGTGCCCCGGCCCAAACGACGCAACCGCCTACCGAGTATATTCTCCGAAAAAGAAGTGGTGAACCTATTGCAGTCTGCACAGAACACGAAGCACAAGTGTGTCCTGATGCTCATCTATTCAGCAGGGCTGAGGCTGGGCGAACTAGTAAACCTGAAAACCCACGATATCGACCCAGACAGGATGAGGGTTTTTGTCCATGCTGGCAAGGGCAAAAAAGACCGCTATACTTTGTTGTCCAAAAAAGCGATGTTACATTTGCAGGGATACCTAAAGGAGTGTACCCCCAGCGATTGGCTTTTTGAAGGGCAGGACGGGGGGCAGTACAGCAAAAGCAGTGTACAGAAAATTTTCAAACGCGCTTGTGAAAAAGCCGGGATCAAAAAACCAGTCACCGTCCATTCGCTAAGGCATTCCTTTGCAACCCACTTGCACGAAAGGGGAATCAGCCTCCGGCACATCCAAGGACTTCTGGGACACGAATCATCCAAAACGACTGAAATATATACCCACTTAACCAGTAAGGGTTTCGACAAACTGGAAAGCCCACTGGACAACCTGGATTTTTAAGATATTTATTGACCAAATGTTCAATCGATAGGTTTTCACTTCATTTATGTATGGGAGATATTCTGAGGAATTGGTGGCGAAGAAATTAAAGAGAACGACGGGGTTGTTTTTTATATGATTATTTACTCTGCGTAAAAACCTGACTTTCAATTAATTTGTACGTTTGGGATATAAATCACGGAATTACACATAAGTTGAATACGCGGAACAGTTCCGCGTATCTACTAGTTAGGTGCCATTAGAAAAAAAAAGAAATAGCGAAGTAAAAAAGATTGGAAATCCGTTTTTAAATCCCGGCAGATAAGAAAAGTGCTATTGGCAAGTCCGTCTGATAAAAAAATAAAAACCGGTTTTCAAACCGGGCAAATAAACCAACGGATAAGTTTGGAAATCCGTTTTTAAATCCCGGCAGATAAGAAAAGTGCTTTTGGCAGGTTCGGCAGATAAAAAAATAAACCCGTTTTTCAAACCGGGCAAATTGAAAAAAAATAAAAAAATAAAAACGGCACCTAACAAAGTGCAAAACGTCCATCCGCCCTAAACGGGCGCACGGCGTTTGCACGAACCGTTAGGTGCCAGTAGAAAAAAAAGAAATAGCGAAGAAAAAAAATTGAAAACCCGTTTTAAAATCCCCGCAGATAAGAAAAGTGGTTTTGGCAGGTCCGTCTGATAAAAAAATAAAAACCGGTTTTCAAACCGGGCAAATAAACCAACGGATAAGTTTGGAAACCCGTTTTTAAATCTTGGCAGATAAGAAAAGTGCTATTGGCAAGTTCGTCTGATAAAAAATAAAAATCGGTTTTCAATTCGGGCAAATAAACCACCGGATAAGTTTGGAAATCCGTTTTCAAATTTCGGCAGATAAGAAAAATGCTTTTGGCAGGTTCGACAGGTTAAAAATTAAAACCCGTTTTTCAAACCGGGCAAATTGAAAAAAATAAAAAAATAAAACCGGCACCTAACAAAGTGCAAAACGTCCATCCGCCCTAAACGGGCGCACGGCGTTTGCACAAACCGTT
>JAJCYI010000044.1 GCA_029263015.1 Saprospiraceae bacterium | reverse complement strand
AGGCAAAAGGTGGAAGGCCCCAAAATGAACTCAAGTGTTCCGTCGCGCCCTGACAGGTTGTATTTTTTCTATATGTTGAACAAGGTAAACCTTGTACAACATATAGAAAAAAAACAACCTGACAGGTCTAAGCCTACCTGTATTTTCACATGTCCTCCACCCACTCCAAAATAATAAATTATTATAACGAGACCCGATTTGACTACAATGTAGCCTGGTTCACCAATAAAAACCTGTCTATCCATTTTGGGTTTTATGACCAAAATGCCAACCGTCATGAACAAGCGGTATTAAACACCAACCGGTTCATGGCGGATATGGCAGGGGTCAAGAAAGGGCAAAAAATATTGGATGCAGGCTGTGGGGTAGGAGGGGCTGCATTTTGGTTGGCGGCCAACAAAAATGCTTTTGTATCAGGAATAACCCCTGTGGCCCACCAGGTGCAAACTTGTAATGAAATGGCAACCAAGCTGGGTCTCCAGGAATCCACAGAATTTGTCGAGTCAGATTATTTGGACATGCCATTCGCTGATGCCAGCTTCGATGTGGTTTGGGCTTGTGAAAGTGTTTGCCATGCTGAAAAGAAGCTTGCTTTCTACAAAGAAGCCTCCAGGGTTTTAAAACCGGGTGGAAAAATAGTGATGGCGGAATACATGCGGTATCATCGACAGCTTCCAAAGGATGCTGAAAATACCATGTTGAACGGGTTTTCTGGGTGGGCGATCAATGACATTGATTCTGGGGCTGAGCATTATCACATGGCCTTGGAATCAGGTTTTGAGAACATTTTGATCAATGATTGTTCTGCTTATGTGAGGGTTTCTTTCAGAAATGTATTGAGGCATTGCAAGCGGTGGCTTTGGCTGGGCAGGATTCTTTTGTCCTTAAAAGTCCGTTCAAAAGTTCAACACGGCAACTTAGTCGGCACCATTGGTATATGCGAGACATTCTTGAACGGCCATTGGTTTTATGGTCTATTAACTGCTAAAAAAGGGAGCGCTTAAATTTATTTTTTTACCCTCCTTTATCAAAAATTTCCTGAATTGTTTTAAATGTCAAAAATGAATTATACATTTGCATCCTTAAGAAAACAAATGCCTCTATTGGGTATACCCATTTTTTGCCTCTTTCCTCTAAATATTCATTTTTCTTCATATTTTTCTTTTCCTCTAAATTATTATTGTATAACAATTTACAACATTCAATAAGTTGTATTGGGTTGTTCTTATGCCCGATTTGTTTAGGGAGTGGGCAATAAATAAGCTACCCAATTTTGCGAAGTTATTTTTTCTTGTAAAAGTGCTTGAAAAACGTAAGGATAGTGGGGCTATGGTTCTTTTTTCAAGTATTTTTAGAAGGAAAAAGAACGAGCCAAAATGGGTAGGTTATTTGTTGCCTACTCCCTTACATCAATAATCCTTAAAAAAGTTAATTAAAAACAAGCTTGGTGTGTTTGTGGTTGATATCACTTGATAGCTAATATGGCATAGTGATCTTTATGTAAAATATGATTAATCAAACAACATGATTAGGCAGCGTGCCTAAAGCTACCATGCTTGTTTAATTTGCCATTTAATTCCATTGAATATTTAAAAATATTATCACAATTTATTTGGTGGTAAAAACATTTTCAAAATAAGTTAGTAGTTAAGTATATCGTATTTAATTGGTTTTTTTAACAACCACAGACTATTGTGGCCCATAGGTAGGAGACAGTCTGGCTTCTACCTATTTTTTATTTTATGGCAATAATAAAATATTTAAATATCGATTTGTCGATTTGGATTTGTGTATATCAACAAATATGAAAACAGGAATAAAAGTAGTCAGAAGTTGTACTCCTGGAACAAGAACTACCGGAAGTGTAACTTCCGGTTACTCTATATGCACAATACCTGCATTGGCATAGTATGGTGATCTTTAATTCTTGTTAATAAATTTTTTCTGGTTCATTAATTCAAAATGACAGAGATAAAGTAATTTGTAAAAATCAAATAAAATTAAAGATGGAAATTTGGATTTTAATTGATAAATAATTAATGATTTATATAAATAAAATTGTTTACCAATAAACACAGCCATCCCTTTCTTTTTTATTCTAATAAATACCCTTAAAAGTTTAGTATCAATCGGCGTCCCTTTTTTCCAAAGTATAAATAAATTTTGCAGACCCTGTTCAGTTTTTTTAATCATTGTATTGACTGGCTCCAATCCTATATGTTCGAGCGGATTATTTAGGTGGATTATTTTAATATTGTTGCGAGCTAATTCCAGTCCAAACAATGTGTCTTCATGGCCATATTGAGTGAGTGACTCATCAAAATTAAATTTCTGAAATACCGAATTTGGGATTAAAAAATTATTGGTCATAAAGGTGTGCCATGGATGGGCACGTCGTTCTTCCGCAGAAGATTCTTCCCGCTTTTTACCGTAGGTCCAATGAAATAACAAAGAAGGGTCTTTTGGTTTTTGTTGGCTGTAAGACCTGCCACCATATAACAAGGTATTTGGAGAAAGGTGGTTAATGTAGGTTTTAATGAAATCCCCGGTAACAACTTTTGAATCGCAATCCATGAACAATAAGTAAGGAAATTGGGCGGCCTTTCCAAGTACATTTCTAATGGCAGAGCGGCCAAGGTTTTTTGTCATTTCCTGATAAACAACTGAGCTGAAATCCATCAACCTGTTTTTAGCTTTATAGCTGGTTTCTGAACCATCGTCGAAACACAGGATCTCATAGGGGACATCGCATGACTTGCATTGGTCAACCAATTCTCCGACCAATGGGCGGATATCAAGATTAAAAACTGGAATTAAGATTGAAATCAAGCCATTATTTTTGTTTTCAGAAAAACTGAAAATGAGGTGGAATGTTATTTATGGAACGTTCAAATAGTAATTCAAAATGAGCAAGTAGAAATGTCGAAATTATTATTTGATGGTTCCAGGGCAAGCAAAATTACGGATTGACTTTGAAAAGAGAAGAAGGATTGTAAGTTTGCGGTTCTAACAGCATTTCAATAAGCCGAAACATCGACCACATGTCTGTCAATAAGAGCATAAATACTATTCTGAACGATCCCAAACTATCTTCTGCCCTAAAGCAAGTAGCCGCTAAAGTAGTTGACAATGAGCGTATTACCTCTGGTGAGGGTGTTCTGCTCTACCAAGAAGCCAGTTTGGGTTATTTGGGTGCGCTGGCGAATCTCATTCGTGAGAGGAAACATGGAGACAATACTTACTTCAATAAAAATTTTCATATTGAACCGACCAATGTATGCGTGTATGATTGCAAATTCTGCTCTTATTCCAGACTGATTAAAAAACGATCTGATGGCTGGGAATACACCATGGACGAGATGTTGGACATTGTGAAGGAATACGATGGACAACCAGTCACAGAAGTCCATATAGTTGGGGGTGTATTACCTCAATACGACCTGGCGTTCTACACTGGTTTGTTTCAAAAAATACGTGAACACCGCCCAGAACTCCACATCAAAGCGCTGACACCTGTTGAGTACCACTACATTTTCAAGAAAGCCAAGATTGGATACGAGGAAGGCATGAAGCTGATGAAACAAGCAGGGCTTCAATCAATGCCTGGAGGTGGTGCTGAGATATTTCATCCTGAAATCAGGGAACAGATAGCCAAAGACAAATGCACGGCTGAGCAATGGCTGCAGATACATGAGGAGTGGCATAACCTTGGCATGCATTCCAATGCAACCATGCTGTATGGGCATATCGAAAAATATGAACACCGGGTTCATCACATGGAAGAATTGCGGCAATTGCAGGAAAGGACAGGGGGCTTCCAAACATTTATCCCGTTAAAATTCCGGAACAAGGACAATCAGATGTCAAATGTACCAGAAGTGAATGTGCTGGAAGACTTGAAAAACTATGCGGTTGGCAGGATTTATTTAGATAATTTTGACCATGTAAAAGCTTATTGGCCAATGATTAGCCGCGAAGTTGCACAACTTTCTCTTGCTTATGGTGTGGACGACATTGATGGGACGATTGATGACACCACCAAAATATACAGCATGGCTGGATCGGAAGAACAGAATCCATCAATGAGTACGAGGGAGTTGGTTAACCTGATCCGTAACGTGGGCAGAAGGCCCATCGAAAGAGATACATTATATAATGTGGTGTCGGATTTAAGCGAAGCCGTTTTTGAGGAGGATGTCAATTACAAAGGGTATGTTTCCCTGCCTGTGGTAAATTAGGAAACTTGACCTTTGTTGTCTCCAGGTGTCCGACGCCTCGGAAGGCGTCGGACACCTCGGAAGACGTCCGACACCTAAACCAAAAATCCGGTATCAAATAGTGCGGATTAGGAAATCCGCACTACATTTCCACCCACATTTTGAAATATTTCCCAGAGGGGTATTCAGAACAAATTATTTAAATGAGACCAAGCGTAACAGCAGTCAGCTATTTGAACACCAAACCTCTATTGTTTGGATTGCTGAAAGGAGGTTTGGAGAAAGAAATTGACCTGCAATTGGACATCCCTTCCGAATGCGCCAGGAAACTTGCCAGTGGAGAAGTTGATCTCGGCCTGGTTCCGGTTGCGGTTATCCCTGAGATTGCGACTCCGCATATCATCTCAGATTATTGTATTGGTTCGGTTGGGGCGGTCAAGACTGTTTGTATTTTCAGTCAGTGCCCGATCGATGAGGTGACCCACCTTTTCCTTGATTATCACTCGCGGACTTCGGTGGAACTTGTGAAGGTGCTGTTGCGGGAACATTGGCAACTTTCCACTGAATACATTGCGGCAACTCAAGGTTTTGAAAATAAAATATCAGGTAGCACCGGTGGTCTTATTATTGGTGACCGGACCATTGGTTTGGAAAAAGAGTATGAATATGTTTATGACTTAGGGGAGGCTTGGAAGGCATTTTCCGGATTGCCTTTTGTGTTTGCCGCCTGGGTTGCCAACAAGCCGATGGAGAAAGGGTTTATTGACAAATTTAATAAGGCACTGAGGTTGGGCGTCGAGAACATCCCAAATTTAATGTACATCCTGCCTTCCCCTGTTGAAGGATTTGACCTGCAAAAATATTTCACAGAAAATATTAGCTATGAATTAGACGCACTAAAAAGGAAAGGGCTTGATTTGTTTTTAAAACTGATGAAAGAAGGGAAGGGGCGTCAAGTAGGGGCCTTGGAAATTAAAAATTAAAAATATCCGTCTTCTGGCAGTTGAGATAAGATTTTGATTGTCAGTGGTTTGGATAGACAAAGATTCGATTATTTCCGGACGGAAACCTGATAACTAATTGTACGTTTAAATTCTGCATTTTAATAAGCACCTCCTCACATGGAAAAACGAATAGGCATACTATGGTTCAGGCAGGATTTGCGGCTTCACGATAACGAGGCGTTAACTGAGGCACTCAATCATTGCCAAGAAATCATTCCCGTTTATGTTTTTGATGAAAGGGTATTCACTGGAAAAACCCGAAAACTGGGGCTGCCCAAAACAGGAAAATTCCGGGCAAATTTCATTATTGAAAGTATCAAGGATTTGCGGGCATCCATCAGGAAATTGGGCAGCGAGTTGATCGTCAGGGTTGGAAAACCAGAAGAAGAGATTTTCCGTATAGCTAGAAAGAATAAAACTTCTTGGGTCTTTTGCAACAGAGAGCGTACCCAAGAAGAATTGGACGTACAAGATGCTTTGGAAAAAAACTTGTGGAGCATCGGTCAAGAGGTGCGTTACTCGCGCGGAAAAATGTTGTACTACACGGCAGATCTGCCATTCCCGATTACGCATACGCCCAATGTTTTTACCCAGTTCAGGAAAGAAGTTGAACGGGTGGTCGAAGTTCGGCAGCCTTTTCCCACACCAATTTCCCTTCCTGCTCTGGACTCATCTATTGAAATTGGCGAAGTACCTGATACAAAAGATTTTGGGCTGGATGAATGGAGCATTGACCCGCGTGCGACACTTCATTTTCATGGGGGCGAAACAGCAGCATTGGCGCGACTCCATGATTATTTTTTGAAAAGAGGCCTGGGCTCTACATCTAGGGAAAACGGCAATCAATTGATGGGCAGTTTTTTTTCAACCAATTTTTCACCTTGGCTGGCTCAGGGATGTCTATCTCCCAAACTTATCATTAAAAAATCTAAGGAATATGAGGCAAGGAGCGGCGATAATAAATCAACATACAGGTTGTTTATTGAACTGCTATGGCGGGATTTTTTCAGGTTGATGGCCAAAAAGCATGGCAACAATATTTTCCTAAGAGGGGGGCTGAGCGAAACCTCCAAAGACGAACTCCAGAACGACAAACACTTATTTGATCGCTGGAAAGATGGCCGGACTGGTATACCTTTTATTGATGCCAACATGCGGGAATTAAAACTGACGGGGTTCATTTCGAACCGAGGCCGACAGAATGTGGCGAGTTTCCTAGTCAACGACCTAAAAGTCAACTGGCAGTTTGGTGCTGAATATTTTGAAAGTATTTTAATTGATTACGACACAGCCAGCAATTGGGGGAATTGGAACAATATTGCCGGCGTCGGCACAGATCCAAAGGAAGTTCATTCTTTCAACACCCTCAACCAAGCCCGCAAGTACGATCCAAAACGAGAATATGTAAAACTGTGGCTGCCGGAATTGAGTGCTGTGTAAATTAACGTGAGGTCTGGATAATAATCCTTGACAATCAAGAGCTTATGGCGGTTTCTGTCCTTTGATTGTCCCGATAGGGACGGAACATGGGTAGCAATGCCAAACCAACGGTATTTTTCGTGCCGTAGGTACGTAACATTTTCCACGTTGCGTACCTACGGCACGGTGAAAACCCCTGCAAATGCTTGGCTACCCATGTTCCGTCCCTAACGGGA
>JAJCYI010000043.1 GCA_029263015.1 Saprospiraceae bacterium | reverse complement strand
TATTTTTGGTATTACTCATTTTTGTTTTACGGCCATACACCTGTCAGGTTTTTTTATTTATATTTGTTGCGCGGAATTAATTCCGCACTACTAATATAAAAAAAACAACCTGACAGGTCTGATAATCCCGCACACACTTATTTGCTAACTTTGCAAACTTTAAGTGAATCATGGTGAAAATCGGGAACATAGAACTTGGAGAATTTCCACTTTTGCTGGCACCAATGGAGGATGTCAGCGACCCGCCTTTCCGTGCTTTGTGCAAGGCCCAGGGCTGCGATATGATGTACACGGAGTTCATAAGTGTGGAAGGATTGATACGCGATGCCAAAAAGAGTGTCCAAAAACTGGATATTTACGATGAAGAACGACCCATTGGTATCCAAATTTTTGGGGCCGAGCTTGATTCCATGATGCGCGCTGCTGAAATTGTTGAGGAAGCCCAGCCGGAGGTGTTGGACATTAACTATGGGTGTCCCGTGAAGAAAGTGGTCAATAAATTATGTGGTGCTGGCATTTTGCAAGATATACCCAAAATGGTCGAACTGACCAGAGCAGTAGTAAATTCTACAAAGCTGCCAGTTACCGTCAAGACCAGGCTTGGTTGGGACGATAACTCAAAATACATCGAAGAGGTGGCGGAGCGACTGCAAGATGTTGGCATACAGGCACTTAGTGTTCATGGACGCACCAGGAAGCAGATGTATAAAGGGGATGCCGATTGGACGCTGATTGCAAAAATCAAAGAGAACCCGCGAATCAAAATCCCCGTTTTTGGAAACGGCGATATAAATACTCCTCAAAAGGCCCAAGAATGTCGAGATAGGTACCGAGTGGATGGCATTATGATAGGAAGGGCGAGTATTGGTTATCCGTGGATATTCAGGGAAATAAAACATTATTTCAAGACTGGAAAAATTTTACCGCCACCAACGACAGAAGAAAGGGTAACAGCTGCGCGTCAACATTTGAAGCATTCGATGGAATGGAAAGGACAAGTCTTGGGCGTATTGGAGATGAGGCGGCATTACACCAATTATTTCCGGGGTTTTCCCCATATAAAAAAATACAGATCTGAACTGGTGTCAAATCAAGATCCCAAAATACTTTTTGAGGTATTGGATCAAATTGAAGAAAAATACAGTGAGGACTTGGTCTTAGGCCAAAACTCATAACTCATAACTCATAACTTCGACTCCCTTTGGTATTTAATATACAGTCACACGAAAAAGAAATCTTAAACACCGTTGCCAAGGCAGCCAATAAAATTAATGTGCCAGCATATGTAGTAGGTGGTTATGTCAGGGATCGATTGTTGGCCCGGCCCACGAAGGATATTGACATAGTATGTGTGGGAGATGGCATTAGACTTGCTCAGGCAGTGGCCTCCTTGTTATTACCGAGGCCAAGGGTGACGGTTTATAGCAGGTTTGGAACAGCGATGCTGAAACATGATGATATTGAGTTGGAATTTGTGGGGGCGAGGAAAGAAAGCTACCGGGCAGATAGTCGCAAGCCAGATGTTGAGAATGGTACTTTGGAGGATGACCAACTGCGCAGGGACTTCACCATCAATGCATTGGCCGTTAGCTTGAACGATGCTGATTTTGGGACATTGGTGGACCCATTTCGTGGTATGGAGCATTTAGAATTTAAAATAATCAAAACCCCCACTGAACCAGGCAGGACTTTTTCCGATGACCCATTGCGTATGATGAGGGCCATCCGATTTTCAACCCAATTGGATTTTACGATAGAAAAAAATACCCTGGAGGGGATTGCCAAATATAGAAACAGGATTCATATTGTATCAAAAGAAAGGATTACCAGCGAGCTGAATAAAATCATTTTGGCTGACCAACCTTCCAGAGGATTTAAATTGCTTTTCGAAACTGGATTGCTGGACATTATTTTTCCTGAAATGACCGCTCTTTATGGGGTGGATATAAAAAATGGAGTTGGGCATAAAGACAATTTTTACCATACGCTTCAAGTCCTCGATTCGCTAAGCTCTAAATCAAAAAACCTGTGGTTGCGTTGGGCTGCCATCATGCACGATATAGCCAAACCTCCAACTAAAAGGTTTCATCACAAAGATGGTTGGACTTTTCATGGGCACGAAACGTTGGGAGCAGCCATGGTGTCCCGGATTTTCAAACGGATGCGCCTGCCACTGGACCATAAAATGAAATTTGTCCAGAAAATGGTCCAGTTGCACCTGCGTCCAATTAGTTTGACAAAGGAAGAAATTACCGATAGCGCTGTTCGCCGGTTGCTATTTGATGCAGGTGATGACATTGAATCTTTGATGCTTTTGGCACAGGCAGATATTACTTCCAAGAATGAAAAAAAGGTAAGACGTTACCTGAGTAATTACAAAATCCTAAAACAACGACTATCGGAAGTTGAAGATTCGGACCGCCTGCGCAATTGGCAGCCCCCAGTTTCTGGCATTGACATTATGGAGACTTTTGGGATCACACCATCCCGTGAAGTTGGCACTATAAAAAATGCGATCCGTGAAGCAATTTTGGACGGTAAATTAAATAATGATTTTAAGCCTGCTTACCAATTTATGCTGGAAATAGGGAAGGGTTTGGGGCTGGAAGTTGTAAGGGTTTTGGAAGTGAGTATTGTGGAAGAGAAAGCCAAAGGCAATGTGTAAGTCATTCTTTTTCAGTAACTTGCTGCCTTATTTAATTGAAATGATATGCTTGCAAAAATAGAAATAGAAAATTATAAATCCATTTACATGGAGTCCATTGAATTGGGCAGGGTGAATGTTTTTATTGGAGAGAATGGGTGCGGAAAGACAAATGTGTTGGAGGCGGTTGGGATGGCGAGTGCGGCATCAGAAGGAAAAATGAAAAATGATGAACTCGCTTTCAAAGGAATAAGGGTAACAAAGCCATCAATTACATTTAGTTCTTTTTTAGAAAATAAAACTAAGAGTGAATTTAATATCATTTGTGAATTTGATGATTTAAAAGAAAATGAAAGATTGCGAATTAGATTGAGTGTGGAAAATCCAGATGAAATTATCAGTGAATGGAGAGGGGATTATATTGACACCAAAAAAATTGAGAAAAAAGTAAAACGGAATATTTCTAAACATAAAGAATATTCTAAATACCCTGAAACCATTGATAAAATATTTAATTCTCTACCATTCTTTTCTTTTCGTCAATATAAAATATTCAATCTTTCTACTCGAATATTAAGAGGTATTGGTGGGACAAGTTTTGAGATTCCAGGCATCCATGGGGAGAATTTAGATATCCTGATCTCAAATTTTTCAGAACAAGAGTTTCATAAATTACTTGACAATTCTCATTTTATTTCTTGGCTTGAAGATATAGTGATAGATAGAGAGGGAGGTCTTAGATTAGAAGGCCATAATCTAAATCTTAGTCAATCCAAATTGTATTTCCGTGATAAATTCATGGAGAAAAAGAACAACATTTTTTCTGCTGAAAACGCAAACGAAGGTATCCTTCATGTTTTGTTCTATTTAGCTTTGTTTATTTCTAAAAGGACGCCAAAATTTTTTGCAATAGATAATATTGAGACCGCATTGAACCCGCAATTATGCAGGATGTTGATGGTTGAACTAATAAAACTGGCAAAGAAAAATGACAAACAGGTTCTGATTACTACTCATAATCCCGCTATTTTGGATGGATTGAACTTGCATGATGATGAAGTCCGTTTATTTACTGTTTCCAGAAATTTGAAAGGACACACGAAGGTAAAACGTTTGGAATTAAAACCTGATGTAGAGTTAAATGGCAACCGAATGAAGCTGTCTGAGTTGTGGATGCGTGGGCATTTAGGAGCATTACCTCACCATTTTTGATTCATTATGAAATTTGGAATTATTGCAGAAGGATGGAGCGATGTGGCCGTTTTGGAAAACATCATGATAGGATTAGAACTGATTGATAATCTTGAAGATGTGCTGCCAATTAGGCCAGAAAGGAATGTGGACGAATCTGATCTTTCGACAATGAGGGCAGCAGATTTTAGTAATTGGACTTTGGTGAAAAAAGAATGTGTAGATAGAATCAATATTCAAGATTTTTTATTGGATGGAAATGTTCTGAAAGAGGAAAGGAAAATGATCGTGCATATAGACACTGCGGAATGCGGAGAAATAGGATATGAAGTCGATAGGCCGATTAAAGACAAAAATTATTGTCTGGGTTTAAGGAACAACGTAATCGAAAAAATAAAAGAGTGGCTTGACGATGAATATATCGACGATATGTATTTTGCGGTAGCAATAGAAGAAACAGAGGCTTGGATTCATGCTTTATATGAAACTAAAGACACCTCAAAATCAGCTTCTCCAAAAGAAACATTTAGACGGTATTTGTCAAAAAATAAAATAACAGTAAAATCAAACAATGCCTTTCAAAGGGCAAAAATGCTGTCAGATAATTTCACCAAAATCAATAATAAAAAAGTGAAAGGATGTTTGGAAAATAATTTAAGTTTAAAGCTCTTTGTCAATTCACTTCCTGTGTCCAAACATATATGAAAACAAAAACACTTAAACAAGACAAAATAAACGTCATCACACTTGGCTGCTCGAAAAACCTGGTGGACAGTGAGAACCTTATCACTCAGCTCAAGGCGAACGATTATGAAGTGGCGCACGATAGTAGTGAAGAGGATGCTGACATCGTCGTTGTGAATACCTGTGGGTTTATTGATTTGGCAAAACAGGAAAGCGTTGACACGATTTTACAATATGCGAAGGTCAAATCAGGTGGGGGAATCGATAAATTATTCGTAACTGGCTGTTTATCACAACGATACAAAGATGAATTGGCGCTTGAAATACCTGAAGTGGACGCATGGTTTGGCACCTTAGAGCTGCCGGGGTTGTTGTCGAGACTCAATGCGGATTACCAATCTGACCTGATCGGTGAACGGCTCATCACCACGCCTCCCCATTATGCCTACCTCAAGATATCGGAAGGTTGCAACCGTACTTGTTCTTTCTGTGCTATTCCTTTGATGCGGGGGAAGCATGTTTCACGCCCCATTGAATCTTTGGTAAATGAAGCAAATAATTTAGCAAAAAGAGGGGTGAAAGAACTTATGTTGATTGCTCAGGAACTGACCTATTACGGTCTTGATATTTACAAAAAAAGGGCATTGCCAAAATTGTTGGAAGCTTTGGCGGAGGTGGAAGGAATTGAGTGGATTCGATTGCATTATGCTTATCCAAGTAAATTTCCTGTCGAAATATTTGATGTAATAGCTGAACAGGAAAAAGTTTGCAACTACTTGGACATGCCCCTCCAACATGCTGCCAACGGTGTCCTTGAACGGATGCGAAGACAGATCACCAGGGAAGAAACGGAGGCATTGGTAAAACTTGCGAAAGAAAAAGTCCCTGGCATTGCAATCCGTACTACCATGTTGGTTGGATTTCCAGGAGAGACAGATGAAGAATTTCTGGAGTTATGTCATTTTGTTAGGGAAATGAAATTTGACAGGCTTGGGGTGTTTCAATACTCACATGAAGAAAATACCCTTGCACATGAACTAACAGATGACGTTCCAAAAGAAGTAAAAACAGAAAGGGCCAACCACCTGATGGAAATCCAGCAAGCGATTTCATTGCAAAAAAACGAGGAAAAAGTCGGAAAGACTCTTAAAGTTCTGTTCGACCGGAAAGAAGGAGGTTACTTTGTTGGGAGGACTGAATTCGATTCGCCCGAAGTGGACAATGAAGTTTTGGTTGATGCCACGGATCAATATGTACGGATTGGAGATTTTGCCGAAGTCCTCATTACAGAAGCTACGGATTATGATATTTTCGGAAAAGTGGTCTGAGAGGTTTTTGGTTCTTAGTTCTTAGAAATTGGGCAATATCATTTCCATTACCCAAAAATCCTGAACCAAACATCATCTTCATTCTTATATAACTGCTAGTTATGTCTGTATTTACAAACTTTAATACACAAGCCAAGAACCCCATTTTTCAAGCCTGCTTTGTGCTTGGATTGGTTTTGCTATCTCATATAGGAGTGTATATGTTGACTTCTGTAGGTGTCGATTTGCAACAGCGTTTACCGTGGACATTGAGTACTACCTTTATTTTGTTTTTTGCCATATTCAACGCCATGATTAGCTTGATGTCAGACAATATGGATAAATATTGGACGAGGAGCATATTGAGTTATATTGTGTTAGCTGCCACC
Organism: Saprospiraceae bacterium; assembly: GCA_029263015.1. GTDB lineage: Bacteria > Bacteroidota > Bacteroidia > Chitinophagales > Saprospiraceae > UBA6168. The sequence continues at coordinate 4,516 of JAJCYI010000043.1, read as the reverse complement.
GCAGCCCTATTGGCTTGGGCTTTCTCTTCGATGACAATAAATGAGGCTGGCTCATATAAATGGATATACATAGTCCTCACGTTTGGCTACTTGCTGTTTTTATCTTTGGTGAGAATCGTAAGGAAAATTGTAGAATTTGCGGAGCGGGAAGAATGGAACCATCCAAGGGTAAGGAAAAAGAAAAAGGGTTAGTGTCGGCAAGTAGGTAGCCCGGATTTCCAAATCCAGCAGCAAAAGTGCGGATTGGGAAACACGCACTACATTTCACCAGTCATCAAAATCCTTTACCTTCGACAAAATTTTTCAAATGGTTAAGCTTTTGAACATATTGATCTTGTTTTCTGTCACGTTCTTCTTCGCTTGCGACGAGACTGCTACCACACAAAATGGTAACGGAACAACAGGCCAGCCTCCAGTTGATACGAGTGAGCAAAAAATTGATGTAGATTCGAATATTACCACAAGGCCCGATTGTCAAATAATTGGGACTATGTTGGAGGAGAATATATTTTGGGCAAAATCTGAAAACCTCATCGTAGCCATTATCGCAGATGACGAGACTCAGGACCCAGAATTGGGGGAGAGCCACCGCATCCTTGAATTGTACGATGGCAATAATTGCGAGCGGGTCTTTAGAAAGGTTTTGCCTGTAAATATTAGTCCTGACTATGCTTATTACCTTTCTGAAATAACTTATAACAATTTGAGCAAGGTCATTGCCGTGAGGGGATTTGATGAGGTTTATATTCTTGACCTTGCTGAAAAGAAACTGTCCCCATCACTCGAACCCGGTTTTTTGAATGAAAGATTTGAGGAAGATGCCCAGTCAGGTTTGATCCAGCGACTGGAAATCTGGGAGAACTATTTAGTTGGATATGCGACCGGTAAAGGAACTTTTGTTTTTGATCTTGACACCCCTATGGCTGCAAAAGCAATCCTGCCAGCAGCTGAATATGAGATTTCTGAAGGTACCGACTACCATTCTATGTTTTTCTTAAAATCAAATGGAAGGGGGGATGTTTACCAAGCTATTCAGCCGATCTTCGATCTAAATACAGGTGAATTCAGGATTAATCCATTATTTGAAAAACCTTTGAATATTCAAACAAATATTAACCGCAGTTTCAGGGACAATCAATATTTGGTGCTTAAAGAATTGCTTGGCGGCACAAAAAGCCGGCCCATAGGAATTGATATGAAAGCCATGAAAAGAGTTGAAATTCCGCCAGATGTAGCATCTAAAAAGGATACTGATATTATTAAATGGATGAAAAGTCAGTAGCAAACTCATTAATTGTACGTTGCTGTTTATCGCCTCCTCATTCTCTCAACTTAAAATTCACTCTTCCTCCTCCCTCTTTTATCCAAAAGAAGTAGCTATTGATAGAATTATTTAACTCAACAGGGTTGGGCTGCTTTAATATTGCTTCACAATAAAAAAATCTCCGACTTATGAGGTATTCTTCGACTACTCAATTTGTAATTAAACTGCTTGCAGTTTTAGTGTTTGCTTGCTCTTTTTCTTTTTCCTCTTTTTCACAAGAAACATGGTCTTTGCGGAAATGCATTGAATACGCAAAAGACAACAGCCTCACGCTGAAACAGGCACAATACGGCGTTGAACTTACTGCATTGACTTACAAACAAAACCGGTTGGCCAAGCTGCCAACCATAAATGGGAGCGCTTCTGGCGGGTTTCAATTTGGACGAACAATCGATCCAACAACCAACTCATTTAACAGTGACCGAATCAGTTTCAACAATTATCGTTTCGATGCCAGTATGCCTATTTATAATGGTGGACAAATCAACAATTCCATTAGGCAGAGCGAGTATGATCTAAAGGCTTCTCAAGCAGATGCGACTTTCGCCTTTAATAATACAGCATTGAGCATCGCCAATGCCTATCTCCAAATCCTGATGGCGGAGGAGCAATTGGAAAACGCTCAAAAACGCCAATATCTATCTGAACAACAATTGGAACAGACGGATAAAATGATAAAGGCGGGCACCTTGCCAGAAAACGATAGATTAGAAGTATTGGCGCAAATTGCCCGTGATGAACAGACCATTGTTCAGTCTCAAAATCTAATTGATTTAAATTATTTGAACCTCAAAGAATTTATGCAGTTGGATCCGAGTACTGAAATAGCAATTGAATTACCTGAGATTACCATTGATAGTGATTCAAACCCCGATGCATATGGGTTCAGGGAAGTCTATTCATCTGCCGTAGTTAGTCAACCCCAGGTTACTAGGGACGAAATGAATTTGAGAAGTGCGGAAATTGGTGTTGAGATTGCCCGTGGCGCGATGCTTCCAACTTTGTCATTATTTGGGGGCCTGGATACGAGGTGGTCGTCTGCATCAAAAATTGTTACCGGAAGTGAAACAGAAAGAATTCCCCAATCTTCATTTTTCTTGCCAGGCGAGTCCGAACCATTGGATTTTGAGATTGAGGTAACCAATCGAACTTTTGCTGACAATCCATATTTTGATCAATTAGATCAAAACTTGGGGCAAAATATTGGGCTTAGTTTAAATGTGCCAATCTATAATAATGGCCGGAACCAGATCAATGTGGAACGGGCAAAGGTGGGCATCCTCAATGCAAAGTTGCAGTCTGACCTCACCAAACAACAATTGAAAGTGGATGTACAAAATGCCATTGCCAGTGCAAAAGCAGCCAAACGCTCTCTCGATGCAGGAAACAAAACTGTCGAAGCGGTGAGTGCGGCATTTCAAAATGCTTCAAAACAATATGAATTGGGAGCGATCAATACTTTCCAATACACCACTGCGAGGAATAATCTTGACATGGCAGAAATTGATGCCACTGTTTCTAAATACGACTATTTATTTCGATTGAAAATCGTTGATTTTTATCTTGGTAAAGAAATAAATCTCAAGTGAGGTGTAATGGTTTTTGGTTCTGAGTTTTTGGTTCTTGGTCAAACCCTTAACCAAAAACTCAGAACCAAAAACCATTACACTATCCAATTAACTTTTATCCAACATGGCAAATAAGAAAAACAAAAAGCTGATTTATGGTGCGGCTGTCCTCTTGGTTATATTAATAGCGGGAGCTATTTATAAAGGAAAAAATAGAGAGGTAGGGGAGAAGGTGCAAACTGAGAAAGTTGAGCTGCGAACCATCAAAGAAACCGTTGAAGCCAGCGGTAAAGTATTTCCCAAAACAGAAGTTAAAATTAGTTCTGACGTTTCCGGGGAAATAGTTGAACTTTATGTGAATGAAGGGGACAGCGTGGTGAATGGTCAGATATTGGCCAGGGTCGATCCTGAGGCATATGATTCCCAGGTTGAACGCGCTGCGGCAGGCGTGAACAGTGCCAAAGCTTCTCTGGCAAATACTCGTGCTCAGGTCGAAACTTTCACAGCACAGAAGGAACAGACGGAGGCGCAATTGACCAATGCAAAGGATATGCATCGCCGCAGTGAAAAACTGTATAAAGAAGGTGTGGTTTCAGACCAAGATTACCAGTCTTCCCTTTCAAATGTACGCGCCCTTGAAGCCAATCTGCGTGCAGCTGAGGCAAATATCCGATCAGCCAAAGAAAGTTCAAGGGGTGCAGGATTTCAGATCAAGAGCGCTCAGGCATCTTTAAAAGAAATCTCTACAAGTTTGAAACGTACCACTATTTATGCGACAATGGATGGCATTGTTTCAAAACTAAATATCGAAAAAGGCGAAAGGGTGGTGGGCACATCTATGATGGCTGGAACTGAAATTTTGCGGATTGCTGATCTGAGTAAAATGGAAGTACAAGTAGAGGTTACAGAAAATGACCTTCCCAGAATTAATGTAAAACAACTGGTTGATATTGAACTTGATGCTTACCTGGATCGGAAATTTAAAGGCAGGATTGTCGAAATTGCGCATACTGCCAATAACCTGATCGGAGATATGGGAAATGGTATCGTCACTTTAACAAGTGACCAAGTAACTAATTTTGTTGTTACCATCGACATTGATCCAGCATCATATAAGGATCTTGTTTCACTTGGTAAACCTTATCCTTTTAGGCCGGGGATGTCAGCATCTGTATCGATTTTTACAAAAACGGTCGAAAACGTTTTAAGTGTCCCGATCCAGGCTGTCAATGCCCGCGACCGAGAAGATATGGAAGACAAACCGTCAGCAAAAAAGGTGAACCAGTCCTATTATGATGAAATGATGGAAGTTGTATTCGTTATATCTGACGGGGTTAAAGTAAAACTCGTGGAAGTGAAGACGGGCATCCAGGACGACGATTATATCGAATTGTTAACAGGTGATCTTAAAAACGGCGACGAAGTGGTTGTTGGCCCTTATGCAGCGGTTTCTAGGAAACTGGAAGATGGCGACGATATAATAATTGACAACGACAAAAAAGAAAAGGACGAAGAAGAGGAGTAACGGATTCTTCAGGCCTGTCAGGTTGTTTTTTTCATATATGTTGGGAAGGATTAATCCTTCCCAACATATATGAAAAAAACAACCGGACAGGTCTAATAA
>JAJCYI010000042.1 GCA_029263015.1 Saprospiraceae bacterium | reverse complement strand
ATAAATAGAATTTTCATTTCTCTACAAAAATTATTAAAATCCTTACCTTAATGAATATGCTCAGAATAATTTGTAGATGAATTAACAAAAAAACTACACAATCAAACTTTCTATACCAATAATAGTATCTATAGATAATAGAAGTTGAAATTAGATGAAAGTAGCAATAGTTTTAGGAACAAGACCAGAAATCATTAAACTTGCACCAATTATTAGAAAAATTGACTCTAAAAATTGTTCTCTAGTCTTCACTGGTCAACATTATGATAATCAGATGGGATTGGGATTTATGCATGAATTAGGCTTGCAAAAACCCAATTATTCATTAAATATAACAAAATCTAATCCAGCACTTCAAATTAGTGAAATAATTGCAAAATTATCAAAAATCCTCCTTAAAGAAAAACCTGATACGGTAATAATTCAAGGTGATACTAATACTGTTTTAGCTGCTGGAATTTGTTCTCTTAAATCAAACATTCCAATTAGTCATGTTGAATCTGGATTAAGAAGTAATGATTGGAGAATGCCAGAGGAGCATAATAGAATAGCCGTGGATCATATTTCTGAATTATTATTTGCACCTACTCAAAATACAAAATTTAATTTAAAATCTGAAAAAGTTCATGGTAAAATATTCATAACAGGAAATACCGTTATTGATGCAATCAACATTTATTCAAAAATTTCAAAAAAGAAATCAAAATTATCTATTCCATCATCTGATTTCATTTTATTGACTCTACATAGAGCAGAAAATGTAGATAACAAAAAAACACTTTCTTCTATAATAAAAGGACTAATTGATTCAAATCAAAATATTATATTCCCAATACATCCAAGAACAAAAAAACGCCTTCATGAATTTGGATTATTTAATAAATTACATCAAAATAAAAATATTCAAATCCTTGACACCGTAGGATATTTTGAAATCCTTGAATTAATGAAAAACTGTAGTTTTATTGTAACTGATTCAGGTGGAATTCAAGAAGAAGCTACTTCACCTATAATTAGAAAGAAAGTTTTGGTGGTAAGAAAAACAACTGATCGACCTGAAGCTGTTGAGAGTAATATGGCTGAAATTATTGGGTTGGATAATAAAAATATCTCAAATTCAATTAAAAAAACCATGAAAAATCCTAAACTTCATTCAAGAAAGACACCGTATGGAAAAGGTGATGCAAGTGAAAGAATCCTTAAAATCTTAAAAAGAAATTTTTAGATTTTCTTAGTCTCTTCTATGATATTCTTTACAACATTGTTCCATGAAAATTTTTGGACCATTTTTAATGACTGAATTCCCATGTTTTCAACTTTTTTTGGTTGATTTAATAATAAAATAATTTTCTCAGCTAAATCATTTGCATTTTCAATAAAATATCCATTTTTTTCATTCTCTAAAACATCTTCAGGAAGTGTTCCTTTTTGGGCTATTATTGGTAATGAAACAGCCATGTATTCTAAAACCTTTATTGGAAGAGCTCTTGATGTCACATCTGTTAATCTTAGAGGCCCTATTCCAATTGAAGCATCTGAAATATTTTCTGGAATTTGTTCTCTTTTAATCCACCCCTTAAATTCAACAGAATTTTCTAATTTATTTTCTGAAACAATTTTCTTTAATTTATACATCTCTGCACCACTACCTAGTAAAACAAATTTTGCCTCAGGTATTTTTTTAATAACAAATGGAATTGCTTCAAGCAATAGGTCTAAACCTCTATGATAATACATTGCTCCTGCAAAAACGATTTTCTTTGGATCTTTTTCAGTAGTAATATCAAATAAAGATAAATCTACACCATTTGGAATTATTGAAATTTTTTTTGGTTTAACACCATATTCATCAATGATGATTTTTTTTGTATCGTTATTTGAAACAAGAATTTTAGTTCCAGATCTAAGAGTTTTTCCATTAATCATTTTTTCAATCTTTCGTTGTAATGATTTAATCCCAGATGCTTTTTCATAAATAGCATCATCTACTTTCACAATGGATGGAATATCTAATTCCTTTGCAGCCTCCACTGCAGCTTTTGGAACTAGATGAAATGGATGAAATATTGTAAAAATAAAATCAAATTGTTCTGATCTTCCTATTTCTATAGCAGTTTTTTTAATATTAGATTGACATCGCCTTGCAGCTACCTTTATTTTATTTCGTGAGGGAGTTTCTGTTCGAATAACTTTGATTTTTGAGTTTATTTTAGGATTAAATTGTTCTCCATTCCAATCAAGATCAGGTGTGATTACTGTTACATCATTTCCTAATTCAGCAAATTTGTTAATAATATCTGTAATTACCACAACACCTCCTCCACTAATTGGTGGAAAATGAAATACTAAGACTAGAATTTTCACTGTCTTTAGGCTTTTTAAGGAACAAAAAAAGTGTTACCAAGTATTGGATTCTTCGTTTGAAATGACAAAAAATTGGTTGTTAAATTCAGGCATTTTTGTATCTGATTCATCAGATTCAAATTTTGGTGGAGTTCATTCTTTTTATGATGAAAAAAATAAAGAATTTGCATTTTTGTACCCTGAAATAACTGGATATTATGCAAGTACAATGAGATTTTTGTATGAGCATGAAAAAAATGAAAAATATCTTCATTTTGCAAAAGCCTCATGTAATTGGTTAATTGATTTATATGAAAATTTTGGTGGAATAATCCAAGGAATTTCACCTCAAGGAATTGCTAAAAAATATGTTTATTCTTTTGATACTGCAATCTGTTCAAAAGGATTATTGGATTGTTATTTAATATCAAAAGATAATAAATTTCTCAAATATGCACAAAAATTAAACGATTGGATTTTATCAGACACAATTGAAAATGATGGTATCATTAAACCAGTAAAAAATCTGGATACTAACAAGTTTGAAATTGATGATAAAGTCTGGTATAAAAAATCTGGATGTTTACATATAAAATTAACAATTCCATTATTACAACTTTATAAAATTACAAATGATGAATCTTCGTTAAATGCTGCAAAGAAAATTGCAAATTCAATAGTTCACTTTCAACAATCTGATGGAAGCATTTTACTTCATAAAAATAGTAAAGTGATCAATCTTCATACTATGTTGTATGCATTAGAAGGATTAATTCATACCTATAATGTTACAAAAGATGAAACTTATCTAAACAGTTGTAAAAAAGCTGTTGATTGGTGTGAAAATCAAATTCAATCAGATGGTAGTATTGATTTGTGGTTTAATTCTAGATATCATTCTAAATCAAGTTACCCTATTGCACAACTAATAAGATTAAAAATACTATTAGCAAAACTAGAAGAAAAAAATCTTAATCAAATCATTGAAAAATTGCAATCTTTTTTACTCTCCTTACAGGCACAAAATATAGATAAATCTATCAATGGTGGATTTTATGAAGAATTTGGAAAATCTATTTTTGGATGGAAAAAAACTCTAAAAGTTAATTCATGGGCATCAATGTTTTCTATGCAAGCATTATTTTGGTTTGAAAATTATTCAGAAATAAATTTTGAAAAAGAAACAGAATTACTATATTAAAATTCTTAATTCCCTAGAAATTCTAAATGAGAATTTGATTGTAAATTTTTCAATAATTTACTTTGGCAATCATATATGAATGGAATTAATGATTTATCATAAATTTCTTTTACTCTTAATTTATTTTCATCATGATGTTGAACTATACACATACAACTAATTTCTTTAATTGTTTCATCATCCAAATTATCTAATTTTGTAAAGTTTAATTCTGAAATATGATTTTCAATTAAATATTTTTCAGTTAAGTTTGAATCAAAAAATGGATCATATCCAAAAATTTCAAAACCTTTCTCTTTAAATTCTTGAATGATTTTAAAACTTGGAGAATCCCTCATATCTTCTACATTTGCTTTGTATGATAAGCCACATATCAAAACATTTTTTTCCAACCCTTGACTTTGAAGTTTTTCTTCAATGGCATTAGCGATGTATTTTGGCATTTGTTCATTAATTTTTAATGCATGTTCAATTGTATCAAATTTTATTCCTAGTTTTTTTGCAGATTCTAACAAAAATCTAGGATCTTTAGGTATGCAATGTCCACCAGCTCCTGCACCTGGATAGTGAGGCAAAAAGCCAAATGGTTTAGTTGATGCAGCATCAATGATTTCTTTCACATTTACATCTAATTTATCGCATAATATGGCAAGTTCGTTTACTAATGTGATGTTGACTAATCTAAAGGCATTTTCAAAGGATTTTACAATCTCTGCAATTTTTGGTGAAGTAACTCTAATCAAATTGGCTCCATTAACATTTGAATATATTTCTCTTGAAATTTGAAAACTTTGATCATCTGAGCAATAAATTACTCTTGGAATATTTTCTATTTTCCATTCTTTATTTGCAGGATCTATTCTTTCTGGACAAAAGCATAAACCAAAATCTTTTCCAACTTTCAATCCTTTTGACTCAATCAAATTAATTATACTTTCAGTTGTTCCTACTTCTACACTGCTTTCTAAAATTATCACATCCCCCAACTTTGAAAACTCTAAAAATGATTCAACTGCTGATTTCACATAAATATCTGATTGTATTTTTTCATTGGGAATTGGGGTTGGGACGCAAATTATTCCAATTTTAGGCATATCTGATTTTATTGGAGAATTTTTTAATTCTAGTTTTCCATTTATTATAGATTCGATAAATTCATCTTTCAAATTTATTTCTGAATCTAGTAATTCATTTTTGTTTAATCTTTGAATTCTATTATTATTCACATCAATCCCATGAATAGTAATACCTGATTTTGATAATCTTACAGCTAAAGGAAACCCAACATAACCTAATCCATAAATTTCTACAATGATTTGTTGTTTTTTCAAATGTTCTAGAGTTTTTTTAAGTTGCATTAAACATCAATCTTCTTTATCTATTCTTAATTTTTTATAAACTTCTAATTCTGCGGCTTCCATTTTTTTTCCACTTATTTTTTTAATCGTTTCAAGTGATTTTATTTTCAATTTGTTTCTTAAATCATCATCTAGAAGAATTTTTTCAAATGCCATTTTAAAATTATTGGGATTATTATCTACAAAATATACTGAGTCATCAATTATTTCTGAATAGTCATTTGAATGCCTTGACATCACTATACAAAGCCCACATGCCATGGCTTCTAAAACTGGAATTGGTATTCCTCCTAAATTTTCCATTGGCTGAACATAAATCTCTGCTGATGTATAATATCCTGCCAAATCTTCATTTGTAACTGAGTTGATAATTTCAACCTTATCTGTTATTTTTTCATTTTTAATAAAATTAGTTAATTTTTGAAGATTTGGTCCGTCTCCTATAATTAATAATTTTACATCCATGTCTTTTATTGCTTGTAATACATACATGTGATTTTTTTGATCAATTAAACGACCTACTGATATAATTGTGGGGACTTTATTTTTAAATTTAGGAGGTACATCTGGAGAAAATTTTTGTAGATCAACTTTGTTGTAAATTACTTGAATATTTTTTCCACCCATTTTTTGTGCATAAGGAACAATAAATTCATACACACAAATTACTGTATCTGCATTACTAATTACTACTTTTTCTATTTTCCTTGAGGTAAAAGCTAACTTAAGGTATTGTACATATTTTCTATGTTTTTTTAATTCTTCTTTTTGTTGTTCATAATTCGTATGTAATGAAACAACTAGTGGTATCTTTAATTTTTGTGAAGCTTTCAATGCTAGCCAACCTTGTATGAGTGGATTATATGCTCTAATAATATCTGGTTTTATCTCATTTAGTAATTCGATAACTTTTTTCTCAAATGTTTTATAGTTTGAAAGATTGGCTTTTCCTAATTTATGTATGATTAGTTCACCATTTCCTGCTAATTCTTTTACTTTTTTACTTTCTATTTCGTCATCAAATAATGAAATAATATGTACTATATCAAACAAATTTTTTGGATTGAAATATCTGTCTTTAATTTCACCTTTTTTAAAATAAGCCATTATTGGATCGTTGGGAAAAACGCATAATTTCATTTGTTTCAAATTCAATCAATACTGATTTATTTATAAAACTATTATTTTTAATTGAACGCTCTAACGAAAAATGAGACACTTTTCCTCTTAACTCCTTTATCTTTTGAAACTAAAGAATTAATTACTTTTTGACGATTTCTAATTTTAAAAAGAATTTTTGGCATAACATTAGCTAAATTAAATTTTCTATATTTTTTACTTGTATGAGGAAATGTGTTGAAAAAACAAAATTCATTTTTTTGAAAAAATTGTTCTATATGTTTTTTTAATTCATTATATTCTAATTTATTTGAATTATAATATGCATTATTGGGTGTAGTTACATATAGTGAACCTGATTTTTTTATAATACGTGACATTTCAGATAAACTTTTTTCTATAGTAGGGTATCTTTTTATTGAATTTTCTTTCATAATATTATCATTTTTTAGATCAATTGATTTTGCTACTTCTAATATGTGGGCGCATATTGCATGATCAAATGATTTTTCTTTAAACGGTAAATGCATCATAGATCCACATATTAATTGAATTTCTGTATTATTCTTTTTACACTTCTTTAAATCTTCAAATGATGAATCTAAATTAATTCTATCATTTGATTTATCCAGTTCTGAACTTATAATTCCTATCCCTCCACCTATATCGATGATTCTCTTTTTCTTTAATTCTTTAATAATTGAAACTAAATAAAATCTAACATCATAATCGTCCCCCCAATATCTAGTATGATCTATTTTGAAAATTTTTTCCTTAATTCTTTTAAATTCTGAATCATTCATTTTTATCAAATCTAATACTTGTATGTTTTATTTTTTTGAATATTTCCCTGTTATTTCGTTTATTATTGCTTTAACTAAAATTTTAGTTCTGTTATCTATTAAATAAGTTATTGTTAGATAACCCCCAAGCCCTATACTAATAAAGATCAATAAATCAGGTAAAAATTTAAAAATTTTATTTTCATATATCAAATATTTTTCCATTAAAATATACATTAACCCAAATGATACTGTACTAGCAAATGCATATTTCAACAGCGTCAATGTTTCTAATTTTAAAACAAAATTCTTTCGTACTAAATTCAAAATATATGTAAAAAGTGGTATCTCAACTATTAATCCTATAAGAGCCCAATAAATTACAATTTCAATTTGATTTTCTTCATCGAATTCTATAAAAACCAATAGTAAAACTAATCCTCCAAAATATATCCCATGTCTCAGTAATTGAAATGATGGAAACAGAATTAATTTACTTTTTATATAATCCCTAAAAGTGGCTGTTTCTTTAATGTCTACTTTTTCAATTCCTTGTAAAGCTTCAAAAAATGTCAAATTTAGGGTGGTTAAAAGAGATCTAATTGATAATATGATGACTACTGGTGAGGCTATTTCATAAATTGGATTCAAAACGAACAAAGCTGGTTTTGATATTGAAATAGATAACGCAATTAACGGCAAAGCAAAATATAACAAATGAATTATTGTCTCTTGCAAATATTCTGTTTTTCCACTCTCTAATAATTTTGGATATAGTCCTGTTGTAAATGATCTAGTATAATTTACCAGGTATCCTACTGTTTTTGCAGCAGTATAATATGCTACACCTACAACAGTTCCAGTAATTAATGAAAAAACCACAACATCTGATAATGATAATAATGAAGGAATGCCTCTGTAAACAGGAAGCCAGAATAATCGAAACCATTTTTTTATATATTTGAAATCAAAATCTCCTTTCAATTTCTCTTTAGCAAAAAATATCTGAATTCCAACACTAGCTAAATAAGCAAGAAATGATGCATATATTGTACCCTCTATGCCTAATTGTAAAAAATATACTAACATTAATCCAGCTGGAATTTTAATTATTTCAAAACCAAGAAAACCATAACTTACTACATGTGGTTTCCATGCGGTATTGATAGCACTTAATGAATCATTGATGAATATTACAGGAACTAAAATAGATGCCAACAATAACACATCTAATTCTGCATCTGATTGAAGACCTACAAAATATGCAATTATAATATAAACAAGCATTCCGCCTGCAGAAAAAACACCATTTGATAAAAAAGCAGTTTTTCCTGACTCTTGTCCTCTTGCAATTTCACGTGTTGACCAGTAATTGATAACTGGATTAATTATTATTGCATAAATTATTATTCCACTAATTAGACCCCATGTGCCAAACTCTTCTGGAGTAAGTTGTCTTGTTACAATTAATGTAAACGCAAGACCCGTAAAGACACTAAAGAAACGTATCGATAAAGAAAGTAAACCAGAATATGTAACTCGTATATTTGACAATTATTTTACACTACAATTATCCATAGTCAAGTTATAAAACAAACTGTAGACAAATTGTTTGATAGTGAAACTTGATTATTTACGTGGTACAATAAACCAATTATTCTCTATTCTTTATGCCTAATGAATTCTAACATTTGCAAATATTCTGTTATTCTTTTTTTATCCCCATTTAATTGAGCATTTGCCATTTTCATTAAAATCATCCAACGAAGTAATACAATTAATTTACAGTCAAAACCAAAATGTTGATTAATTTTAGATTGTATTTTTTTAATCACTTCAAATTTTTCTTTTGAATCAAAATTAGACTTAAAAACTTGAAAATCATTTCCATTAGACATTGTCATAAAATTGAACATGAATAATATGTAATCATAAAATGGATTTCCTGCAGATTTGAAGTTTTCCCAGTCTATCACATTTATGGAATTTGTTTTCGATTCAATCAATATGTTACTATACCAAAAATCACCATGTACAGCAGTTTTGTAAATTGTATGTTTATCGATATATGATACATATTCTTCTAACCATGTTTCATATTTTTTTAATGGTATATCTTTTATTTTGATTAAACTTTCTTTTATCCACTTGATTTCAGTTTCTTCTACAAATTCTTTTGTCATAATTTCATCGGAAGTATCGTTTTGAAATTGTTGAAGCCAACTAAAAGCTGCAATAACATCATTTGTTTTAGATGGTTCTATTGGATGACCATCTATCCAATCTTCTGACCATAATCTTTCTATTGGGTCTTTCATTTTAGGAAAAACTCTATTACATTCTACAATTACTTCTGGAATTTCATATCCATAACGATCCAATGAAAACAATTTTGTAGGTTTTTTGTTATTTCCTAAAAGAATGTAAATTATCCTGGTTCTTCTACCAATCATTAAGAAATTTTTTGTATCTGAGTTTGCGATAATATGATCTTCTAATGATTTTGACATGTCACTTTTATAACAACAAAAAATGAAACTAGGAATAAAATTTTTTGTCAAAATTTTTGATATAAATTTATTTGATTTCTTGATAATTGAAAAAGAATAATCTCTAAATTTTGATTTTTTTCTTTTTAATAAAAAATTTGTTATATTCTGAAAAAACCATTGATATGAAATATCATCTTCCATTTTTCCAGAAAAATACGGTTTTCTTATTGATGGTAATACCCAATATGATTTAAAATAAAAATTAGTTTTTTTAAATAATTGTTTGTATCCAGAAAGACTAAAAGTTTGTGAGTTTTGGTTATTTTGAAGAGATTTTATTTTTTCAACTCCAAATAATCTAGGAAATCCAAATTTGTTTTGAACGCTTACACAAAAACATCCTTCTTTTGATAAAATTCTTTTTACTTCATTTAAAAATATGATTTGTCCTTTTTCAAATTTAGGATTGGAATTATATGATTCACATAATTCAAAACTGTCGTTGCAGATAATTAGATCAAAATAATCTTTTGGAAAAGGTAATTCTAAAGGATTACATCTTAAAAGAGTAATGTTTTTTTGATTCAAAGATTGGAATCTATTTTTTTGTATCTCAATTTTTTCCTTTGATGTTTCCAGAGAATATACTTCATGAAAAATATGAGATAGATTTTCTGTAATCTTTCCTAAATTACTTCCTATTTCTAAACATCTTAAATTATTTTTTCCAATACAATGGAAAATTGAATCCGCACTTTTTACATCGATTAAATATGGTTTTATTACAGGATCATTTAAAAACTGTAGCACTGCTTTTTTGTATCCATGTTTATGAATATCTTGTATCATTTCTCTTAATTTTTCTTTGGAAAGATCTATAGTTTCAAAATCTTTTTCTCCTAGAAAATCTATATAATTTTCTTCATTAGGATATGTTTTTTTACAATTATCACAAATTAATTTATTTGTAGAAATATCTAATAATTTTTTACATTTGGGACAAGAAAATTCTAACTTCATAATCTAACCATTCTAGTTACTGTTTGAATTATTTTGAATTGAATTATTTGATCAATCATGATCATTCATCTTTATCCGTATTTTTCTTCTTAACTTTCCTTTAATTGCTCTGAAAAGAGTATTGATACCTTCTTTTTTTGCTATAAATATGGCTACGCGATAGAGACGTATCAATTCATTATGTTTTATTTTGTATTGAAGCGAATCTGTATATTCATAGCCTCTTTCTTTCATATAATTATCTAATATCTCTTTTAGTTTGTCAAAATTTGAAAATTCCTCTTTTTGAATATTCTTTATCTCTGATATTTCTACCAAATCTACAAGTTTTTGTATATAATCATTAGATAATTTTGATTTATGTATAATCATATGATACAATAGACTGTAAAAATGATCTTCAGTGTTTGGAATGTAGAACCTTTTTGGTGATAAAACACGTCTACTCAGTATGTCTTTAGACCACTTTTCATCATAATATCTATCTCCGACATATCTAATATCAAACAAAATTGTTTCATTACCAATATTTACTGTTGATGGTACTATAATTTCATCATCTCTAGGTTTTCTTTGATCTATAATGTAAGGAAGTTGTAAATGATCATCAGTAAGAATATCTATATCTTTATGTTCTTCTGAATTAAATTTTTCAGGAAACTGTTCAAAATTTCTTAATATAACATAATTTGTTGTAGAGTTTAAAACATAAAATAATTCATCAAGATCTTTCCAACCATTTGTTCCAACTAGATCTGATTTGATAGATTTTAATTTACCATTCCATTTCTCAGGAAGATTTGACATAACATCTTCCACATTTTTATTTAACAACAATGTCAAATTATGATTAACTTCTTTTTGATGAATTGCACTATGAATTGTATAACCTCCTTTGAATATTTTACGATATCTCATCTTTTCATCATAAATATTAGAATTAACTAATTGCATTCCATTAGATGTTCTTCGTAGTTCATGTCTTGGATTTTTATCAATTAATAAAACTAATAAAAATGGACCAACACCACATTCAGAGGTTTTACGTAATGGTTTTGGTAAATTTGCACCATAAAAGCGTCTAAGATTTTTTGGAAAATTTTCTTTATTCCAAGTAATTTCATATATATCTCGTATCTCAAATTTTTCCTTCATCACTTCTAAAAGACTATCCGTATTTTTACGAGCATTTTCCCAAATGATAAATAGATTTAATTCGCCTTTCATTCTTTTTCTAAAAATTTAGAATTTATAAAATAAATTGTAGACAAGTAATCAAAAATAGAAATAATCTTTAAAACCATACTAACTTATGAGATGTGAAATGATATCTTTGGAAATTAATGATGCTGCAGATTCTTCTTGGAATGAGAGATTGATTAAATCTCAATTAGGGACTATTTTCCAAACTCAGGAATATGCAAAATATTTAGAATTACAAACAAAAGTTAAACCTATTTTTTTAAAATTTGTTGGTGAAAGTGGTTCTATTGTTGGGCAATTATTAGCATTTCAATCATTTAAAGGAAAAACTAGAATAGAAACATCATTTGGTAAGGGAATTTTATCTGATACAATTTTAAAAATTGGTAAATTACTTCCAAAACATATTCGTTGGTCATATGGTCCAATAATATTTGAAGAAACATATAATGATGAAATTATAAAATCATTTAGTATCTGGTTGAAATCTATAGAAAATTTTTATGGATCGTTACATCCTCTAGACTCTAAATTTGATTTTTTACCACAATTTAATTTTATTAAAAAAACGAATTCGACATTTGTTATTGATCTACAAGAAAATATTGAGACAATATTTAAAAAAACTAACAAAAATTCTGTTCAGAAAAATATTAGAAGATCTGAAGAGAGAGGAGTTACTGTAACCTCCATGACTTCAAAAAATGATATAATTGAATATTATAATTTACAAAAAAGTTATCGTGATTTTAATAATTTGAAATATTATTCTATTGAAGATATTACTGAGGCTTTCAATTTGTTAGGATCACTAGGATTTAATGGATTTATAGCTAGAGTAGACAATATTCCTGTAGGTGCTGTTTCATTTTTTTCTTTTAATGGATATATCAATGAATCTGGAATTGCTAGAACAGAAATAGATTTTGAAAAAAAATTATATTCTCAAGATTTACTACGTTGGAAAATAATTGAATGGGGCAAGGAACATAATTGTAAATATTATGATTTATCTGGTATAAAATTAAAAAATCAAACCCCTAAAGAAATAGGAATATTTCAAAATAAGAAAAAATGGGGTGGTAATTTAATAAATTATAAAAATTTTTCAAATAGTAATTAATTTATAAAAACAAGTCAAGTATACCGCAGATTTTATTTATATCTTTTTTTAATATCTAAACTGCCTGTTATTAATTTTGAATATTTATCAATTAACATGTTTTCATCATGAAATTTTTTAAACCAATTATGTGAATCTTTGCAGATTTTTTCATAGAATGATTTGTCATCTATTATTTTATTCATTAAATTAAAAATTTCTTCTGAATTATTTGAATTAATTACTGGTGGTTTTTCACCATAGAGATTATTATAATTTTCTAAATTGATGTAACAAATCAGAGGTTTACCTATGTTTAAAACTTCAAGACCTATAAATCCAAATGCTTCTACTTTAAATTGATCAACTATTGCGTCAGCTTTCAAATAATATTCCATTAGGTTATCTTGATTTAATGTAGATGGTAGAATTTCATATTTTCCTTCAATATCTCCTGTTTGTAATAGATTGATAGATTTTTGAGCATCTTCACCACGGTTTATTGTTACAAGAAATACATCTTCTCTTTCTTTTGCTAATTTGATAAAGGCTTTTAGAAAAATATCGTTTCCTTTTATTCTCCATATGTGATTAGTTGGATGAAAAAATACAAAATGTTTTTTTCCATTTTTTACCACTTTAGATTTTTCTTCATCATGATATATTCTAAAAAGTGGTAAAAATACTGCATTTTTTAAACCAATTTTTTTAACATCATATAATTGTGAAGGTAATACAAAAATTACATGTTTTGCAAAATAATATGCAAATCGGAGTAAATATCCTTTAAAACTTTTGGAATGAACTAATTCACTAAGATCACTCCCTGTACAAATTGAAATATATGGTTTGAATGATAAAAGTGCAAACATTGGTAATTCAGTTATTGCAATTATCAAATCATATTTTTTCATTAATTTAATTATGTCAAATTTCCATTTTTTTTTTGATTTATCGTAATACTTTATCCATGATGTATCTTCTGATTTAAAACACCCTGAATTTTTTGGATCACTTTCAAAGGGGGGATTTTTCTCAACTAGTAATTCCACATCAAATCCTTTTTCACGTAATTTTGTTGTTAAAAAAAATCCTGTATTAGCTAAATTACCAGCTACTAAAATAGACATTTCTATTCATTGATAATCTTTAGAAATTAACTTTTCCTATATTCAACAATTTCTAAAATATTATCAATTAATAACCGATTTCACTATTAATTATATTTATAATTGAGAATGAAACATGTATTTTTGTGCCAACTGAATATGATAATATTGATGTAATTGGCACTACTCATGAAATATCTTCTTTTGATGTTGATAAAATTATGAATTCATATTATCATAATAGAGAAGTTTCGGTGGTTTCAGAATTATTATCAAAATTAAGACTAAATAATTTTAATAATTTAGTAGATCTAGGATGTTCAATAGGTACTTGGTATAATGATTTTAAAATTTTTGGCTTTGAAAAAATTACTGGAATTGATATATCTAAAGAACGAGGATTAAAAGCTAAAAAAAGAGGTTACGATGAAATCCATATTTGTAATGCTTATGAATTACCATTTGATGATGAAAGTCAAAACTGTGTTATTTCAAATGATGTTTTTATTCATGTACTTCAAGATGATGATAAATTAAAGATTCTAAAAGAAGTTTATAGAGTTTTGAAAAAAAATGGAATTTTTATTTTCAATTTTGCTAATTCAAAAGGTTTTGGTTATAATACTAATCAAACTGTTGACTATTGTAGATTCTGTACACTTGATAGTATGAAAAATCTCATTAATCAATCAGAATTTAAAGTTGAATCTATATTGCCAAGCTATTACACAATACCAAGAATAGGTGCACATCCATCATTTGTAACTCTATCTTCTAAGGTGATTTTTCCAACTATAGATAAAATTCTGAAAAAATCTAACAATCTCACTAATGCTAAAGTAATTTATTTTGGATTAAGAAAATAATTCTATATATTCACTTTATTTTTTATTCTAAATTTCACACTTTCTGCTTTTTCCAATAATCCTCCACTACCATTAGATACACCCAAAATTTTTGTTGGTTTTTTGAAATTATCTACTACTACATCTCCATAATTACCAATATAACCTCCTGAGACTATATCAAACCCATTCATTTTTTTCTTTCCTGAAATTTCTAAAATTAATTTTCTTGTGTTCTGCATAAGTATGATGTTCGATTCAAATCCCATCCGTATATCTAATTTTAAAATTTTAAGTTTTTTTATTTTTGCATATTTTATTGCTTCATCAGTAATTGTACCAGTCCCTCCATCAAACAAAATCCCACCCTTTTTGATTTTTTTTACAAAATCAGATGTAATTACAGGAATACCTCTAGTAAATCCAAGAATTCCATCTAGTTTTTCAGGAATTTTTAATTTATCAATAGGCTTTGCTTTTTGAATGCACTCATTCGGTTTTAATGTATTAATTGCACTTGCTGTTCTTTTACTTGAACTATAATTTGAATTCAAAATAAAAACATTTGAACCTAATTCAATTAATTTTAGAGCTACTTTACTTCCTATATTTCCAGCCCCTACAACACAAAAGTTTTTACCATTTACATTTTTAAAAATCTCTAAAATTATTGCATATGCTGCATCCGCAGAAAAATCATTCCCTTTAATTGGATAAACTGTACTTTTTTTAATAATTTTTTGTGTTTTTTGTAACAGATCTTGACATTTAATTAATTTATTTTCTGCATCAATAAAAAATATATTTACAACCCCATCAAACTTTTTTATAATTTCTTTTGCATCTGTATCATTTTTTATTCCTATCGGTAAACATATGATATTTTCAAGAATTCTAATTGGAAATATTTTCATTTTCCAGTTGGATTTTTGAGTAGTTAATGTAATTACAATACTTGTCTTTTTTTTTAATTTACGAGATTGTTTTTTTAATTTCTCAACTTCATTTTCTATTTCATTGATTATTTTTTTCATTGAAATCCCCCTTTATTTCTTTTCACCATTATATAATTATCAATCACTTTTATTCAAAATCCTTATTATACTTAATAATAATTTAAAAGAATGTCAAAAAATGTAATTATAACTGGAGGTGCTGGTTTTATTGGTTCACATTTGGCAAATTTATTAGATACTAAAAAATTTAATGTTTCTGTTTATGATGATTTATCTAATGGAAGTGGAAAAAAAAATCTAAATTCAAATATAAAATTTATCAAAGGAAGTATTTTGAATTACAAAAAAATGAAAAGTATTTTTAAAAATATTGACACGGTTTATAATTTGGCAGTTCTTCCACTAGCGATGTCTTTTGATAAACCTGATTCTGTGGTTCGTGTAAATGACTATGGAAGTTATTTAGTAAGTAAAATTTGTACTGAATTTAATATTAAATTAATTCATGTTTCTTCTAGTGAGGCCTATGGAACTGCTAGATATAGCAAAATGAATGAAGGTCATCCGTTGCTACCTACTACAATTTATGCTGCATCAAAAGCTAGTTCTGAATCTTATGTTAGAGCTTTTGAAAAAACTAATGGTCTAAAAGCTGTCATTTTAAGACCTTTCAACTCTTATGGTGAATTTATGAGAGAGGATGGATATGGTGCAGCGATTCCACTTTTCTTAAATAGACTTTTAAAAAATAAAACTCCTATAATTTTTGGTACAGGTAAACAAACTAGAGATTTAACTCACGTTTCTGATACTGTAAGTGGTATTTATCACGCTTCAATATTAAAGAATGCAGTAGGTGGTACATTTAACATTGCACAAGGAAAAGAAATCTCAATCAATGAACTTGCAAAAATTGTTATCGAAGAATATTCTAATTTAACTGACAAAAAAATCAAAATCAATCTTAGTTATAAAAAAGAAAGATCTGGAGATGTACGTAGGCATCTGGGAGATATTTCACTTGCAAAAAAAATCTTAAATTACAAACCTAAAATTTCTCTCAGGCACGGAATTAATCAATATATTTCATGGAAATTAAATAATACGTAATTTTTTTTGACATTTAATTATTCTAATTTCTTTTTAATGTATTCTATTGCATTTACAGGTGTAGGATCAACTTCTAATTTTACTGCGAGGTAGATACTTGCATAATCTAAAAGATAAATTAAACAAATAATTTTTGTTAGAATATTTCCTCTCTCACTTGTAATTTCTTTATATTTGATATTTTTTTCACTAAAGAACTCTTTTAAAATTTCCCATCGTTCCTTGGTCTTCTCATAATCTTCTTTCCCTCTGATTAAAATTGGTTGAAAATTATTTTTCTTATCCCATGTCACAATTCCATTATGACATGATTCAATTACATCTTCAACTACTGCTTGAATTTTAGAATTTTCTTGCAAAGAATTTTTGAATCTTATTGCTACTGGTTCTAATCCCCATGGATAATAAATTACTGGAACATTATTTATCCATTCAGCTATTTGAATAGCTGGATTTTCTTTGGAAATTTTCTTTGAATTTATTTTAATTGAAATATCTTCCATTTTATTTATGGATTGTATTATATCATTTTCTTCAATTGGAATGATTGGTTTTAGTACGTGTAACATTGCATATAGAAATGAAGTAAATGATGCTCTAGGTGAATGATGTTTTTTAATTTTTCTATAAGGAATTTTATTTTCTCTACAAATTTCTTCAATTCTTCCTCCATCCGAAAAAACAATAATTTTAGAATTTAATTTAATAGCATTTTCAAGCATTGAAATTGTTTCAATAGTATTTCCTGAAATGCTTGTTACAACTACAACAGAATTACATGTGACTGTTTTTGGGAGGTGATATCCTTTTACAACTGTTACATGAGTACTTGTTTTTGATAATATTGCTGAAAATATGTCTCCAATTGCTCCAGAACCTCCCATTCCTGCAAAAACAATGTGAGAACATTTTCCATATTCAACTTGAGGCAAATTTGAGAAATAGCTTTCTTTAGCAATATTTGGCCATATGTCATATACTTTATGCATTCCTTGAGAATCAAATCTCTCTAATGATGACTGATCAATCAATAATCACCATAAATTTTTTGGGGATATAACAGTTCAATTGAGTAAAAACTAATTATTTTAAATATGGATAAAAAATTTCCATTTTATGGACAAAAACATTGCAATTGATTCTTCTCTTAGAACTGTTGAATGGAAAAACAATAAAGTAATTATGATTGAGCAAACAAAACTTCCTAATGAATTAGTTTTTGTAGAATATGATGATTTTAACCAAGTTGCAAATGCTATCAAAACTCTGATAGTCAGAGGTGCTCCTGCTATTGGGGTATCTGGAGCGTTTGGATTGGGATTGGCTGCTTTACAAAGCAAGGCAATAACAAAAGAAGAATTGCTCTCAGATTTGGAGGATGCAAGAAAAATTCTCTTTGCAACAAGACCTACTGCAGTAAACTTGGGTTGGGGATTAGAAAAAATTATGAATGTTGCAAAGACTGGAGAGACAGCAGAACAAATTAGAGAACTAGTAATTTCTACTGCCAAAAAAATGGCAGAAGAGGATATTGAAATAAACAAAGCTATGGGAAAGAACGGTTCAGTTCTTTTTGATGATGATGACACTATAATGACTCATTGTAATGCTGGGGCATTAGCAACAGTGGCATATGGAACCGCATTAGGGGTAATTAGAGCAACAAGAGAGAGTGGGAAGAATGTCAAAGTCATCGCCACTGAAACAAGACCAATTCAGCAGGGTTCACGATTAACAGCATTTGAGTTAAAACATGACGGCTTTGATGTTAGTCTAGTTCCAGATACTGCTGTAGGATATTCTATGGCAAATGGTCTAGTAAACAAAGTTGTAGTTGGAGCAGATAGAATTGTAAAAACAGGCCATGTCTTTAACAAAATTGGAACTTATCAGGTGGCAACAATGGCCAAACAACACGGAATTCCATTTTATGTAGCAGCGCCATTATCCACAATTGATTTAATAACAAAAGCTGAAGATGTAATTATTGAAATGAGAAAAGGCTCTGAGGTTACGGGTATTGGGGATAAAAAAACAGCTCCAGATGATATTGGTGTGATAAATCCTGCATTTGATATGACTCCTCCTGAACTAATTTCAGGTATTATTACTGAAAAAGGTGTGGCTAAAGCACCATATGAAGAATCAATCCCAAAATTATTTGAAGCTAATAATTAGAAAGTTTTTATTGTTTTTCAAACTGCCGTATACAATATGAGTACTGTTTCTCCACAAGCAATTGAGGATTCATTAAAACAATGTATGGATCCTGAAGTTCCATTAAACATTGTAGAAATGGGATTAATCTATGGAATTGATGTTACAGAAAATAATGATGTTAATATCAAAATGACAATGACTACACAAGGATGTCCTCTTCATGAAACTTTAGTTGAAGATGCTACAAGATTTGCTAAAAAAGTTCCAGGTGTAAATAATGTCAAAATAGACATTGTATGGGAACCTGCATGGTCAATGGATAAAATGACTGAAGAAGGAAAAATGAAAATTAAAAACATGGGTGCTGCTATGAATACCCCTGCACCAATTAACTATGAAACTGCATTGCCTCAAGGAGTTGGAAAACTGGTTCAGCAAGATGACGGTTCAATGGTGTTGGCAAACGAACATGAACAAGGATTTATGGTAAATCAGGCAATTGTTGATTTTTGGAAATCTTGTAATGGAGAACGTAAAGTAACAGAATTAGTAGAAGTATTTGCTCAGCAAACAGGATTGCAAAGAAAACAAGTTGAAAAAGAAGTCATGCAATTATTACAGCAATTACGTGACGGTGGATTAATTGCAATTGCAGGTCAGCCTGATACCCCAAATGTTGAATTTAAAAAATAATTTTAATCTAATCCTTGCTTAGGTCTGCCAGCTTTCTTTTTTGTTTTAGGTCTACCGACTTTACGTTCTTTTCTTATATTTTTTGTTTTATCTTTAAAGTCCATTCCCTTCTCAAAAAATTCTAAAATTAAAATTTTTACCACTTTTGAAATTTTTTGTTCAATGTTTCGTTGATATTCGGGACTGTTTAAAATCTCACCTATATTTTTTCCACCAATCTTGATATCTTTTTCTTCTAATGCATCTGCGACTAGCTCTTTTGCAAATGTCAAACCTACATAGAATTTAACACCTGAACGAATAATTTCATTATAACTTAATCTATACTGATCTTTGATTCTTTCAATTTCATTAAATTCATCATCAGGAAATCTGGCTCTTAGAGTACTCCATTCTGTCATGTCTATGACAAGTAATCTATCTTAATAACTTATTAGATCATTATTTTAAAATATATAATTTGAATTTCCACCATCAAAGTTTATTGTAACACCTGACAGATATTTTATATTATTTTCAACTATTGATTTTACAAAATTTCCAATCTCTTCTGGTTCTCCTAGTCGTTTCATAGGCAATGTCTTTTCAAATTCTTGAACATTGTCAATTAATTCACGAGTTCTATCTGTATTGATTGGACCTGGTGCAATGTTAATACAACTAATATTTTTTTGAGCATATTCTTTACTCAATACTTTGAAAACTTCGGCAAATGCAGCACGATATGCTGATGATATTATTAATTTTGCATTTGGTTCTTTAATTACGCTAGAACTAATCAAAAATATGTATCCACCATCATTTACTTTGATCTTTTGTAAAATTGTACAAAATCCTACAAATAATTGATTATGATATAGATTCCAATCGTCTTCTGTAATGGTATTGAATGGTATTGGAGCAGGACCTCCTGTGTTTAAAACTAGAATGTCTGTCTGAGTATTTTTTTCTAAGAATTCTTTTACACTCCCTAAATTTGATGTGTTGATGTCTTTTTTTGATGCAGCAAATACATCAATGTCTATTGATTTTAATGCATCTGAAATTGCTTTACCAATTCCTCGTGAACCTCCAAGAATAATTGCTCTAGCCATATTATTCTCTAAAATCTTGATAATTAAATTTCTTTAGAACATATTCATTAAGATTTCTAAAACTACGCTTGAAAACTTGTATTAAAATTATTAGTATGATTAATTCTAATCATTTCTACGGATTCCTCTTAAATGATTTTAAGATTTTCTGTTTAATGACCAAACTACTGTACGCCTCAATCATTGCTTCGGTAATCATGATGTCTGCTTTTAGCACCAATGCTTTTGCACAGTCAGATTTTGAAAAAATTGAAGGTGATGAACTAAACAATTCTGTATCACAAGACATTCTTGCAAAAATTGAATTATCAAAACAACAATTTTTACAAGCAAAAGAGACTCAAAACAAGCGTAATGCTCAACAAAAATTCATTGATGAACAACGAACTATTGCACAAGAATCTCTAAATCAAGAACTCAAAAGAATGGAAAAAAACTATGAAGAATTTACTCCTAGAAATGCATTTGCAAAATATGTCTCAAATCTTAATGCAACAGATCATGGGATATTCTGGGATCAATTTGATTATCTTCATGCAAAAATATCTCTAGCTAGAGATGCAAGAGATTCTGTTCTTAAACAGGGAGGGACATTTTCTGATGCTATGAAACAATATGTTCAATATGCCAAGATGCCAAAAATTGAAATGCAAAATATTGTGCGTGAACTAAACATAAAATATAATCTTGCACAAGAAGACATTCAGTCAAATTTTGACATTAACGGAAAATTACCTAGATATGAGAATGATATTGAAGCTCCATGCTATGGATGTACTGCAAAAATATCCAAAGTTCAAACGGATTCAAACCAACTAGTTCCTATATCTAGAACTGTACTTGAGCCAAAGCCTACCCAGATAACTGAACTAAAAGATTCTCTTTCAGATATTCAAAAACAATTTTTGGAATCAAGAAATGTTATAGCTCAGAAAAAAATGGTATTTGAGATGAATGAAATTATTAAACAAATTCAAATTCTCAAATAGTACTTTTTTTATTTTTTTAATGGAAATTTTGATTTAATTAGAATATTTTTACTATTTAGATTTCTTTAATTTCTGTAATGGTTCCTAATACCGAATCCATTTGAATAACTGCTTTTTTCTCATCCCATCCTAGTGCAACATACCAATCACCTGCATCATCATGATATTTTGTCTCAAGTGTTTTGATATCATCCGGTTTTACATCATATTTTTTGGCAATGCCTGAAATTGCAAGTGCAATTGCATCTTTTTCCTTTTCAAGGCGTCTTTTCATCAATCCTATTCCTGGACTCATATTTTTCTCACATTGTTTCTTCTAATATAGTTAATTCATAAAATTACTCACGGTGTTGATTTTTTCTAATTGATATTATTACATTATTTCAAATAGTCCTATGATATCATAGAAATAAAATGAAACTAATTGCAAGACTAACAAATTCTTCAATTGCAAAATCAAGTACACTTGTTTCACTAGTATCAATTTTAGCAGTAATTGGTCCAATTGTAATTGTTTCAGCAGGATTTTGGGATGCTATATCTCATCTGCAAAAAGAACCAGAATTTTTCTGGAGTCCATCCCACATTGTAGTATACTTTGGGGTTTCAATGACTAGTTGTGCTGCAATTATGGGATCTATATTGATACTTAGAAGATCAGTTCACGGTTCTCTGAAAACTGGAATTAAACTAGTCATTGTAGGTTCTGTTTTACAAATTGTTTCAGGTTTTGGTGATTCTTTATCTCATGATATGTTTGGTATAGATGGATTAATCTCATGGTCTCATCAACCACTGGAATTAGGATTAGTTCTTGCATCATTAGGAGCAGTTTTAATTTTAAAAAACCGAGAACACACAAAACTCAAAATATTTCTGCCTTTCTCAATTGTAGCATTTTTGTTTTTTAGCACTTGGTTGATTTTTAATCTAGTTTTATTTTTTGGACATACTATACAATGTATACAAATCTATGAGATATTCTCTTCTGGATGCTCTATTTTGTAATTTTTGATTTTCATATATGACATAATCATCATTACTAAAGCACCAACAAGAACCATCACTCCTG
The DNA here is from genome assembly GCA_029263015.1 of Saprospiraceae bacterium. Lineage (GTDB taxonomy): Bacteria > Bacteroidota > Bacteroidia > Chitinophagales > Saprospiraceae > UBA6168. The sequence goes on along the minus strand of JAJCYI010000042.1, from coordinate 481 downwards.
ATGGAAGCATTTTCTGAGAGTTTGTATTTCCAAATTCTGTTTGTAAGTCAATTTGATTTTTTGCAATATTTGTAATCTTTACTGTATGCTCACCATTTTCATTAAAATCAAAATACCCCACTGATAATTTTGTTTGTACCATTTGCTCTGCAATTACATTTTGATTAGTATTAAGTATCTGAACAAAAATTTCCTCACCTTCAAATTCAGGCATGTATAATTTGTAATACCCAATACCTATACCAGAAAATTCTGATTTTACTTCAAAAGAATTTGATTGTTTTAGTAGAATTGAATCATATTTTTTTTCAGTTTCATCAAAAATTAATCCAGTCCATATTATTCCTATAATGACTAGTATCAATCCAATTTTGAATGGAGATATCTTCATTTCACCATGTTGAGAAATAATTTACTTTATAAGATAATCTAAAGGGCTCGGAGGGCTTCGATCCCTCGACCTAGCGGTTCGAAGCCGCTC
>JAJCYI010000041.1 GCA_029263015.1 Saprospiraceae bacterium | reverse complement strand
TTGTTTGAACTGAGAATCAATGATTTAGGATGATGGCACAGAATTAACGAAAGAATTTATCGGGATAAATGACTGAGTTAATTCGAAGACAGCGCCTAAAGCGTTGGTTTTCAGGAAAAAGAAAAACTAGACAAGCTCTTAATCATAAATCATCAATCAACCTACTCTTTGTAAATTTTCACTACCCGCTCGTCAGGTTTAGCGTAGCCACGGTACATGCCTTCTGAATTGAACGGCATAGCGATATTCCCCATCGCATCTAACGCAATCAGACCGCCGCTTCCTCCTTTTTCCACTAAAGTATTATTTACAACATGATCTGCAGCAGTGGCGATGTCTTCTTTGAGATACATCATGCGGGCTGAAACATCGTGAGCCACGGCATAGCGGATGAAGTACTCGCCATGTCCTGTACATGAAATCCCACAAGTTGCATTGTCGGCATATGTTCCAGCACCGATTATGGGTGAATCACCAACACGCCCCCATCTTTTATTCGTCATGCCTCCCGTGGAAGTTCCTGCTGTAATATTGCCATTTTTATCGAGGGCAACACAGCCAACTGTGCCGTGTTTCGATTCAGAATTTTCAGTTAAACGCTTATCTTCCTCTTCTTCCTTTTTTTTGATTCGCTGCAATGATTCCCACCGCCGGTCGGTATGGAAATAGGAATTATCAACGATCTCCAACCCTTGCTCAGCAGCAAATTGGTCTGCCCCTGACCCTGTCAACATAACATGTTCTGAGTTATTCATCACGGCAATGGCTGCCTGGATTGGGTTTCGCACAGTTTTTACGCCGCCCACAGCACCTGCATTTTGGGTAGCCCCTTCCATAATGGACGCGTCCAATTCATTGGTGCCAGCATTTGTAAACACTGCTCCTTTTCCAGAATTGAACAGCGGACTATCTTCCATATGCATGATGGTCTTTTCTACCGCCTCAACGGAGGTGCCACCACTATTTAGGATTTGTTCGCCAATATCGAGAGCTTCGTTGAGTACTTTCAAGTAGGCGGCCTCTTTTTCCTCCGACATGTTTTCTTTCAAAATAGTCCCAGCGCCTCCGTGAATCACAATAGCATATTCTGCTCTAGTAATTGATTCCATATCAGGTTTCTCTTTTTCAGAAGTTATTTCCCCAGAACATGAAAGGAATTGGATTGTGCAACAAATTGCGATCAAAAATAGAAAAGGTTGGAATTTCATTTGAACTAAGTTTTAGGTGAGGAATTATTAGGGGTCAGGAGTCAGAGTTAACATTTATAAGTTATCGTCCTTGATTTGGCGGGGCAGGCGATTTAATACCATATTGTTTTTCATTCTGACTCCAGACCCCTTAAACCTGGCTCTTTTATTCATACTAAATTTGAAAGGGGTAATTTCGCATCTTTTTTCAAACTTACTATAAGATTTCGATTTTATTCTAAAAATAGATTTATGAAAATACTGATTGTTGGAGGGGGAAATATGGGTAAAACGTATGCCCGAGCATTCCATCGCTCGCATATTACTTCGAAAGAAGATTTAAAAATCCTCGAAAAATCGCCCGAAAAATGGGATGATTTGGCAAATGAAGAAATAGGGTCAATTTGCAAACATCCTGAAGACTGCCTGGCACAAGCCGACTTGGTAATCCTCGCGGTAAAACCCCAAGATTCAGGAGATTTGTTTGAAACAATGAGGCCAATGGTGGATTCACAGCAGGTATTTCTTTCCATTATGGCAGGCGTCAAAATGGAAAGCATCACCAAAGGACTTGGCGCACCCAAAGTCATTAGGGCAATGCCCAACCTTCCAGCACAGATCGGTATGGGAATGACAGCATTCACGTCCACCGATGAAGTAACCCGTATTGAATTGGTGATGGTGCAGAACCTGTTGAGCACGACCGGGAAATCCATTTATGTGGAGGATGAAAAATTCATTGACGCAGCAACAGCGATTTCTGGCAGTGGCCCAGCTTATGTTTTTTTCTTCATGAAGGCATTAATAGAAGCTGGCCGGAAGATGGGTTTTTCAGAATCGGAAGCGGAACTTTTGGTCAGCCAGACTTTTAAGGGCGCAAGCGATCTTTTCAGGAAGGAAGATTATTCTTGCGAAGAATGGATTTCACGCGTTGCTTCCAAAGGTGGAACTACGGAAGCCGCCCTTCTTTCTTTTACTCAAACCTCTTTGTATGAGGATATCATGAGTGGTGCAGAAGCTGCTTTGCAACGAGCTGTGGAATTGGGTGGGGGGAAGTAAGCAGTGGGCAGTTTGCAGTGGGCAGTGGCAGACAAGCGTTAAAACTCAATGCTTAATGAGATTATGGGGATTAGAGTTGTCAACTTTTAGAAAGTTGACAACTCTGTGCTCACAACTCATTGATAATCAGGATGAAATCCTAACCTTTGATTCGCATTATCGTTTTTGGATTGATTTTTTAGTAGATAAAACTGTCATAAGAAAAACAAATCTGCTTACTTTGCAGTCTTGGGAATAAGAAAACAGGCTTCTTGTTGCACCCTCTGTCTAAAACATTATCATGGCAATCAATAAATCTGCAAGTCTTTTCATCTATAGAATCCGAGAGAAGGGTCTTGAAATTTTTCTCCAAAAAAATGGAGAATCCTGGCAGGTTCCAGAACACCCCGTTGCGGCTGAACAAGCTATACCACTTGGTGTTGATGACAAGTTTATCGCACTTGACCCCGTTCATGCTGAAGATGGAAAAGTCGGGGAAGGTATCGCCGTGGAAGGTGACTGGCACGACATTCCTTCGCTTAAAAGTTTGGTCATGAACGATGTGAAATTCATGAAAAAACAAATTGAAATCATGATTCCTGAAGCAATGGAAAAAGGAACCTTTTTTGCGGTAAAAGAAGCTTTCAAACGTGTACTCCCGCATCAGTATGAAATGCTCAAGGAGTTGAAGGACATTATAACTGACAGAAATTCTGTAAACGGAATATGAAGACCATTTTATGGAAATGAAGAAGCCTGATGGATAGCCCATCGGGCTTTTTTATTTCGTAAAACAGATCTGGGATCCAAGAACAACAAGTTAGGTGTCGGACGCCCTTCGAGGCGTCGGACACCAGAGGCTTTGAATTATACGCTACCCTTTTTACTTTTTACTTCCTCCCCTCAAGTCCACTACATTTGCGGAAAATTTCAAAAACATGGAATCCAGCATAAACAAAGGCATTGGCAGTACTAATTTCAATTTCCCTGGACAAACAGGAATTTACAAAGGCAAAGTGAGGGATGTATATGAAATTGGTGATTTATTGGTCATGGTCGCGTCTGACAGAATTTCTGCATTTGATCATAATTTGCCAAAACCAATCCCGTTCAAAGGGCAGGTCCTCAATCAAGTGGCTACCCATTTTTTGAATGCGACGAGGGACATTTGCCCAAATTGGCTGTTGGCCACCCCCGACCCCAATGTGGCAATTGGTCATCGCTGCGAACCATTTAAGATTGAAATGGTGATCCGCGGATATTTGACAGGTCATGCCTGGCGGACTTATAAGTCGGGAAAAAGGGAACTGTGTGGCGTGACATTGCCTGATGGGATGAAAGAGCATGATCCATTTCCTGAACCAATAATCACCCCTGCAACTAAAGCAGAGGAAGGCCACGATGAAGATATTTCCCGTGAAAATATTATCCTCCAAAATATCGTGAGCGAACAGGATTATGTGCTGTTGGAAAAATACACCCGTGCCCTCTTTCAACGAGGAACAAATCTGGCCGCCGAACGAGGCCTCATTTTAGTTGACACCAAATATGAGTTTGGCAAAAAAGACGGGCAGATTTATTTAATCGATGAAATACACACGCCCGATAGCTCTCGTTATTTCTATAAAGACGGATACGAGGAAAGGCAAGCTAAAGGATTGGTACAAAAGCAGTTATCAAAGGAATTTGTCAGGGAATGGTTGATGGATCATGGTTTTCAAGGACTTGATGGCGACCTCATGCCATTGATGCCTGCAACATTTGTTGAGCAAGTGTCCGAGAGGTACATCGAACTTTACGAGATCATTACTGGAAAGGAATTTGACAGGGTTGACAATTCAGATATTGATTCTCGGATTCAGCGAAATGTTAAAGGATTTTTAGAGAACTTCAAGATGTAAAAGATTGGCCTTGTGTATCAGAAAAAATGTCATTAACTTTCACGATGAGAATGGAAAAAGTTGATTTATTAAAGCCAAAAAAAAAATCTGTTATGGAATCTTTGCAAATAGTAGACATCATCAAACAATTGCCCCTTAATGAGAAATTACTCATTATCGAGTTGATATTCAGGGATATAAGAAAAGATTCCTTGATAAAGAAAACAGATGAGCATCGAAGAAATGAAGCAGCCAACCTGCTGTTGGCGGATTACCAAAACGATGAAGAATTGACCGCTTTTTCGATTTTAGACAAAGACTATTTTTATGAAACGAACTGAAATCTGGCTCATCAACCTTGACCCTACAATTGGTGCAGAAATACGCAAAACCAGACCTGCAATTATTGTGAATGATGATTCATTGGGTATTTTACCCCTCAAAGTAATTGTTCCGATTAGTGACTGGAAAAACAGATATTCAGCAGCAGATTGGATGATAAGAATTGATCCAGATTCGACCAATAACCTCACCAAAATTTCTGCCGCAGATTGTTTTCAGGTGCGTTCCTTGTCTAAAATCAGAATGGTCAAAAGAATTGGGGAAGTAACTGATAATAAAATGGAGGAAATTGAAATCGGACTTGCCAAAGTATTGAAAATCAAATAATTAAAGACTCATCTCAGCAATACATTGTTAATTATTTCCTTCCTCCTCCCCTCTCGCTTTCATTCTTATTTCTTCTGAAAGTTCTTTTCCTAAATATTGGTCAATGATATAATGAGCCAAATAGATGACGGGGGTCAAAATAACTGCAACCACAAATTTATAGGCGTAATTGACCGAGCCGATGGCAATGAATAATTCTGTTGACCAGTTTTCATTTGGGTTCAGCACAAAGGCAACATACAGAACCACGTAACTATCAATGAATTGTGAAATAAATGTGGATCCTGTAGCCCGCAACCACAGTTTCTTTTCCCCGGTAATTTTCCGCAACCGATGAAAAATCCCAGCATCCACAACTTGACCGATCAAAAAAGCGATAAGTGACCCCGCAATGATCCAAAGCCCTTGTCCAAATATATTGGCAAAAGCGACTTGCCGATCAGGTACTCCCCTACTCTCCGCAGAATTAACCCACCAATCGGCTGGTACCAATTCAATTGCTCCGAACACCATTATGAAGGCATAGGCAATCAAGCCAGCGGTCATCCAGGACAGAAATCGGACCGCTTTTTTTCCATAATACTCATTGATCAGATCTGTCATTACAAAAACGACAGGCCATAACAGCACCCCTGCAGTCAGCATGAGCGAGCCAGATTGCCCAAACAAATTCCAATGCAAAGTCGGTAATCCAAGGGTTGGCTCAAATGCAAATATCTTGACACCAATAAATTCAGCAACCAAAGCATTGGTCACAAAAAAACCGCCCAACAGCATGAACAAACGGGCAGACTTGTTAGAGAGCAAGTGTTTCATAATTGGATCGTTGATTCATCGTTTTACAGAAAGTGATAGAATTTTTCTTTTGGGCAAATTGATGAAAAATAAACAATCTGCCAACTAAAATTCTGTATTCCCATGTCTATGTCAAGAAACGACCTTATGTTTGTTTCAACAATTGCCTTCCTATTCCATATTGCTGCAGAAATACCGAAAAACTAGGCCCAACTTCAAAAATCATTTCGATGAAAAACCTAAAACACCCATTAGTCATTTTCCTTTTATTCTGCTGCTCCAGTGTTTTTTCTCAAATACCAATAAAAGGCGAAATCCGATTGGGGGATACTACTCAGATCCACACGGTCACTACTATTAGGGGAGATATTTTTACTGGCCGAGTATTAGAATTTGACGAAAACGAAATCACTTTTATCTATGGAAAGAACACCTTGGTTTTTGGAGTGGATGAAATAAAATTGATTGAAGTGAAGGATGGCACTCAAACGACCCCTAATTCGGATTCTACAATCGACACCGTTCTTGTTGAAAGGCTAAATCCCAACACCACTGGAGGAGGCTATTTGTGGCGTTTTGAGTATAAGGTCAGAATCAATAATGGGAAGGAATACATTGGGAAACTAAAAGAATTGAACCAAAACTTCCTGCTACTGGACAATGGGAAAAACGGGCAAAAAACCTTTACTGTCAGAGAAGTTAGAGAAATCATTCATTTTGGAAGGAATCCATTGCCCAACCCTACCTTGTTTCCTGAATATCATAGACTTACCACCAAAGACAGAAATAGTTTCATAGGGATACTTTTAGAATTTGATGGCCATGAAATCACATTTATGCTAAAAAGTGGATCTGAGTTGAAATTCAAACTGAACGAAGTTACTCAACTTATCCTTGAAGAAAATATTGAAACAAAGTGGCTTCCAAAAAGCAAATTATTAACTGATTATAGTAAGAACCAGCAACGGGTGTTTTGGGCACCATCTGCATTTACACTAGAAAAAGGCACCAATGAATTCAGGACAATGGTGTTGTTCAACACCATCGACCATGGGTTGACTGACAATATCACTATCGGAACTGGCCTATTTTCCGTACTCGTGGCAAGTGCTTTTACCGGTAAGGTAAAACTCGGCGTAAGCCTTACGGACCACCTTCATGTTGCAGTAGGCGCACAAGGACTGGTTGCCTTTTCCACGTTTGATGGCGGTGATGTTGCCACTCTCGGACTTATTTACGGGTCAATTGCCGTTGGCACAACTGACAATTTCGTGAATATATCTTTAGGAAGAGGGAATGACAATCAGGGCGGCAGTGGCAGTACCGGTTTGGGAGTCGGCACGAGGTTTAGGATGGGAGAAAATTTGCAATTTTTCTTGGAATATATGCAATTTCAAGAAGGCTCAAATCAATATTATTCAGGTGATAAAACGAGTTTTGGGAACTTGGGATTTTCCTGGATTAAGTACCAGCACCAATTAGATGTCGGCCTCATGGTTTCCTCTTTTTATAATGAGGATGCGATTGGACTCCCTATCTTTGCTTACTCGTATAAGTTTTAAATTGATAATTTATCTTGTGGAATAAACGTTTTGGGTTGCTCTATTTGACCGTTGTCCAACCCATTTATTTATTAGACATCTTTCCTAAATAACTATAAGTCAGCTAAACAGTCTTTTTCCGTCATACTTCGTTATCTTTTTCAGCAATAGCTTCGGCTATTCCTTCAAAAAATGCCTCGTCTGACAAAAAAACCCTTGTTTCCATGCCTTAAATTTATTTAGGAACGATGTCTATT
>JAJCYI010000040.1 GCA_029263015.1 Saprospiraceae bacterium | reverse complement strand
TTTTTCTCGCAAACTGCCGAAATAGTTTATCTTTTGTCTTGCTATTTCTTCGGTCTCATATGTTACCGTTATTGTGGTCTTGGCCATGATCGTTTTTTGCAAAGATACCCACTTGGCCTAAATTATTTATTTTCTTTTACTAAACAAAATTGACGGCGAAAATTTTCAGGTTTTTACCGAGGAAGATGGGTTGCTGCACAATCGTGTCCACGACATCAAAGCTGATACGGCTGGCAACCTGGTTATTTTGACCTACAACGGGATCAGTTTTTTTGACGGTGAGTCCTTTACTTCCTTTTCCAAACCCTTCAATAACGTACTTTATGATTTTGCGGTTGACAGGGATAACCGCGTGTGGATCTGCGAAAAGCAAATAACCAAAAAGTTATACCTATTCAATGATGGATTTTACAAAACGATTTACGAAGCAAAAAATGGAATTAGCTTTCAATTCGACCGGGCAAACAACGTTGGGTATTTTGCCATTAAAGATTCCTTGTTTCAAGTTTTCGGAGATTCGCTAAAATTTCTGAGTGTTGGTTCCTATGGTATCTTTCCAAAAATAGGCGATCTGAATGACCAGCATATTTTTATTGACTTCAAAGAAAATGGGGACTGGGATTTTTTCTATCCAAACCATTTCCCACAAACAATCTGTTAAAACCCGTGTAATCCGTGTCGACATATTGTGATTTTTATTTTTTGTCGGGGCGAGTGCAAAGAACCTTTCATTTTACTCATCCCAAAACACCCAAAACTGTTTCTCCAGCGGGTCAAAATTTTCTTTTAAAGTCTTAAAAAAACCATCACCATATTTCAAATAATAAGGCAAGAAGTTGTCATAACGCTCTTGTAGGCCATTACCAGGAAAGAGTTTTTCTTTTACCGAACGGATTTGAGAAAGGGCATTTTCATGGACTTGTTTCTCGGCTCGCAATAACCGTGTTTCGATCAGGTCAATGCTTTTCCGGGACTTGGCGTGTTCTGCCAGCACGAGCTTTTCGAGACTGGGATTGATGGCTTTTGCTTTTTGGGCCAGGCCAATAAATAATGACTCTAAGGCATCCCGTTCTTTCTCCAAAGAAATTTCAACCGTTCCATTTTTGGCAATGTATTCCCGAATGAGCAGGTCCGTATCTTTCCAGAGGTCTTCTAGTTCCAGCTTGGCTTTTTTCATTTTTTTCACTGCCGCACCATCAATCCACATCGCAGAATCACGCCGCACGAGCATGGGGAAATTGAGGTTGAAATGTTCAAATTGAGTCTTCCGTTCCAGCCAATAGGCAATCTCGCCACCGCCACCAATATAAGCGAGATTTGGTAAGATCAACTCTTGGTAAATTGGCCGCATGATGACATTGGGGCTGAATCGTTCTGGGTACTGGTCGATCTCGGATTCCATGTCTAACTTACTGAATACCAGATCTGTATTTAAGATTTTATAAACCCCGTTTTCAAATACAATGCGCTCCCTGATATTTTCTTTTAGATAAAAAAAGTTGATTTCCCGTGGCGTGGCTTGAGAGGGGTACCCGATTTTATTTAGTGCCGAGCAGGTGGTTGCTACCGTCGGCAACGACACCTGTTTGAAAATTTCTTCTTTGATGAATGGGGCAAATATTTTTTTCAACTGGGCATCGTTGGTGTTCAGCACTACCAAGCCATCTTTTTTGAACAGTTCGTATGCCATTTCAAAAGCCGCCCTTGCATAGTTGCCAGGCTTTAAGTGGGTTTCTTCTATGATACCGTAAATGGCTTTTGCATTTTCGCTTTCACCCAGAATCGACTTTAATTCCTCCAGGACAGGCTGAAGAGAACTGGTGTTCATGTGCCCAACGGGGCCAGTTTCGCCACTTTCCCAGGCAAGCGTTTTATTGAACAAATGCAAGTGGTTTACTTCCTCAAAGTCATGATCCTCGCCGCTGGAAATAAAAACTGGAACGAACTGGAATTTTGGATAATGTTCATTTAATTTCCCAGCAAGGTTTATCGCAGAAATTATTTTGAAGACGTAATATAAAGGTCCGGTGAACAGGGCTGGCTGGTGGGCGGTGATGATCGTGAAAGTGTTGCTGTCCTGCAATTTATTGATATTGTCCAAAACTGCTTCTGGAGCGTCCAACCCTTCGTACTGCCGCAGCAATACATCCACCAAAGTTTCCCGATCAACATTGTCCTTGGCTTTGTCAGCAATGACTTGTTCAAAAGATTCGAGCTTGACCGGGTATTTAAAAAATGGCCTCAATTCTGGCCTTTCCTCAATGTATGCCTTGTCCCTCATGGAAAAAAACGGGACTTCTGAATAGGGTACTTTTTTAACCTGCATGTAGTTTGATTGATGAACTTTGATTTATGATTTATGATTGCTGCGGAGAATCTTGTCAATTGATATTCAGGTGGAGTCCTCAATTTTTACTGAACCACAAAAGGCACAAAAGAAGCATAAAAGACCTTCCCCAATTGATTCAATTCCCCATTACAGGTAAGCCCAATTTCTAATTTCTAATTTCTCAATAACTCATCACTCCCCAACTCTCTTCCCCTTCACCGCTTCCAGGATCGTTTTGTCCATGGCCAGGTGGGCGAGGGGGTTGGTGAAATCGTTTAGTTCTTGGATCGCTTGGTTAATAGCGTCTTTGTCCTGTCCAGTTATGGTTTTTTTTACTTGTGAAATGAGTGATAAGGTAGTGGTTACTTCCTTGGAAGATAATATTCCTGCATTTTGTTCAAGAAATTTTTCGCCTGACAGCACCAAGTGGTTCGCTTCGTTCCTGGCCTCCAAAAGTACTCGGATAGCCATGTCTTCGTTGGCATTTTGGATAGAGTCTATGAGCATTTTTGCCATTTCCTCTTCTGTGATGCCATATTGTGCACGAATCTCAATAGTCTGTTCTTTTCCAGAACGAAGCTCTTTAGCCTTTACTTTGAGTATACCATCTGCGTTGATGATAAAATGGATTTCGATTTTAGGCAGCCCGGCTGGCATGGGTGGGATGTCCCTCAAAATGAACTCACCCAGTTTCCGGTTGTGTTCCACCAGGTCTCTTTCACCCTGATAGACTGCGATTTTCAGGTTTTTTTGCCCATCAACAGAAGTGGTGTACTGCCTGCCAGCCTTGATCGGCACTTTGCTATTGCGTGCAATAATGACATCCATCAGGCCTCCCATGGTCTCGATGCCGAGTGAGAGCGGCGTAATATCGAGGAGCAACACATCTTTTTGGTTGCCAGCCAACACATCAGCCTGGATAGCTGCTCCCAGCGCAACGACTTCATCGGGATCAAGCTTATCATAAACTTCTTTTTCAAAGAAATTACTAACCTGTTCCTTTACTAAAGGCACTCTGGTTGACCCACCAACCATGACCACATGGTCGATATCTTTAGTGTCGAGATTTGCATCTTTCATTGCTTGTCGACAGGCTGTAATTGTTGTTTTTACAAGCGGGGAAACAAGTTGGTTAAATTGGCTTTTGTTAAGTGTGAATTCTTTACCGAGGACACTATTTGAAAAAAAATCTACACTCGATAATTCCTTTTTGGCTTGCTCGGCAAGTAACCTGATTTGTTGGTTCAAAGATTTGTTTTCGTTGAATTCTTCGGCTGAAAGGATATTTTCCGAGATCCAATAATCTATAATTGCCCGATCAAAATCATCACCACCCAGAAAGGTGTCTCCATTGGTGGACAATACCTCAAAGATGCCATCTTCAATGCTCAAAATCGAAATGTCGAAAGTACCGCCACCCAAGTCATACACTGCAATGGTTTGTGTCTCTTGTTTATCGATTCCGTAAGCAAGACTGGCTGCAGTTGGCTCATTTACAATACGTAAAACATCCAATCCAGCAAGTTTCCCCGCATCCCTTGTTGCCTGTCTTTGAGCATCGTTGAAATAAGCAGGTACTGTGATGACAGCTTTTGAGATCGGTTTACCCAACGAATCTTCAATCCTATTTTTCAGGTACTTCAATATTTCAGCCGACAATTCAATTGGCGTGTAAAACTTGTCTTTCACCCGAACCTTAACAAGGCTTTCTGAATCGTCATCAATAATTTGATAACCAAAATAATGCGAATGCCCACTGATGTCATTGAAGGATTTGCCCATCAGGCGCTTTACGGAATAGATCGTGCTTTGTGGGTCACTTATCAATTTCGATTTTGCCTTATCACCAACCAGGATCGCTCCTTCAGAAGTGAAATGCACCACTGATGGAACCAGGGTAGGCCTGCCATCTTTGCCCTTTACGGCCAAGGCTTTGCCGTCTTTTACAAAAGCAACAAGCGAGTTGGAGGTGCCAAGGTCTATCCCGATGATTACTTCACCAGATTCTTTTTCTACTTTTCCCTCTTTTAGGTTGATTGAAATTTTCGCCATAACTATTTTCTCTTTCGTCGTTTGGTTGTTGGGGCGAATATCTGTATTTGGATAAGATTTTGATAAAAAATACTGAAGTTGACAAGTTATTTTTTCGTTCTCAAGGGAATTGGAAATTACTGTGTCACCATGCGTAGATTATTATTTTCCAATTCCCTAAACATGCAGAAGCGAGAATCGTTGAGCTTGATGAACTAAACTTAACATGAGGATCGTATTAGATTTTCTTGAACATTTCCTGGATTTGGGGTTGAGATTTCAAAAGCCTGAAAATCAAATGTAAAATTGTATGGCATTTCTAAAATACCTCGCAATTCTTCTAACATCTTTAGCCCTTGGTTTTCAGTCTTTTAGAGTATAAATCTTTGATTCAACTTTTATAAATGTAAATGAAACTAATGCTTAGTGAAATTTTCTATTTTTGTGCTCAACACAACTCTTATTTTATACGGCGTGATAATTAATAACTGAGGCACGTCCGTAAACTTTCCTCACGATCAAATGAACATACCGTATCTGAAATCTTGTTATGCGTCAAAGGTTTCATTGAGTTTCAGATTTTATCCCAAGTCACATCCGTATTATGAATAAATTTATTTCTTACCTGGCATTCTTTTTTACCTCTTTGGTTATGCAAGCTCAGGGTCAATTGGAAAGTGGTATTTATCTCGGCTACGCCAATTATCTGGGTGATTTAGTTGAACCGACATTCACGTTCCAGCAGTCTGAATTTTCAGGAGGCGTTTGGTTGCGTTACAATGTTTCCGATAAAATCAATTTCCGATCAAGTTTGATTTTTGGAAAAATTGCAGGCGATGACGCAAATTACAACAACAATTTAACACGGGCAGCTAGTTTTGAATCACCTTTTATTGAAGGGGCTTTGTTGGTGGAATATGATTTTTTAGGGAAGCGACAACCAATCAAAGATGTTGGTATTTTTAAGGCCGTTTCACCCTACATATATGGAGGTCTTGGCTTGGGGTTGTTCAATACTTCTACTCAATTTAGTTCATCTTCACCAGAGTCTGCTATGGACTTAAGTGAAGATTATTCCGATGTTCAAGTGGTTGTACCTGTTGGGTTTGGAGTAAGGGCTAATGTAAATAAGAGTATTTCAGTAGGAGTTGATTTCGGATTGAGAAATACTTTCACCGACTATCTTGATGGTGTCTCCCATGCAGGTAATTCCGACAATAACGATTTATATTTTATAGGGGGAGTTGCTGTTGGTTATACCATTGGCAATAGTGATTTGGACAATGATGGCATTGTCAACAGAAAAGACAAATGTCCAGAATTACCTGGCCCGACAAAATTTGGAGGTTGCCCTGATACTGATAATGATGGAATTACCGATGACGAAGATCAATGCCCAGGCCAACCTGGTACTGCAAGGTTAGACGGCTGTCCTGATCGGGATGCTGATGGCATTGCCGATCAATATGATGATTGTCCTGACAATGCAGGCATCCGGAGGTTTGGTGGCTGCCCCGATACCGATAATGATGGCATTGTTGACCTCGAGGATAACTGTCCCGATGAACCTGGCATTCCATCCCTCAACGGATGCCCCGATGCTGATCGGGATGGTGTTATGGATTCAAAGGATGCCTGTCCGCTTGAACCTGGATTGATGCTTTTGAATGGTTGCCCAGACACTGACCATGATGGAATTGCCGACAAGGAAGACCTCTGCCCAGAAGAGGCCGGAAACCTTGTCAATAATGGCTGCCCCGATAAAGATACAGACAGTGATGGCTTGATAGATCGAAAAGACCGATGCCCCGAGCTGGCTGGGCCAGCTGATAACCGTGGTTGTCCTGAAATCAAAAAGGAGGATAAAGCTGTGCTGACTTATGCCATGACAAATGTGGAATTTGAGACGGGCAGTGATGAATTGACACCATCTTCATTGAAATTGCTTGATAAGATAATTAGCCTAATGAAAAAATACAAAGGCTATCACCTCCGCATAAATGGCCATACAGATAATATCGGAGAGCCAGAAAACAACCTTCTACTCTCAGAAAAAAGGGCCAAGGCATGTTATAATTACTTCTTTCTTAAAGGTGTTGAGCCAACGTTGATTACTTATGCGGGATATGGTGAATCGAACCCGATAGGTGATAATGAAACTGAGGATGGTAGGATGCAGAACAGGCGGGTTGAGTTTATCTTATCTACGGAGGAATTTTGAAATGAAGTAAAAAGTAAAAAGTAAAAAGGCAAAAGTATAAAGTTATGCTGCCAAATTTCAGGCATCTTACTTTATACTTTTGCCTTTTTACTTGTAATAGTCTCACTCCACTTTAAACAACTCATCACTGATTTCCGTATTCACTTCCACGGCTGAGGTTTTCAATTCCAGCGGAATAGGCATTACCCCACTGACCGTTACAGAATGAGGAAATTTTATTCCGCTCACTTCTTTATAATCACCGATATCATTGGTAATGACTACCTCGCCTTCATAATCAACTTCCCTGATCTTCAGGCTGGATTCCATGTCAAAGTAATTGACTTTTTTAGTGCCAGAGGGATATAGAATATCAACCCGATAAGCTTTATTACCATTCACCAATTCAATTCCCCTGAGCGTTGTGGTTACACCGAGTTCACCATAAAACCGCTCTGGAAATATCCGGCTATCAATTTTCATGTCGGCCAGTCGCTTTTCTTCCATAGGCGCGGATTTGCCCATGTTGACGCTGATACCTTTTTCACCATCAAAAACAGACTGTTGGACAATGTTCCCCAGCATTTTGTTGGACATGGAAAGTTTGTTGGGTGCTTTGTGGTAAAGTACTGATTCCATGGTCATTCCTTGTATTTCGGCTCCCATTACGATGATGATGTTTTCAACGGAATTCAGTTTTGAGAGACCGCCAATTGCATTTAAATAGTCTGAGATGACCGTTTCAGCTGTAATCCCAGCGGGCACAGACATGCCAATTTCTTCAATGATATTACCATAGACATCATAATAGTTGACCCTGCCTTGCTTCGAGAAAGGCAACAACGTTTCAGCCACGTCATCTTTGTTGCCGACTACCACAATGTTAGCTTGGTCAGTAGTCAAGTACTTTTTGGCCATATTCAAAACATCTTCTGTTGTGACTGCGTCAAGCTTTTCAAGATAAGTGGCGTAGTAATCTTTGGGCAAGCCATATCGGGCTGTGTTCAAAGTATAGGTGGCAACTGTTCGTGGATTTTCGAGCGATCTGGCAAAGCTACCGGTCATATAGTTTTTCACCATCCGAAGTTCTTTTTCAGGCATTTCTTCTTCCTGAAACCTATTTATTTCATACAAAAATTCGACAATCGCACTATCGGTAACTTCATTTCTCACACTCGCATATGCTTTGAAACTACCAATAACAGGGTCTGTATTGAAAATTGACCTCGCACCATAAGTGAATGCTTTGTCTTCCCGCAGGTTGCTCATCAGGCGGCTCCCAAAATAGGCTCCCAAAGCAGTATTCATTACACTGGCTTTGATGGCATCTGGGGCGCCGGGCCTCATTTCGAGAGGGAAAGTGACATTAATGACGGACTGTACCGCTCCGAGTTTATCCACAAAGTTGACAGTCGTCTGTTCGGGTTTTTGAGGCACTTCGAGTGGTAACCGCTTGATGGGATTGTTTTCCCAATGTGAAAAATGTTTAGATGCAAGGTCAAGTGCTTCTTGTGCACTCAAATCCCCAGTAATAATGAGGTAAGAAATGCCCGGTTGGAAATACGTTTCATAAAATTGATGGCATTCTTTCAGCTCGATGGCATTGATGGTCGCTTCCGTGGTTACTTCTCCATAGGGATGATTACGACCATTGTTCAACCTGGCAGATACGTTGGCAGCAATGGCATTCGGGTCGTCTTTTTCCTGTGCCAAGGCAGAGATGGCCTGTTTCTTAAGTTTCTCGAATTCTTCTTCGGGAAATGATGGGTTGAACAGCACGTCGGTCATTAATGCCAATAATTTATCCTGGTGTTTGGTCAGGCACGAGCCATTGACCCCATTTGCAGAGGTAGAAAGGGATGCGCCGATGAAATCAATGGCCTCATCTATTTCTGCTTTGCTTTTGGTCGTAGTTCCCTTGTTCAGCATTTGGCCTGCTATGTCAATGTAACCCATCGAAGGTCCTTCAAAAATTGGAGGGGTATTCACAAACAATTGAAAAGAAACGGTAGGAAGTTTATGATTTTCGACCACGATCACTTTCAATCCATTTTTAAAGGTCACCTGTGTAGCTTCACCCAGTTTGATAATAGGTGCTGGGCCAGCTTTTGGTGCTTTACTTCTAAAACCTTCTTGCCCAAAAATGGCCATTGGAACGAGTAGAAGTATAAAGAAAAATATGGTATATTTTTTCATCTGTTATTTTAATTTATATTGTAATTCACTGATTATCAATATTTGAACCGCCAATAAAGCACTGGCAATCAACATTTTAAATTCTTAAATTATCATTTTTAATTCCCCTCAAGGCTTACTAGGCTGAGGTAAATAGAACAGAACTACACGGTTGTTTTTGTTGAAATACTTTTTCGCAACCCGGCGAATGTCTTCCCTGGTCACTTTCATGTAGCGGTCGATTTCCGTGTTGATGAGGTTGGCATCGTCAAAATAGGTATGATAGTTTGCCAAACTCTCAGCTACTCCGACTACCCTGGAGTTTCCAGAGATGAAATCATTTTCGATCTGGTTTTTTAGTTTTTGAAACTCCCTCTCAGAAATCAGTTCCTCCTGGACTTTCGCTATTTCAGCATCCATGCTTGCTTCCACATCCGATGGATCAACACCCGCGTTGCATATGCCAAATGCAATTGACACACCCGGATCCTCCATGGGAAGCGGGAAGTTGCCAACAAAAACAGCTTTTTGCTGGTCGTCCACCAATGCCTTATACAATCTAGAGCTTTCGCCCTGAGAAAGCAATTGAGCAAACATGTTGACTGCATAATAATCTTCTGTGCCTTGAGCGGGGATGCGGTAGGTTTGGATAACCGCGGGGAGTTGGACTTCATCAAAAACGGTATCCCGGACTTCTTTGGTCAAAGGAGGTTCGACGATATTTGGCCGATAAGGGTCTTTGCCTTTTGGAATGGTGCTGAAATATTGGTCGATCAATGCTTTTGTCTCTTCTTGGTTTATATCGCCAGCAATCGAAAGGACCGCATTGTTTGGAACATAGAAGTTTTCGTAAAAACTCTTGTAATCCTTTTCTTCAGCAGCATCGAGGTGATCCATAGAGCCAATTACGGGCCAGCGGTATGGGTGTTTTGTGTAGGCTCGTTTCATGGATTCTTCCAAAACTGATCCATAAGGCTGATTGTCAACTCTTTGTCTCCGCTCTTCTTTTACCACTTGTCTTTGCGTTTCGATCCCAACTTCTTCTACTTTGGCATGGAGCATTCGTTCTGATTCGAGCCAGAGACCAAGCCCTAATTGGTTGGAGGGTAGGACTTCATAATAAAATGTCCGGTCGTAAAAAGTATTTGCATTGTTCATGCCGCCGGCTTCCTGAATGTAATCGTCGAATTCGCCACGCTTGATATTTTCAGAACCTTCGAATAAAAGGTGTTCAAAAAAGTGCGCAAATCCTGTCCTATTTGGATCTTCATTTTTTGATCCAACATGGTAGAGCACCGAAACGGCAACAATCGGAGTTGAGTGGTCTTCGTGCAAAATGACATGCAACCCGTTGTCGAGATCGTATTCCGTGAATTCAATCTTGTTTGTTTGCGACTGCAAACTCAAACTGCTGAGGATGCACATGAATAAAAGGGAAAAGTAATATTTCATAAGGTAAGTTTCTTTGAACATAAACGGAAAACCCCCGTCAGTTCGTATTTGAATATTTTTAATGAAATCAAAAAGCGAAAGTCTGAAAATTTCAAAACAGTCGCTTAGTTGTTAGATAAAACTTGGTAGTTTAATAGACAAATTTCGTTCTCAAGAGTTGTATTGGGTTTTTGTCCATATTTCTGTTGGGTTTTGGTGCAATAATCCCAGACGTGACGCTTTCCTAAAAAGCGTCACGTCTTTACGCCAAAACAAAAATGAACTCCTTTTTTCCTTCCCGTTCCTTACCTTCGCTCCACAATGAAGGAGCACGAAATCTATATGCAACGCTGTTTCGATCTTGCCCGTTTGGGGGCTAGGCATGTAGCGCCCAATCCGATGGTCGGTGCTGTGTTGGTGTACGATGGTCGAATCATAGGAGAAGGTTGGCATAGAAAATACGGTCAGGCACATGCCGAAGTAAACGCAGTGGGAGATGTTGCTCCAGTTGACCGTCATCTTATCAAAAATTCAACGCTTTATGTATCGCTTGAACCATGTTGTACCCTTGGCAATACCCCTCCATGTACTGATCTTATTATAAAAAATAAAATAAAGAAAGTAGTGATTTCTTGCGTTGACAAAACCCCCGCAGTCAAGGGCAAGGGCGTAGCTGTCTTGGAGCAAGCTGGAGTAAAAGTGGTGCAGGGCATTTTATCTGGAGAAGGCAAAGCTATCAGCACCATCCGCAATACTTTCACCAACCTTAGACGGCCTTATATTTTGCTCAAATTTGCCAAGACAAGGAATGGCTACATGGGAAAACGAGGACGGCAAGTTTGGATCAGCAACCTCTTTTCCAAAAGGTTGGCGCATAAGGCCCGCTCAGAATACGGGGCAATCTTAATTGGTACAAATACTGCGACTACCGATAGTCCACAACTGAACAACAGGTTATGGACAGGTGATTCACCCTTGCGGATCGTATTGGATAGAAATTTGAAAATATCAAAACAAAATGCTGTTTTGAATCAGCAGGCTACTACCTGGGTGGTGACTGAACAAGATGTTGAGGATAACCAAGGCAGCCATATTCAATACAAGCAGATCAATTTTGATGACTCATTGATCGAGAACATTTTGGCAAAACTTGTTGCCGAGGGGGTTACTTCATTGATTGTGGAAGGTGGTTCATATACATTGACTGAATTCATAAAAAAAGACTTGTGGGACCTGGCTTGGACTTTTACAGGAAAAAGGATGATCGAAAATGGGATTCCGGCGCCGTTCATCAATGGTGAGGTTGTGGAAGAATGGCCCTTGGCCGATGATCTTTTAACAATTTACCAGAACAAGAATCCCCAACCGTTAAACTTCCATTAAATTAGGCAGTAAATACCACATTAGTTAACCATGATATGTTCCTCAATGGTTATTTTTACAAGAATATTTCAGAATCTACTCTTCAATGAAAAAGGCATTCCTTCTTTTATCCTTCTTATTAGTTAGCATTGGTAGTTATTCATTTCGAGCCACTGCCGAATCATCGAGTGCAGCGTCTTTTGTTTCCAGTGGTGCCATCAATTGGATCACTTGGGAACAAGCCGTTCAAAAATCTGAAAAGGAAAGAAAGAAAATCCTTGTAGATGTATATACCGATTGGTGTGGCTGGTGCAAACGAATGGATAAAGCAACCTTCCAACAGGCACATATTGCGAAATATGTGAATGAACACTTTTACGCAATCAAATTTAATGCAGAATACAGGGAGGAGATTGTTTTCAATGGCAAGACCTACAAATTTGTGGAGAATGGCCGACGGGGCTACCATGAATTGGCTGCCGAAATTATGCGGGGGCGCTTGAGTTACCCAACATTGGTTTTTTTAGATGAACGAAAAAAGGTCATTCAACCAATACCAGGATATAAAGACCCAGAACAATTTGAAAAAATTATCACCTACTTTGGAAGAAACGAATATTTGAAAACCCCTTGGGAATCTTACCAAAAATCTTATCAACCCCTATCAAAAGAATAGATTAGCGCACATGTTCTGAATTTAGAAACCACCTCGGTATATTTGCCCAGGTGGTTTTTATTTTACCAAAAACCCCAAACCAAGAACCAAAAACCCCCTCCACATGTCCTATTCCCTTTTCGAACTCAACGAATTTATCCGGCAAGTGCTGGCATTGAACCTATCCGATGGGCTTTGGGTAAGGTGCGAATTGGCGCAAGTGAAACACTCCAGGGGGCATTGTTATCTTGATCTGGTACAAAAGAGTGAAAACGGAGAGGCCGTCATCGCACAGGGCAATGCTGTGATTTGGGCCAAAAAATTGCGTACCCTTCGCCAGAAATTAGGGCTGGAATCTGATGCACTGTTACAGGAAGGGATGGAAGTCCTGATACTGGTAAATGTTGAATTCCACGAGCGGTTCGGCCTTAAATTGATAGTTGCGGATTTTGACCCAAGCTATACATTGGGCAAGTTGGCAACCAAGCGTCGAGAAACTTTAATGCAGTTGCAGAAAGAAGGGTTATTGGAAAAAAACAAAAAATTTGCACTGCCCGCTGTTGTCCAAAGGATTGCGATTCTGTCCTCGGAAAATGCAGCTGGGCTTAAAGATTTTTTAAATGAACTCAGTGGCAATGACTTTGGCTACGCTTTCAGTTTCCATCTTTTTCCAGTAGCCATGCAGGGAGTTAAAGTATCTGCTGAGATAGCCAAAGAGTTGAAAAATATTGATGCTGGACTATATGATGTCATTGTAATTATCCGCGGTGGCGGATCAAAACTTGACCTGGCAGCTTTCGACGAATATGAAATTTGTAAAAATTTGTCACAAGCTTCTTTACCAGTTATAGCAGGTATTGGACACGAGGTGGACGAAACGGTATTGGACCAAGTAGTACACACTTCACTCAAAACGCCCACCGCTGTGGCAGGGTTTATTATTCACCACAACCTGCGTTTCGAATCTCAAATCATGCAGCTTGGAACTGAAGTTCAATCTTCTGCCAACTTACTGTTGAACGATCAAAAATTAATGTTGCAGCAACTATTTCAATCAGTCGCCCAACAATCCGATAGTGAGCTTCAGCGACAAAAAATGATGTTGGGTTTTATCAGTAAGGAATTGCCAAGTTTGTTGAAAACCAATATTACCTCGGAACTCACAAGGTTGGATATGTTGGAAAAATCTGTTCTTTTTCTTGGTCCTGATATGACATTGAGAAGAGGTTTTTCGATCACCCAAAAAGATGGGAAAACGATTGATAACGGCAGTAAGTTGAAACCTGGGGATGAAATTGAGACCATCTTCCTAAATAACAAAGTAACCAGTATCGTGAAGTGATTTAAATCACGTCAATGAAAAAAACAAGCTATGAAAAAGAAAAAAGAATTAAGCTACGATAGTGCCTTAGCTGAATTGCAAGAATTGGTTGGACAGTTGCAAGAGGAGGTCATCAGCATGGACGATTTATCAGAAAAAGCTAAACGGGCAGCAGAATTGGTGAAATTTTGCCAAGATAAACTGCGTAAAACGGAGGAAGAGTTAAAAGGGCTATTTGAAGACTCAACTACTTAAAAACAAAAAGGTGACACCCTTTCTAAAAGGTGTCACCTTTGGCTTCGGTTGGATCGCCTAAGCGGCAGTCCGATCAGATATACTAAAGGATAGAAATCCTTTTGGTTTCCACACCATTTGCAGTTCGCAACGATACCAGGTACATACCAGCAGGAATGCCGAAAGTATCAATTTCATAAAAAGAAATACCGTTGGCAAATTCCTGATCCTTTTTCATCGAGATTAACTGGCCTGTGATGGTTGACAAACTAATATCCAAGGTCAGCCCTTTAGTTGACTCAACAACTACATTCAGAACCTCACCAGCATTCACGGGGTTTGGCTGCACCATCCATTCCTTTAATTGAGGGATTTCATTGGTGTCCGAAACGAGGTCCGAACCTGTTTTAAAAATTTTATTGCCAGGGTTGACTTGGCAAGTAGAATATTCACTGTAGCCAATGACACTCCAGAAATAATTACTTTCTGGCTCAAGGTCGGTCAAGGTCATCTGCGTATCGCTTACAGTATATCTATTTGTACCACCACTTGTATTGATAACCTCTACAAAATAGCTTTCGGCATTTGGAACAGCTGTCCACTCAAGGGGAACGCTGTTATAAGTTTCAATTGTCTGTAATTGTTGTGGGCTTAGGAGGGTTGGCAAACTTTCAACTTGCGCTAAGTTTGGGGTATAATCTTTTGGCAAATAATTTCTGCTGCTTGAATTTAGACTATTTTGGATTTCATCTTTTTGCATTGGTGTAAAATGATAATCATCTTCATCGCACGATCCATAATTCATAAAATTGGTGAGGTCTGGTGAAATCAATTCGCCGGTTGGGTCTTTTACATTCATGCTATAGGTGCAACCATCTGAACCGTTGAAAGGAAACATGTAATCAGCAGGCGTATCGCAGATCATGTCGCCAGCATCCACACAATTGCTGCCGTCAGCAAATTCATTGGCTAAACCACTGGGAGAATTGAAACCAACAGGGTTGCCATGATCGGAAAGGTTCCAGCCACCTGAAGATTCCCAACCATAAAACGTATGGTTTAAGTTAAAATAATGGCCTACCTCATGGGCCAAAACTTCAAAGTTATCGGCCTCTGTTTGACCAGAAAGTATCCAATCGTTTCTGTTTGGACCAGATGCAGGGGGTTGGTAATATGCGGCCGTTCCATTTTCGCCAGCTTCATCCGCTAGAAAAATATTGATAGCATTGTATTTTCCAAATATTTGGCTTCTCAATGCATTGAATCCAGCATTTGAAAGGGAGTTGTCATAGATGTGGCTATTATTCACGTACTTGAATTCTTTCAAATAAAACTGGATATTCTGGTCAGCATAATTGTTGTTCAAATGGCAAAGTCCTGCCAGTCCAATCTCCTCAGAAATACGCGCGGTTCCATTCGATTCAGCTACCAAGAAAAATCTCACTGGCACATAAGTGACCGCATTCCGAGTAGAAACATAGTCACGCATTTCAATGCGGTTTTGGATCATTTGTTCTTGTATCTGGGCTCCCATCGATACGGTGACACCACATTTGTTGAGTTGGGCTGAAAGCTGAAATGCAAACAAGGAGAAAACTAAGGTTAGATAAAGAATATTTTTTTTCATAACTGTTTTAAAAAAGTGGTTGGGAAGAAAAGACGGATTAAGAAAGTATTGCAAAATTACATATTTTTTATCCAAAGCCTTGTCATTATGCGGTCAATTAGGAGTTTGTAAAAAAAGGAAAAAACCTACATTTGCAGCGATTTTGACATCTGGGCCTGGTTCAACTTACCAATACCATTAGAGCATGTATAGTTTTTATTTGAACTGAGTCCGCCAATAGGGCGGATAGGATGATGGCATAGAATTAATGAGAAAATTTATCGGGATAAATGACCGAGTTAATTCGAAGTCAGCGCTTAAAGCGTTGGTTGTCAGGAAAAAGAAAAAATAGACATGCGCTTACGATGATCTGATATTGAAATATTATTCCTAAAACATTATACCAAAATAAATCCATCATGAGTAAAGTTACCGTTATCGGGGCAGGCAATGTGGGAGCTACCTGCGCAAATGTATTGGCACACAAAGACATCGTGAACCAAGTTGTCCTGCTCGACATCGTTGGCGACCTCGCCAGGGGGAAAGCTCTCGATACTTGGCAGCAGGCTCCTATTGATTATTACAGTACCAAGGTGCTTGGTACCGATGATTACAAAGACACCAAGGACAGCGACATTGTGGTGATTACCGCAGGTATTCCAAGGAAACCCGGAATGAGCCGCGACGACTTGATCTCGACCAATGCCCGCATCGTGAAATCGGTGACGGAAAGTATCATGAAGCATTCCAAGAACCCCATCATTATTGTTGTTTCCAACCCTTTGGATGTGATGTCAATGGCTGCATGGCAATCTTCCGGCCTTGATTCATCCAGGGTTTTTGGCATGGCTGGAATCCTTGATACGGCTCGCTACCGTGCATTCATTTCCAGTGCGCTGGATGTTTCACCGAAAGACATCCAGGCGCTATTGATGGGTGGCCACGGCGATACGATGGTTCCTCTTCCACGCTACACTACGGTTGCAGGTATTCCCGTGACCGAATTGATTGATAGCGAAACGCTCGATGCCATCGTTGAACGTACTGCAAAGGGTGGCGGAGAATTGGTAAAATTGATGGGGACTTCGGCCTGGTATGCGCCAGGTGCAGCTGCGGCCCAAATAGTTGAAGCGATCCTAAAAGATGAAAAAAGGGTATTCCCTTGCTGCGTTAAATTGGATGGTGAATACGGCCTGAAAGACATTTTCTTGGGCGTCCCGGTCAAGCTAGGCAAGAACGGGATCGAGCAGATCGTCGAAGTGAAACTGAATAAAGAGGAGATGCAGTCATTGAATGATTCTGCCAAAGCAGTTCGCTCAGTGATCGATGTATATAACAACATGGACTTGTCCTGATCTTGTCCATTTTGAAATTCAAAAGCCCTTGGTGTTGTGCCAAGGGCTTTTTTTGTGGTCTAATATTTTGAGGGTATTATACTGATCCGTTTCGCAGTTGAATGGATAAATAGTTTTAAACTAACTACTAAAAATTCCTCACTGCAAGGACATCAACGTAGTCGGCGTCCATGGGATAGCCATATGTTTGGCCGTCGATGAAACTCTGCCCAAAAACAGTTTTGTCGTCGTACTTATAAGAACTCCAGTAGGCGCTCTTACCAAAACCGCCCAGTGAATTCTTATATAAATTAATATAGATCAGGTTCAGTTCATCCTCGGATGGTAAACGCCAATCGCTATATCCGCCACTAGTATATGAATCACATTTGGCCACTGCTTCATTCCAATTAAATTTCCCCATGTTTCTAAAGCTACAGACCATTCCTTGGCCTAATGGGTCTACATCGAAAACGATACCGCCCTCATGTGTGTCTCCTATCTTTAAATTTAGATTAGAATCATTATGGTTATCGATACCGGCACCACCGCTATTGTCGGTATTAAACTGAGACATGCCAAAATATATTAAAAACGGTAGCAACAATAATGGGATTAAATACTTAGCATATCCCTGAGATTTTTTTTCGGGTGGGGGGTGCTTTTCCATCATTTTATTTTTTGATCCCACTTCTTCTCCCGATTCTTGGAAAGACTTCTCTTTTTCGTCCTTATGAGGTGCAAGTTGATCTTCTTTGTGTTTGCTTTTAATAAATTTAATTAAATCAGCAAAATCATTTTCCCTGTGCATATCAGGAGTTAATGAATTTACATCTTTAATGAAACCTGTAAATTCGCCTATGACTTCTCTAATATCATCATATAGTTTGAGTTTTTCGTTCGCAATATTGGCATCAGTCAACTCTTTCAACTTTCTAATTCTATTTTGGAGTGTTTCTCTCTTTCTTGACCAATAATCGAGATATTCCAGCCTATTTACTTCATCAAATATATCAGCATCCGAAAGGATAATTGGAAAAATGCGGTCCTTATAAGCTTTGTTCTTTATTATCTCCAGAATTTCATACATGCAATATTCCGACTTCAGGTACTTGTCGCTAATAATTACGACCACGTATTTACCCCTGCCAATTTTTTTCATAAAATCAGAGATTTTTCCGCCATAACTCAAATTTACTTTATCTCTAATTACCTTGAAGCCTATATTGGTCAGGTCTTCATATAGCTCATTTACGATAGTTTCTCTGCTTTTTCCTTTTTCGTTTTTGTCCCCCCAAGCATAAGAAATAAATATTTCAGGATTATTGTTCATTTCGTATCAGTATTATTAAGTTATTGAATCAATTAAAGTAATTTTTATCTTATCGTTATATTGTATGGACATGTCAGGGAATTTAATTTCTATTCCGCATATTTTTGGCCTATTGTTTTTTTTCTTAAAAGATGGTAACGTAAGTATACCTGCGGGCCGGCGTTTAGGAGGCTTGGCAGGTATACTTACGTTGTAGACTGGTTTTTTTCTTTCGTTTAAACCATCACTTCACTAATCTGAATAATTGGCTCAATATTCGTGAAATTGGGTAAATCCGCCATTATTTTATCCGCATTTGGGCCAAAGGAATTTCCAAACGCCTCCAATGAATCAAAATATAAATTCCCCATTGCTGAATAAGTTGCAGGTGAGTCGGGTGCTCCCCCCGCAAGTCCTTTCTCAACAGTTGCACCTTTTATGGCATCACCTAACAACCCACCAACCAAGGGCACATGCTTGTTGCAGTAATAATCCATGTCAAATGATTTGCCTTCCCCATTGGGATACAATACACTTACTTTAATCATTCCTTTTATCATAATATTTTTTTTAAATTCCTACTCATAAGGCTTTTCAGATATCGCCCCGTTTTTGTTGTGGTCGCTGGTCTCCACATTTGTTTTTAAAGTATCAATATATTCGCAATAACAATCTGAAAAATATTGGAGATGTTATTGAAAACCTAATGTTTATTTGTTGATTGTCATCTTGCATATAACGTGCCGGGCTATGCGTAGTCGTGGATTAGTACTTCGCTTTATCCACACGTCCAGTGCGGGCGACGTAGCCAGCTTTTACTGGCTATGGACGCTGGCCAGTGTTCTCAGCTGGCTTCATTTTTCATTAGTTTAATTTTAAAACTTTCAATTTGTCTCCTATGCCTTAACACATGGACAATTGCATGTTCGAGTAATTGCTCTACATCATATACTTGCCCTATCCTCACTTTTATTTTTTTATCTGGGTCATGTTCTTTAAGTTGTAAACCTGGGTAATCTCGAATCAAATTTTCGCAAAAAGCAAACATCTTTTCTAAGGCTGTTTGATATTTTCCTATGGAATCAAGTTGTTTTCGTTTTGTATATTCTAGCCCTTCTCCTAACCATTTCCTGATTTCGATTACGTAATTGTATCCTGAGTTGATTACATGGATCAAGATTGTTTGTATTGATTTGCAATCATCATCTTTTGTTTGGTTGTCCACTATTTTTATTAAGTTGTTTGGGGAAACATTTTTGATTATTTCTTTAAGCTCATTTACCGATTTTTCATATTCATCCAATAACGCCCCAATTGCACCGTTGTCCCTGTATTCTTTTTTACGGTTCATTGATTTTTCTTTTACTTGCTATGATCGATATAGCTATTGTTACTTGCTTTATTTTATATAGTTCGGTATGCAATTAGTTCTCATTATTTCTTTGGAAAATGGATTAGCAGCCAGGAATACAAATTATTCAATTCGATTAACGCTGTTGATAATTTATTTTTTTGATCTTCAAAGGGGATAAATCTGCTCATTTTATCAATTCTTTTTCTAACCACAAAGGATTTATTTGCCTTTTCAACTGAAATATCTTGATCAATTTTCTCTTCGTATTCATTGATGAATTGATTCATTGAATCAATTTGCCCATCAAATTGAATATCAATATAATCAAATTCTTCTTTATCTTTGAATTTATGCACTAATGAAATATTATTTTGAATCCCTTCTGGTGAAAAATATATATGTCCTGATCCTGATGGCACCTGATCATTAGGTTTTCTCATATTTAGTTTTGGGAAAAGGTCATTTGAAAATTCATAATATTTATGTTGGAACTCCGTGACTTGGCTATCTGGGACAGGCGAATATCCCCTTCTCTTCTTTTCAATAGCATAATCAATTATTTGTGATTTATATTGCTTCCTTGCCATTGGCAATTCTGAATCTTCAAGTAGGAATCTCTTTATTTCTTCATAACTTAAAGTATCCGTGAAGGCTACCACATTTTGGAGATATTGTAAAGGTGCAATCAGTAAAACAAATGATTTATTATATTTCTTTTCTTCGATATAAAACTTAGCTCTTTCAATGTATCTTTTTGCCTGACCATTTGTAAATGCAGCATCTATTTTATTCTCAATTAGAATTATGATTTTGTTATTTCGATCATCTACAAACTTAATTAGTAGGTCTGTTTCACCTAAATTGAAACTGTGTATACTGTGCCAAGCTCCAATGAATTTTGATCCTTCATTGATCCCAAGGTATCTGCATATTAAATTACGAAAACTTAAAGATGAATGAATTTCTTCTAAGAGCAACAAATCAATATCTCTTTCACGAATAGCCTCTATCTTTATCAATTCTTCCATTATTGTTTATTTCTATTGTTTATAGCAAGTAACAGTTGTAACACGCAATATTGCGTGTATTTCCGCTATAGATTATTTCCGCTTTTTAAATATAAAATGCATAAAGAAAAGGGAAATCAATCTTTTATGAATACCTTATTTATCCATAAGCAGTTGGATCGTCGCCTAATTTTCTAATCCAATTTAAATAATTTTCACTATTTATTATTTCAAACTTAGAATCTTTATACGCATTTTTCCAGGCCACTGGTTCTTTTGCTTTTTGTTTTGGATTCCATTTGATTTCATAAGCGTGAAGGATACCTCCCCGATCTTCTATCCAATCTACTTCCTGTTGGTCATAAGTCCTCCAGAAGTAATTATAAACCAACATGCGGCTGTATTTTTGAAATTTGATGCGCTCGCTTATTATATAGTTTTCCCATAGCAACCCTATATCGTTTCGGATACCTATTGGGTTCATGTTCCCTATTAAAATGTTGCGTATGCCGTTGTCATAAAAATACCACCGTTTTCCTTTAACTATTTCTTTTCTAAGGTTTCGGCTAAATGCACTTACCGAATGTAGAATATATACTTTAGATAATAAATTTAAATATTTTTCAACCGTATTTTTACTCATCGAAAGCTGCCTTCCTATTTCATTATAAGATACTTCCGAACCAATTTGAAAAGCAATCAACCTCAATAAATCAAAAATCTTATCCGAATTTTTAATGTTCTCGAACTCCAATATGTCCTTTAGCAAATACGAGTTTACTAAATCCCGTAAATAATCAGTCTTGTCCTCAATATCTTTTAGGTGGATTAATTCAGGGTAATTCCCATACACCAATCTTTGTTTTAAATTGGCTGCTCTTTGGATCAGGTCTTCTGTTTGGTCGAATTCTGCTTCTGATAATGCGTATAGGTTAAATGTTTTTTTCCTGCCCGTTAAGGGTTCTCCTGTATATTTGTTGATATCAAAAGCGGATGACCCCGTGACCAATATTTTTAGCCCTTCTATTTCATCTATCATCAGTTTTAGGATATTGCCGATGTCAGGCACTTTTTGAGCCTCGTCTATTATCAGCAGCCTTTTGATCCCTAAAAGGTTTAGGTAGTTCTGTGTACTTCGGTAAGCCAATTTTTTTCTTGTATCCACGTCTTCTCCATTCAGCAATAAGTATGGTTCTGTTATTTGCCTTATTATTTGATTGATTAGAATGGTTTTGCCTACTCGCCGGGGACCCAGCAATACTATTACCTTTTTAGGGACGAGGCTTTTTATGATTTGTTTTTCGACCGAGCGGGTAAGCAATTTTTCCATATCATTGACCAAATTTATGTAAATTTAGTCAATTGATTTCACTTATTTTACTAAATTTGGTCATTTTAGCCTTTTCGTTGTCCTCAACTTATGTAATGCTACTCAGCCTGTGAATGAATTTTAGTGGCTCTGCAGTTTTACATAATTTCAATCGAACAGGGCGACCTGGTTGGAAGCAGTGTCTTTTTCTGATATGTTTCCGCGAGTTGCGGATTCGTCGGGAGGCAATACGCGTTTGACCACCCTCATCCGGTGGGTATATTTCTGTAGTTCATTATTGTAGATTCCAAAATGGTCGATCTTGTCCACTTTCACCTTTTCTACCACGTGGATGATCTTGTTATCGGGCAGCAATATCCCAACATGCGAAATGTTGCCGGCCTTGTTTTCAAAAAATGCGAGGTCACCAGGCTGTGACTGTTCGATAAAATCAATGAGGGTGCCTTGGTGGACTTGTTCGTCGGCGGTTCGCAATAATTTGATGCCCACTAATTTAAGACACATCTGCGTAAATCCAGGCGCATCAATGCCGAGTGGCGACCGACCGCCCCATTGGTAAGGTGCCGACAGGTAGCGTTTGGCGATCTTTAGCACTGTATCAATGGTAGGGTCAAGGTTTTCTGGAAAAACGGCCTGGCCGCTGTACCGGTAGGATTTGCCATCAAACTGAAATTTCATGCCGTCAAAATCGGGAAGCCTAGCTCCGATGGAAATGGGCATGGTTTCATTGTCGGACATGAGTGGTTGGAACAAATCAATGCAGTAAGCGTATTTTTCTTTAAACACTTGATGCTCTGTCGAAGTGATGGGCGTGATTTGTCTGCTGAGTACCCAACCAATACGATTGTCCCAGGTACACCGGATCTTGGTCCACATTTTACCTTTGGTTTCCAAGATTTCCACAATTTCACCAAAAAGCAATTGACTTACTTGTTCGCTGCGGTTGGATGTGGTGTTGCGCACAGGGACAACACTGATATGGCTGAGTGCAAATTTCATTCGGTCAAAGTTGCAATTTTAGTTTGACAAATCCAGCATTTATACGAACGGAATACGCAATTCATGTTTTAAACTGTGTTTTGAGCATTGATAAGAAACCAAGGGAAAGGCACTCTATGTCAAATAAT
The DNA here is from genome assembly GCA_029263015.1 of Saprospiraceae bacterium. GTDB lineage: Bacteria > Bacteroidota > Bacteroidia > Chitinophagales > Saprospiraceae > UBA6168. Next base: position 262 of record JAJCYI010000040.1, on the reverse strand, counting down.
ATCACCAGCCAATATACTATGGTTGTTTTTAGGCCGTTCGCAATCCTTGACAGCTTCTTAACTTTGGCGCGCTTTTTTACTCATAGGACACGCATGAACAATTGTGATGATTTCCACTCTACCCAGCGGTTTTCTGAAATAGCCCCTGCGGGGCTAAACATGGGTAGAAAAGAAGGAATCCGTTGGTTTTTCGTGGCGGGGGGGAGGGACAAGGTTGGTTGCAACGGCACGGAAAACCAAAAATCAAGAAATTAAAAAATGT
>JAJCYI010000039.1 GCA_029263015.1 Saprospiraceae bacterium | reverse complement strand
CCAACGGTATTTTTCGTGCCGTAGGTACGTAACATTTTCCACGTTGCGTACCTACGGCACGACGGAAAACCCCTGCAAATGCTTGGCTACCCATGTTCCGTCCCTAACGGGACAATAAGATTGCTATCCAGAACTCACGTTAAATTAAGGAATCAACTACTGGTTAAAGCTATTTTAGGAATTGTAAAAAGTCTTCAAAAGGATATATAGTTGCGTGCTTAGCATCCTCCACCTCTCCGTCCGAAGGAAAAAATAAACTCCTGTTCAACTTTTTCTCCTTTAGCGTTTGTTGCCGGATCCCATTTTCTTGGCAAAGTGGTGATCAGTTCAACCATTGCTTTATCAATAGATGGGTAGCCCGATGTTGAGGAAAGCTCAACTTTTGCAATTGTGCCTTTTTTGGTGACGGTAAAACTGATCTGCCCCTGTCTGAGTTGATCCTCTTTGACAATTGCCGTTTCTTTCTTGCTTTTTTTCTTCAGGTATGCAATCAGTGCATCTTCACCTCCTTTGTATTCGGCTTCCTTTTCTGGGATAACCGTAATGAAATAAGTCAGATTATAGGCTAGTTCCCGATCAGGAACAGCCTTATGCTGGTCTTGACAAGTCGCAACAAGCCGAAAGCTTTTAGAGTAATCAATTGAGCGTAACAGTTGAGTTTGCTCCTTATTCAAAGCCAGATTATCTCCTATCTCAGTTGTTTCTGAGCCATCTTGAAAGAGGGAAACTATTACTCTTTGAACTGGGTGTTTCGTCCAGTCCGCTTCCCGTGGAAGAATATCGCTGACTGATTTGGCATTGTGCAGTTTTTCTTTGGTGATGGTAGTCCCGGACCTGTAATTTATATCGTAAATAAATTCGGGAGCAGCTCCGAGAGTAGCACCTGATTCACTCCAGGAAATAAATCCAAAAGCTGTCAGGCAGAGAGCTATTATTGTTGTGCTGAAAAGGATTAGGTTCTTTTTCATGATAGTGGTTTATTAGACTTGATTCTTAGCATTTCCATGTTTCGATGGTTAGGACTCCTGACCTGTACTTGAACATGACGGGAATTTCCTCCAATGTGCACTTTGGTTCAATAGTAAAAATAATCTTTCCACCAATATCAAAATCCTCTTGAGAATTAAGGATTAAGCGGTGCTTGTATCTGGTGTCTTCTGTTACCCAGTTTACTGGACCATTCACAAATTGATGCGGGTCAATCACCTCTTTGGAGCGAGGTATTTCTTCGAAATCTGTTCCCAATTTAAGTTTTTCATTGGGTGCAATTTCAATGGTAAACTTTCCTGTAAAGTCGCCAGTCGAATGTGGTGACACATAAAAACTGCCGCCAAACAGCTTCATAGTTGTGGCCAAACGGTATTGACCTTTTCCGGTTTTCTCCACGGAATAGGCAAGCTCATAAGGATGGTTGAGTGCCATCTCTCTATCGGTAAGTGGCAAGTCGTACATACTCACATTCAGAACTGGAATAGCAGATTCTGTTAGACTGGCTGGCTCTTTAACTTTGCAAGCAATTGCAAGTAACAATGCGATGACAGGTATGATGTATTTCATGTCTATTAGTTTATAAGGCAAATCAAACTAATAAATTAACCATTATGACGTGCCCTTTTCCCTTCTGAGAAATTTTAAAAACCCTTACGTAGCTTGGCTATGTTCGGTTTTTTAAAAGTCCTCAGAAGAAAAAAAATCATCGTCATAATGTCTAATTTATTAATTTGATTTGCCTAAGTGAAATATTAAAGTGATTTAAATAACTTTAGAAACGAAGAAATACTCAATTTCTTGATTGATTCTTTCTCCTTTAGAATTCTAATGGTCAAGCAAAGCTTGCTAAAATCTCGGATTCACATAATTATTATACTTAGACCCAAAACGATAATTCAATCCAAAGTAAGTGAAATAGGTAAAATCGGTATCCAATTGCTTGATTTGTAGCAATATATCCTCATCAGAAATATCAGATTTGGCAATATTGATCCGGTCACTGACAAAAGAAGCATAGCCCCCAATATTAATGCTCAATCCTTTAAAAATCTGCCATTCGATGTTTGGATTGAGGTAGGCATTAAATAATTGAAAATTGTGTAGATATTGCTGAACGCCAATATCCAAAGATACATTTCCCCATTTTTGAGTTTGGTTGAACTCAATGTCCAAACCATGGCGCATTCGGGTTTCAGATAGATTATTATATATCGTTGTGTCTGTGTAATTATAGTATTCAGGACCTATCGAATAGTTGAAACTAAATCGGCGGGTACTCGCCTCAGAATAAGGAAAGATGTTGTATTCTATGGCTGGCTTAAAAGTTGTAGAAATATCCGTATTTCCAAAAGTCGTAGAGCCTGTTCTGGTATTAAGGCCTACAGACCAATTGGGGCTTAAACTCTTGACATAGAGCAAGCGAAAATTATAGCTTCTTTTTACAAAAGATTCATCACCGCCAGTTAATTTAAAAGTCGATTTTTCATAATTATAAAAGGTTGAAAGCCTAAGCTTTTGCCTATCCGTAATCTTAGAAGCTGAAAAGCGCCCGGTCAAATCAATACTGGAAAAGGAAGCTTCACCATTCAACCAACCATTGCCTCCGATGTTAAAAACCCAATTATTCCAGGGGTCATCCTCCGCAGAAATTTCTGCTTCGCCTTCTTCCAGTTCAACATCATAAGTAATTTGATCGATCATAGGTGTTTGCACTAAAAACTGGAGTAAACCTTTTTTCAGTTCTTTTACAAATTGTTCCCGCTCAATCGCATCGGTAGCATTGGGATCGGTGAAATACTTGGTCGTATCCTTGATTGCTGAAAAGTCATTATTCCCAATAAATGCCAACTGCACTTCACGACCACCGGCTCCTGTTGTCTGACGAGTCGCCAAAATATAAATATCTGCCTCCTGGCGATTCTGCATATAATTGACAAATTGAATTTCCTGCTTGATATAAATCCAGTCACAATTCATCTGACAGTCAATAAAAATATCGGGGCGATTTGTTAGGTTTTGAGCAAAAAGAAAAGCGCTTAGCAATAAGCTAAGTGTAAAAGTCAGGGCAAATTTCATTTTAGTATTTTAGTAATCATTGGTTTTCATAGAAGACAAATTGAAAAAAGGAACAATGATTTTCAGTTTTAATATAGTAAGTGCAAATTTAGCATCCTTGCCTCCCAAAGAAAAGCATGAGTTCTTGGTCGATTTTTTCTCCTTTTGAATTTTTTGCAGGACGCCATTTTCCTGGCATGTTGCTCACCAATTCTACAAGGGCTTCATCAACAGAAGGGTAACCAGATGTTCCTGATAGTTTGACATTCGCAATTTTCCCTGCTTTGGTGACGGTAAAACTGATTTGGCCAAATTGAAGTTTATCTTCTTCGATGTTGGCCGTATACTCCTGGGTGTTTTTTGTGAGGTATTCAACAAGGGCGTCCTGACCTCTTGCAAATTCCGCTTCTTTTTCCGGAATAATGGTAAAATGATACGTATAGTCTTCTATTATTCCTGTCTCCGGATGTTTGGTTTTACTCCGAGCCTTGATATAAAAGTTGGTTGAGTAGTCAGCGGATTTCAAAAGCGCAATTTGGGTATCATTGAGTGCCTTTTCTTCTCCCACTTCCCGTATTTCATTGCCGTCCTGAAGTACTACAACAGTTACGGTTTGAAAGGATACTTTCCACCAGCCTTCTGCTACTTTAGGAACAATATCAAGTACCGATGTTGCCTTGTGCAAATCTTCTTTGGTAATGGTCGTCATAAACCTGGAATCTACTTTGTATCCCATGTCAATCTCAGCCAAATTGTCATTGTTCCAATTCATATAGCCAAAAGCCGTTAAACTAAAGGTTGCAAGTACAGCGCAAAAAATTAAAATGTTCTTTTTCATTTCTGATTTATTTCAATCAAATATATTACGGATAGTCGCTTCAATAACCAGTCAATTTCGACGGATATTTAAAAGTGGGACCACGCAGCTTTCCATGTTTCCAACTGTTAATACAAAGTCCTGTTTCACTTTAATACCGTTAGAATATTCTGCTGGCTTCCAACTTGGCATATTGCAAATGGTCTCCAATAATAATTCATCTATTTTTTCATTTTTAGATGTTTGGTATTCACTCCCGAATATATGAGCATCGACTATATGTCCTTCTTCATTAATGGTAAATTTTACAGCAGCTAAATCATAATTTTGGAAACTGCCATCAGGGATCTTATCAATGGCTTTTTCCTTCAAGTATTGTTTCAATTGTTGCGGTCCACCAGGAAATGTTGCGCTGTTTTCGGGTTCAACCGTAAATGCAAAATTCATCTCTTTAGCATCATTGTTTTTTAATGTGTTTTCCGGTATATATCGGACCATGACCGAAATGTCGGTGCCCACCTCAGCCATATTCATGATGTCTTTTTGTTCTTGGCTGAGGGTATCATTTTTACTCACTGCTTTCCTTGTCTTTTCTTTATGGCTGGTCAAAATCTCAACTGAAAGATATTCTCTTACCCATGAAGGTTTATAACGTTCATTAAGATCAATTAAGGAACGGGCTTCATTTAATTGGTCTTTTGTAATCGAAAGAGATGGATAGCTTCTGTTCACCTCACATTGTAGTTCATTCGTTAAACTGTCTTGAGAAGAACCGAGATAAGGAAAAGTAAGGGCAATGAAAAGAAGTACAAATAGATTATTCTGAATATTTTTTATATTATTAATTTTCATTCTTAATGATGTATTTATTTTAGGGTTGTTTTATTATGATAACCAATGAGTTACGCAAAATTAATTATACGTTTTACATTAATTATCAATTGATTATAAAATTTAATCAAAACAACTCATTTTAATTTAGATTTTGCTGCTTTTTAATCGGAATTAATTAAAATTTGAGTTTCGACAATCAGGCAGTTGAGAAAGAACAAGTCTATTATTTTATTTTAAATTTCACTCTATTTGCCTGTTTATTTCCTACACCCTTATCTGTTTTTTAAGTTAGCGGCACGCAGTGGGTGCGTTTAGCGGCCATTGTTGTTTTAATCTTTGTTCTAAATAATTTTTTCATCTTTTTAACTCAAGTCGCGATGAATTCTATTTTGCAAACTCAATGTATAGCGAATCCCCAGATTTGCTGTCTTAGCCTGCCCACGGGCGAATCTGGGGATTCGCCATGCAATCATCGCTACTGGAGTTTTTTAATTCGATTCTGATTGTAACTTTATTTAACTTCGACTACTTATTCCTTGTCCCCTGTATCTTTAAAGTAGTTAAAGGTATTTCCCTGCCTGCCGCTAGGCGAGGCATCATAACGGCACACCCCATTCAAAGTACCGAACCAAATACCTCCTTCCTTATCTTCTAAAATCCCAAAAAACATGTCTTCCTGTATCGTGATTTGGGTGACGGTTGCCTTTTCATAAGGCAGGTACTTTTTATCATAGCGGGACAGCACCCATTTATGAGGATTACCATTAGCAGCTGAACTAGTCCAAATGTTTCCTTTTTTATCTTCATAAATATAGCCAACAAAATTCGTAGTGAAGTTGGTAAATCCTGCCTGTCCGGTAGGCAGGGAACTGCCGTCGTAGCGCCAAAGCCCATCATTGCCACCAAGCCATATATTGCCTTCTTTGTCTTCTATTATCGAACGAACGTTTACAAAAGCTACACCTTCTTTATTCGTAAACTTGGTAAATGTTTTTCCCTGCCTGCCGGCAGGCGAGGCATCGTAATAACAGGCATCACCTCTGGTGCCAAACCAAAGTTTTCCGGCTTTGTCTTCTATGATAGAATTGATGTCATTATCGGTTAGGCCTTCATTTGTTGTGAAATTGCGAAAATTTGGCTGCCCGGTAGGCAGGTTTTTTCCATCGTAGCAGCTTGCCCCGCCTTGGGTGCCAAACCAAATGTTTCCATTTTTATCTTCATAAATACAGCCAATACTATCATGGACGAGACCCTCCTTCGTTGTAAAATTGGTAAATGATTTGCCATCGTAACGGTACACGCCTGCGCCAATAGTACCGAACCAAATGTTTCCAGATTTATCTTCTAAAACTGAAAAAACATGAAAACGTCTCAACCCTTCCTTATTTGTAAAATTGGTAAATGACTTCCCATCGTAGCGAATGATTCCCTCCCATGTTGCAAACCAAATGCTTCCGTTTCTATCCTGGATGATATTGCGGGTGATACTGCTGGGTCCGTATGAAGTGGTTATGGTATTGGTTTCTACAAAATAAGGGTCATTATCAATCAAATTAATTGTTGTTTGGCTTAAGCTTTCTTTTGGTGGGCCTGTTTTGTTTTGTCCTTTGCAGGAGGTGCTAAAGACTATTAATAAGGACACTGAGTAGATTTGTAGGTAATTCTTCATATCTTTTTTCTTCTTTTTAAATCGAGAAAGGTTAGTAAGTACCTGAATGCTAATTTCTGCATGTTCAGGTGTCGGACGCCCTTCGAGGCGTCCGGACACCAAGGCCGGGATTCGGTGTCCGAAGCCTCGAAGGGCGTCCGACACCTTGCTCCAAATTATATTGCATATCTTATTAATTGCAAGCCACCTAACGGTCTGTATATGCCTAGTGCGACGTTTAGGGAGCATTATCGCATATACATTGTTTCATTGCTCTATTTACATTTAGAGTGGAATATGCCTATTCCAAATGCTGGAATACAACTTCCCTCAAATTCCAATGTGGCAAGCACATACTATCACTGCTTCTATCCATAGTCATTTTACCTTCGGGAATTTGTATTTCCCAAAAAGCATAATAGGTTTTACATCCGGATCAGTGGTGTCAAAACGCCATAAAGCCCCAAACCTAGGGTTAACAAATTGATTGTCCCCAATAGGAACAAGTGTGAATTTGTAGTATTTATCTTCACACTTCAAAACTCCACTATTTAATTCGACCACAATCCTCCAGTCCTCATCGTGGGTTGCTAAGTATTCACCCTCCAATAGTTTGAGATGCTCAATAGGAACTTTAAAAAGTAAATCTTCTGTGGATTCTCCTAAATCCTTCAGCACCTTAATACCGTTTTCGTTTTCCGGATTTAATTTGACAGATTGCCTGTAATTTTCAATGGCCTCCTCCCTGGCACCTTGCGCTAAAAGCGCTTCCCCATAACTATCGTACACATTAAAGGCATATGGGAAAGCTTGGATATTCAATTTGAAAATGGCGAACGCCTTTTCGAGTTCCTCCCGACCCAAGTAATAGTACCCCAGGTCGTTCAATTGGCCTTCGGAGAAATCATATTCATCAGGTTGCTCTTTCTTTAAAGTTGCGTAGGTTGTCGCAATATCCTCCATGCCTTTATCATCGATGACCTTTTTCAATTTAGTGGCGATGGATGGTTTTGCCTGGCACCAATTCCCCAGAGATTCTCCGGTTTTCCAACGTACCCAATCACACATCATTTGATTACAAATACTGTATCCGGCACCTCCATTGGTCAACACAATGAAACCGTCATTGGACGTGGGATCTACCCTGAAGTTGGCATGCCAGCCTTCATTGGCGCCTGAATGTCCGCTGAAGACAAATGAAGACCCCCTATGCTCTGTTTGATATCCCAATCCATATCTCCAACGTCCATTAGTAGCAAGTACCGGCTCCATCATTTGTTGGATAATATCCGGAGATAAGACAGGGTTGTATGTTTCGTTGTCTTTATGTCGATAAAGACTGGCCAATGCATAGCGTGTAAAGTCTTCAAGCGTTGTGTGCAGTCCTGCTCCGGCTTGAGCCGTAAATAATTCAAAGTCAGTTGGTTCACCGTATTTATCGTATGGAGACGCAGATGCAGCCATTATTTTATCGTCTATCTTATAGCTGCTGTTGGTCATGCCAAGCGGATTTAAGATTTGAGCTTGCATGTAATCCTCAAATGTTTGTCCGGTAACTTCCTCAATGATCAATTGACACACACCAAACCCACCACCCGAATATTTATATCTGCTTCCAGGCTCCAGAATAATTTCCACTCGACCAAGTCCGTTGTTTTTACCGAGCAACCATTCTTCAAGTGTCGGTAATTTGTCGTAGGGAGGCCCTGCAGATACGCTGTGTAAAGACAATCCCGCGGTGTGACTTAACAATCTCCTGATCGTAACTTCATCCGAAGCATACTCCGATTCTGGCAAGTGCCATCTGGTCAAATATTTTTCAGCAGGGGCGTCAAGCTCAATTTTTCCTTCATGCACTAATTTCATTACCCCCCAGGCGGCAACCGATTTCGAGATCGAACCTATGTTAAAACCTGTTTTCTTAGTGACCTTGGTTCCTTTTTCAATATCAGAAAAACCATATCCCTTCTGTAAAACAATTTCACCATCTTCAATAATCGCAATGGCTGCCCCGGGAATGGTAAAGTCATTTAGGACTTGAGGTATTTTTTTGTCCAATTCATTTACGAATTGTTCTATGCTTTTTGATTCTTCTTGAGCACTTAGAGCAAAAGGCAGCAAAAGAACAAATAGGAACATTAGATTTCTCATCATTGTATTTTGTTATTTTGATTGTTTAATAGATTGCCACCTAACTGCATTCCTAGCACCCCATATCTACAAAAATTTCATGGTGGGGGAGTGAATATTGAGAGTCGATTGTAAGCAGGATGATGCTGTCACCCATCTGGCATTTCTGTAAAATTTTTTCCAGTGGAAGTTGCTGGTAGGTCTCATCTGAAAACATCCACATGGTATTCGTTTGATCATTGCGAATGGCAACTTTGAACGCAACTTGATCGTAAGGAGTAGGATTGGTCAACGAAAAATTGACACTGTAAATATGCAAAGTACCTTTTGCATCAGAACTGATTGTGCATTTCCCTTTAGCACTGTAATCGTCCACAAGCATATCATTGTTCAGGTAAACTGCTGCACAGTTGTTGAATTTTTTTGGAGCACAGGTTTGCCCAAATGATTCTGCTGAAAACAAGGTAAGAAAGGCGATAATTAAGATAAATACATTTTTCATGTTGAAATTAATTTGAGTTATATAATTGAATAAAAGAACAGGACAAAGATGCGTTATGTATTTATTGAAATGTTTAAACTCCTGTAAAACAATGTAAATGATTTGTAAAAGCCTATTATGAATGAGTAAATGGTTTTAAGTTTACCTTGTTTTTCAGGGTTCAGGGTTCAGGGTTCAGGTAAGATCGGGAAATGGATTCACATCATGTATTATTATTCTCGCGACCCCTGACTACATATCCCTAAAATTTGACCCCTGACTCCTAAATGGTTTCCGTATGAAAAAAAGCCTGATCATATTAATATTGGTAGCAGCGGTTGGATTGCTCACTGCTCAATGGATAATAGCTCCAGACAAGCTAGCTGTCAATAAACGTCAGTTCAATGAGCGGGTGAATTTGGCACTCAGGCAGACTGGCCACCATCTCCTGATCTTAATGGACGACCATTCTTCAGCCATTCCACCTGTAAAGCAACTAGCGGAAAATGAATTTGAACTGAGGTTGGAAAGTAATTTTGCCTATGACACCCTTGGAGTTTTATTGACCAATGCTTTTGCAAGTTTTGGGATAGATGAGAGTTATCAAATTGCGGTGAAAAACTGCCAAACGGATGAGTTGATCCTCGGATTCAACGACCAGGCTTTTTTGAGTGGAACCGCCACCTGTATGGGTCGGGAACAATGGTCGGACTGCAATAATATAAGTGTCACTTTTCCGCACCTTGATAGCTTTGGCGCTGGTGATAAATGGCTGCAAATTGCACTTGGTGCACTGTCCATATTGCTATTGTTAAGGTTATTGTTCATGCGGAAAAAAGAAGAGGATATAAGAAAGGCGGTATCACGCGACCATGCCACAATAAAGCAAGATGATGGAATTAGTGTTTTGGAAATTGGTAATTCGCAATTGGATTTAAACAATCAAATATTCAGACAAGGGACATTGCAAAAAGAACTGACTTTCAGGGAAGCCAAACTTTTTCATTTTTTTGCCACCCATTCCAATCAACTATTGCAGCGGGAACAGATTTTGGATGAAGTATGGGGAGATGAAGGTGTTATTGTCGGCAGGAGCCTGGATGTATTTGTGTCAAGGCTCCGAAAGGTTATTGCGGATGATATTTCATTGAAAATCAAGACAGTACATGGCGTCGGTTACAGATTGGAAGTGCAGGACATGCCTGCTTAGGATCGTTTAAAAAATAACTTCGACATTTTAACTCGTCCTTTTGATCTTATACTTCTTCAAAAAATGCTTACGTAGCTTTGGCTATGCTCGCTTTTTTTTCATCGTCTAAAACCAAAATCACTTCGTTCTAATTATCGAACTTTTTTTTTAAACGATCCTTAAACCACAAATCTATTTGAGGTCTAAAATATATATGCACCCCTAAAGCTCAAAAAGAATCCCCGTAATGAGTTGATAGATTCGTTATACTTGTCTTTGTTATAAAGTAGGTTGAGCGACCTCGACCACCTCGCACCAAAACTGAAATGTTCGCTTGCGAAATATTCGGCCCCCATCGTAATACTAATGTCATTGTCATTAAAATTGTCCACTTGCTCACCATGGACAGAATCTATGGCGGTAGCTGTCAATAGCCGCCCAAAAGAAAACCCGCCACTCACTTGTATTTTATAATAACCACTCTCATCGAGCCAGTCTTTGAAAGTATACAGGACGGGTACTTCTATATAATTTGTAGTGATTTCAAGAGTGGAAAACCCTGCCCTGCCCCTGCTTCCTCTTTGAGAATAAAGGATTTCGAAGATCAGATCAGATTTTTCAGTAATAATAGTGACTGCCCGCAACCCTCCTTGCATGCCCAACCGGTTGTAGCCCCCGATGTCGTCTCCAAGGATTTGTGAGGCATTGAGGCCCAATATCAAACCAGCTTTGAAACGCTGTTGTGCTGAGCTGTTGTGGTTGAAAAGGAAACAGACTAATAGGGTTAAAATAATAGGTAAGATTCTTTTTGTCATTTTATAGTTTAATTAATTCCTCATTCTTTTGGTTAAAATTACATTGCTGAGAACGAAAAACAATCCACCGTATTTTATTTACAACATGGCCATTTTTGGCAATTGTTGATATATCAAATGCCACACAATCGGTTGGCTCATCTGCTATTCATTTTACTTTGACCGTTTGAGTCAAGGCAACATCTAACCCTATTTCCTTTCGCATCTCGATTAATTTTCCGTCAATCCATTTTTGCGATTGTTCCAACAGTTCCTCTGGGTCGTCACCTTTGATTGGGTTTCCATATTCAACCTTTACATGCGTATTTTTTTTACCAAAACTTTTTACAAAATGAGATCCGAATTTATCATCATCGATAAAGGCATCGTCTTGGTCATGGAATTCCATGGCTATTGGCAAAACAGGGATGCCCATGGTGGCAGATAACCTGAATGCACCGCGCAGGAAAGTACGTGTGACAGGATCGATGTGAGTTGTTCCTTCAGGGTAGATCAAAACGGAGAACCCATCATTCAAGGTTTTTTCCATCGCCTTCAGGGTCGAAGCCCTGCTATTTTTACTGTCCCTTTTCACCCACATAACCCCAGTCGCTTTGGCCGCATAACCGATAATTGGCCAGGAACTGACTTCTGCCTTGGCCACGGGTAAAGCAAGGATGTCACGGAGCGCAACGACAGGGTCAATATAAGAGCGATGGTTGCCGATAAAAATAAATGGCCCGCCAATCGGCAGTGATCCATTTAAGTCAACTTTTATGCCTAATGTTTTAAGTGAACGGATGGCCCATAATTGCCTCATTCTTAGTGCCAAAGGAAGAAAGTCCTTACTAAAGATAGACTTCAAAACCCCTGGCATCATGTGCGTGACCATTAAAAAAAACACCCAAATACCTCGTGGCAAGGCTCTAAATTTTTCCATTCAATTTTTTATTTTCCTGCCTTGACGGCAGGCAAGTAATTTCTAATTTTTCAATTCCCTCACAACTCCCTCCTCAGTGCTTCGATCATTGAATCGGGAACATCCTTTAAATTCAGGATAATAAAACCATCCAACACATCAGAAAAATTTGGGTCAACGTTGAAGCTGATAAACCTGGCATTCAACTTCAGGTATTGCCTGACCAAAACTGGGATGCGGATGTGATCTGGTTCGATGTCTTCGATCAAGCTGTCCAGGTTTTTAACTTGGTCGCCCAATGTCGCTGCCAGCATTTCAATATCTACTTTGTCAACTTTTGCAATAAAAGGTTTTTTAGGTGTGAGGAATTTGGCCAACTGGTGGTTGAAATAATAGTTTTTAATAAAAGCCACGATCAGGCTCCTCGATATTTTAGAATAAAACTTGCTGATGCTAACAGGGCCGTAAAGGTAGCGGTACTGCGGGTTTTTCAATAAAAAATATAAAATACCCTTCCATAGCAAGAACAGCGGGCGTCGCTTTTTTTGATAATCAGGAACAATGTACGAACGCCCCAACTCGATAGATGCTTGCATGGTTGGATGGAAGCCGGGATCAATTTTGAAAAGGCTGCTGATATAAAAACCATCAGCTCCATATCGGTCGAAAATCTCCTGGCCAAGCCCGATGCGGTAGCCACCTGCAATTTGCGCTGCCTCCCGGTCCCAAAGAATGAGCTGCCGATAGTAATAATCATATTCGTCAAGGTCAATTGCCTTTCCTGTGCCTTCTCCAATGGAGCGGAAAGTAAGCTCCCGCAGCCTGCCAATTTCCTTGATGGTGTTGGGCATTTCTTTGGCCTCGACCACTAAAATATCAAACTCCCCTTGTGTCGCAATGAGTGATCCATTGCCCAACCTATTGATTTCTTCAGCTATTATTTTTGTCGGAATCGGATTTGCGATGGGTTGGGCTTTTTCAGGCCGATTAAAAAAGTTTTGCAGGAATAACAGGGGTTTTATCTCAAGACCAGAACCCAGCGAAAATATTTTAGATTGTAAATATCTCCTGAAATCATTGGGCCTGTGGATTTTTTGTTGATCCTGTACAGAAATTGCCTTTCCGATTCGAACGGTGACTTTGTAAGGTTCTTTCCTCTTTTTCAAAATCATCATTTTACCGATCCGTGGTCTGACAAAGTCTGGAAAAGGAGCTTTGATACGAACGGGCACGATGGGCAATTCAATTTTTAAAACAGCATTCATCAATTGGTTGAGAAACCTGACTCGCATCGGCGTGTCAAGTGTTTTATCCGTAAAATGGAGCACAAGGCAAGTGGTCACTTCATTTTCTTTTGCCCAGATCAATTGTTTTTTGGTGCGCTCAAAATAATCTTCCCATTGCAAGATGTTGAAAGTAACCGACAGGAAATAGCCCTGAAGATCTTTACCAAACTTTTGCTTTCTTCCGATAATCCGAAACGGAACTCCTTGTTCCTCAAGCAATTGCATCAAGACTATTTCATCAATGAACTCCAAGGATTGGTTGGCGATACAAATGAACGGAGATTCCTGTTTCAACAACTTCCGGTCATGTTCATCCACTTCGATCTGCAGGTTGTTCTGTTTGATCGCTTTGATTATCGAAGAGTTTTCCATAGCGTTTGTATTCTTGGTCAGTAAGGGTTTTGTGCATTTTCCGTAACCGGAAGTTGTGCTTCCAGCTTGTTTCAATCCCAGAAGTACAACTTCTGGTTCCGATTCTGTCCACCTTCTATATTTTTACAAATGAATAAAACCTAGTTTGGTCAGGTATAAGGAAATAACCATGGTTCCAATTTTGCATCTGCAACAAATATAGCTCTCACAGGTTGGGATTTAAATGTATTTTCGCCGCAACATGGATAAATCAATATGAAATTAAGATACCTTTCAACATTAGTCTTATTGTTTCTATTTACTTTCTGTGAAGCTCAAAAATACGTACTGGATGTTGCTTTTGAGTTCCAAGCCTACCCAACAGGATTGATACCTGGCTTGAGGGTAGAAGCGGCCTCTGGCAAACATGCCGGCCATCTTCGGTTAGGCTATAATTGGATCAGGCATGGTTCTGCTGGCGTACATCAAAACGAACGGGGAAGTGGCTTTGGATTTTCGCTCGGTTATAAACGATATTTTGTAGAGACTCAACTTGGTTCTTTTGTCGAATTAAAAAGTGATTTGTGGTTCAACGAAATTGATTGGCAGGACAACATTGCACGCCCTAATGAAATAAGGGGGCGGAGTGATGTTATTGTTTCTCAACCAACCGCCACATTTGGATATACATTCCGCCTAAATCCAATCACTGTCATTGCCCCCACGATTTCGCTTGGATATGAAATAAATGTTTGGACCGATGGCGAACCAACAGGAGAAGGAGCAATATTCTTGCTCGGATTCCATGTCGGCAGAAGGTTCGAAAAAATAAATTAGGGAGGGAAAAGATAGGTTTAATGGTTAATGGTTTAATGGTTCTTCCTTTACGACGAGTACGATTCATACTTTTCCATTAGACCAAGAACCAAGAACCAACCTCACATTCAAAACACTTCAATGGACTATTTCAAAGAATCACTCATTTTACATAAACGCCTAAAGGGCAAAATCAGGATAACCCCAAAAATTGATGTCCGCACCAGCGATGAACTTTCTCTGGTGTATTCACCTGGGGTGGCGGAACCATGCCGTGCAATTGCAGCCAATCCAGATTCTGTTTACGATTACACCATAAAAAGCAACACCGTTGCGATCGTATCCGATGGGTCTGCCGTGCTTGGGTTGGGCAATATCGGAGCAAAAGCAGCCATCCCGGTGATGGAAGGCAAGGCACTTTTGTTCAAGCGTTTCGCCAATATTGATGCGTTTCCGATTTGTATCGACTCCCAGGATACAGATAAAATAGTTGAGACCGTCCGACTTATTTCTCCGGTGTTTGGTGGCATCAACCTGGAAGATATTGCAGCTCCCCGAAGCTTTGAAGTCGAAGAACGGTTGCAAAATCTTGGTATTCCAGTATTTCACGACGACCAGCACGGAACTGCGATTGTGGTGTTGGCGGCACTTGTCAATGCAGCCAAAGTCTTAGGAAAAAGCCTATCCCAGTTAAAAGTCGTGGTGAATGGGGCGGGAGCAGCCGGCATGGCCATTGGAAAAATATTGCGCTGCGTGGGACATGAAAAAAACCATAGTTGTATCTCGGTAAAAGACGTTATTCTTTGCGACTCAAAAGGAATCATTTCCCACGACCGGGAGGATTTGAATACGAGTAAAAAAGAATCACTGGAATTTTCAAATACGGAGAATATGAGTGGTTCGATAAAAGATGCACTCGTTGATGCAGATGTTTTTATCGGTGTGAGCGTCGGTGGATTACTCGACAGAAGCGATATAAAGACAATGGCCAAGAATCCCATTATTTTTGCCCTCGCCAACCCAACTCCTGAAATAATGCCTGAAGAAGCCCATGCAGGAGGTGCTGCCATCGTTGGGACGGGCCGCAGCGATTTGCCCAACCAGGTCAATAATGTACTGGGTTTTCCAGGTATATTTCGTGGGGCATTGGATGCCCACGCCAAAAAAATTACGCCTGCCATGAAACTTGCCGCTGCCTATGCCATTGCAGATCATCTTCGCAACCCAACCAAGGATTACATCATTCCTGCCACTTTGGATGAAAGTGTGGCATGGCGGGTTGCTGATGCGGTGCGTGAAGTAGCGATGAAGGAAAAGGGGAAGAAGAATGTTGGAAATTAGAAATTATGAAACCAGATTTATTCGACTCAGCCAATTTCTCAATTTCTAATTTCTAATTTCTCAATTTCCAATTTATCCATTCATGAAATTCAACTGCACCGTCCAAATAAATCTACCAATAAACAAAGTCATCGAATTGTTCGACGACGTGGACAACCTCGATAAATGGCAAGATGGCTTTGTCAGCTTTGAGCATTTGAGCGGGACGCCTGGAACGCCGGGTGCAAAATCAAAAATGGTTTATAAAATTGGAAAACGGGACATGGAATTGATCGAAACAATTGTGGTTAAAAATTTGCCGACTGAATTTACTGGAATATATGAGGCGAAAACCATGACCAATACCATGAAAAATTATTTCACCTCCATTAATGGAAATCAAACGAAGTACGATGTGGAAATAGAATATACTAAATTTAATGGATTGATGATAAAAATGATGGTTTTCCTTATGCCGGGGTTATTTAAAAAACAAACCCAAAAATGGCTAAATCAATTTAAAGAATTTGCGGAAGAATTATGATTGATAATTGATGATTGTTGATTTATAATTCATCACTCATCACTCATCACTCAAACCTCATCACTCAAAACCTCCACTACTGTTTTTGAATCATCTACAATAGTTCCGATAATCCCGCCTAACTTATAATTGTCGAACCCGACAAAATAAATTCCTTTATGATATCCTGCTGCAATTGCTCCTTTTGGGCAATTGTATTTGTCCAATAATTCTTGGCCTCTTTCAATTAATTTTTCAATTTTTGCATGAAAGCCAGTCGCTAATATAACACTGTCAAAATCAATGTGTTGGCCATTTTTGAACTGCACACCTTTTGCTGTGAAATAGTCGATATCAGGCAATATTTTAATTTGCCCTTTTTTTATAGCGGTGATGGTTCCAATATCAATTAAAGGCGTTTTTCCTGTTTCCTTTAATAATACGGCTGGGTGTCCTTTCGCTACTTTAATCCCATATTTTTTTACATTACCAAAATATATTTTCCGGATTTGAGAACCCAGCCAATCACCAAACCCAAATGGTAGTTTCTCTAACTGTTTAGCAGTTACCTGGACAGGCCTGCCATTGAGGTCGCGGGGGACAAGGCTTATTTCCCCACGTGCAACTACATAAGTTTCGACACCATGTTCTGAAAGGTCAAGGGCAACTTCGGCACCGGTATTTCCGAAGCCAACGACCAGTGTTTTTTTTCCAATATATGGTTTTGGATTTTTATAAAATGCACTATGGATAATATCTCCATTAAATTCTTCTTGACCTTCCCATTTAGGGATGTTCGGTTTGCTGTTCAGTCCAGTTGCAATAATTACGTTTTCTGCAAAATAGGATTTTCCGGAGCTGGCATTTAATTGCCAATGCTCCCTCTTTTTTTTAATAGAATTAATTTCTTCATTAAATATTGGTTGGATATTAAACCGGGCTACATATTTATCAAAATAGTCCACTAATTGTTTTCGGGAAACATAAGTCGGAAAATCATTTGGGAATGGCATATACGGGAGATGCGACCATTGTTTTACCGTATGTAAATGGAGTCGGTCGTAATGGTTGTGCCAAGCATTGCCGACTTTTTTACTTTTTTCTAAAATGGTGTAATCTATTCCAGCATGGTGTAACCGGCCAGCCATTGCCAGCCCAGCAGGCCCTGCACCAATAATGATGTTTTTTATTATTTCCAATTTAATTGATTTGGGGTAAATATACAGAATGAAGGAATGGATACGTAATTTCGGAAATTCGCCAGCAAAGGAGAGCACAATCGTCCTGTGCATTAGCGCACGTACAACGTTCGTTTATGAACGAAAATATTTAAATATTTAAATATTTTGATTCATAAAAAACACATTGACAACATTTTACATCAATTGGTATGCGGCTTGATGGATAAATGTAAAATCACCAGACAATGTTACAAAGTTATTTCACAATTGCCATCCGCAATCTCTGGCGGAACAAAACTTATACACTAATCAACATTTTTGGATTGGGAGTTGGATTGGCAACCATGGTCTGGGCTGTCCAGAATTACCGATGGGCGCTCAGTTACAATTCCATGCACGAAAATACGGAGGACATATTCCGGGTATTGATTTCAAGAGAAGAGAGTGAGATCATGCGAGGGATCGTCCCCTATCCAATCGGCCCTGCGGCGGCCCAGGATTTTTCTGTTGTGTCGGATCAGGTCCGAATTATTGTCAGGGGATTCCCTATTCGTGAAAAAGATAAGGAACCCCTTTCAGGAAGGGTACATTTTGTGGATGAAGGATTTTTCTCTTTTTTCAACTTCCCTTTACTGGCGGGGAACAATGACCTTAGTGATAAGAGTGGAATATTGTTGACCGAGGAAATGGCCATCAAGTATTTTGGTATTCAGGATGGAAATTACAATGATGTTTTAGGGAAAACCATTGTTTTGGGTGAAGAAGAATCAGAACAATTGTCATTTATCATTAATGGCGTTTTAAAAGATGTGCCCAAAAACTCTTCTGTCTGGTTTGATTTTCTTACCAATGTTGACAATTTGCGGAATGGGTTTACTGGTGGTCCAATTGACGCTGGGAATTGGGAATTGTTCATTGATGCTTTGTTTTTAAAACTGAAAAACCCAGCCGATGCACCCGGGTTGGCCGCAGACTTCAATAAATATATCGGGCCACAGAATAAGGCAAGGGAAGATTGGAAAGTGACAGGGTTCAAATTAGAGCCTATGGCCGAGGTTGCAAACCACGATAATGACCTGTATAGCAATTCGCTATTTAGCCGCCCTCCAGATTCGGCGACTTTCGGTCCTTTTGTGTTGGCTATACTGATATTTCTGGTTTGCTGCCTAAATTTTACCAATACAACTATTGCTCGTTCCAATCGAAGGTTAAAAGAAATGGGTGTCCGAAAAGTCATGGGTGGCACACAGCAGCAACTTGTCTGGCAAATGTTGCTGGAATGTGGTTTTATTGTTCTGCTGGCAGTGTTTGTCTCAGTGCAGATCAATGAATATTGGTTGCCTGCTTATAATGAGATGTGGCAATACCTTGCACTGGAAGCCAATTACCTTTCTGATACTGGTTTACTTGTTATCATGGCTGGGCTTGTAATCGGCACAACGCTGTTGGCTGGGGGTTACCCAGCTTTTTACATCAGCCGTTTCAACCCCACCAATATATTTAAAGGAGTTGTCAAATTCGGCGGTTCAAACCTGTTTTCCAGGGGGTTGCTGGGACTTCAAGTAGCCATTTCCTTAATAACTGTAATTGCCGGAATAGCATTTTTCCGAAATTCAGAATATCAAAAAACGTACGACTATGGTTATGAAATGGAGGATATTATTTTTGCAAATACAAAAGATGAATCCACATTCACCGCCTTTCAAAATGAAATAGATCAGTTACCAAATGTAGAACTGACCGCAGGTGCCCGACAGCACATTGGCTATTCTTATTACATGGGCACTATGGAATCCCAGGGGGAAAGAAAGGAAACGGGCTACATCGCAGTTGGTGAAGACTATGTTGAACTGATGGGATTGAGCGTTATCGAGGGCAGGGATTTTGACTCGAACCTGCCAACTGATTTTGAGACTGCTGTACTGGTCAATGAAAAAATGATCGACCATTTTGGCTGGGAAAAGGAAGATGTGATTGGGCAGAGTATCACATTTGACAGCGCGACTTATTCCGTGATCGGCCTATTGGATGACTTCCATGCTGATGACCTTTATTCACCAATGATCCCGCTGATTATAAAACTGGTGAAACCTGATAAATTCCGACGCCTAGTTGTTAGTGCTGCACCTGGCAAACTGAGTTCTGTACAAGATCAAATGAAAGTAATATGGTCAAGATTGTTTCCTTACACACCGCACGAATTCCAGGTCCAAAATGAAATGAAAGCTGATGCATTGGAAACGACGGACAACATTGCATTGATATTTTCAATTTTTGCCATCATCTCTGTTCTGCTTACAGCAATCGGACTATTTGCCCTTGTATCACAGACGGTGTTGAAAAAAATGAAAGAAATTGCCATACGGAAAGTCGTGGGCGCCACCCCTCGTCATATTGTCGCCATAGTAAACCGTGGCTACGTCTGGATTTTTTTGGTAGCTGCAATCATTGGTTGTTACGGAGGATGGTATTTGACCAAATTGTTGATGGACATCATTTTTGAATACAATGTTGGCGTGGGATCGGGCACACTCATATTTTCGAGTGCCGTCATTTTCCTGATGGCAGCGTTAACGGTGGGCGTCAAGATCAGGCATGCGTTAAACACCAATCCCTCTGAGATATTAAATAGGGAATAGGTCAAACAGATAGATTATTTTTCACTTCAAAGCTGACACCTTTCCGAAAGGTGTCAGCTTTTTTATTTAACGTGAGTTCTGGATAGCAATCTTATTGTCCCGTTAGGGACGGGACATGGGTAGCCAAGCATTTGCAGGGGTTTTTCGACGTGCCGTAGGTACGCAACGTGGAAAATGTTACGTACCTACGGCACGAAAAATACCGTTGGTTTGGCATTGCTACCCATGTTCCGTCCCTAACGGGACAATCAAAGGACTGAAACCGCCATAAGCTCTTGATTGTCAAGGATTATTATCCAGAACTCACGT
>JAJCYI010000038.1 GCA_029263015.1 Saprospiraceae bacterium | reverse complement strand
TTTCCGCCATACTTTGTTAAAAAAAATGACCGTAGCTATGGCTATGCTAATTTTTTTTGCCTTGTCTGACGAAAAAACCTGCCTGCCGGTAGGCAGGTAACCTCGTCAAAAGTGTCGATTATTTAACTCCACCTACTTACTCCAAAGCGATTTCCTCGTTTTCTAAATACTTGCCCACATTAAATAAATGCCCGTCCATTAATTCCGCATCAATATTCCAATCGAGCAATTCCCATTTGCCGCCAGGCGTGGCTATAATAATTTGTTTTGGGTTTGATAAAATCCAGATGACTTTTTCTACACCAAAGTCCAATAACTTTTGGGTTTTCTTTTTGATATAGCCCGTCTCGGTCATGTCTTCCAAATCTGCTTTTATATCTACCTCGACAAATACGTTGGCAGGGACATCAGGATAGTTGACGGTTATTTTATCAGGTGTCAATATTTTTTTATCATAAATGCCAATATCGGAAGCGAGGTTGTTTTTGTGTTCAATATGGACGCCTATCTCATTGGTGAAAATGTGGTATTTTTTTTCATCCAATTTTGTGAACAGTATTCTCAAAACATAGGAAATAATAATCCCTTGTAATCCGGAGCAAGCCATAATTTCCTCAATTGTTTTTGTTTGGTTTAATACATCCCGGTAACCTTTGTAATAAATAGGCTTGCCGTCCATGATTTCATAAATCAAAGATGTTGGAATTTTTACCTTCTTTTTATGGCTACGCACTATTTTTTTTTCGACAAGCATAATCCAGCAATTTTTACCAAAGTTAAGGTTAATCCAGCAAAAAAGCCATCTAACCATCCACTTACCCTTTCATCAGCTCCAACAACTCCTCCACATTCAATTTTGCACTCTGTTCTGTGCCTTCCAACAAGCTGTCTGCGAGGTCGCGTTTTTCAGCGTGTAATTTCACGATCTTTTCCTCGATGGTTTTTTCTGCTACCAGCCGGTATATGGTCACTGGGCGTTGTTGGCCGATGCGGTGGGCGCGGTCGCTGGCCTGGTCTTCTACCGCAGGGTTCCACCAGGGGTCAAGGTGGATCACATAGTCGGCGGCAGTCAGGTTGAGGCCAAATCCACCAGCCCTCAGGCTGATGAGGAACAGGTCGCCGTCGCCTGATTGAAAAGCTCGGATCGCTTTGTCACGTTGGCCGAGGGGAGTGCTGCCATCGAGGTATTGGTAAGCAATATTTTGTTGTTCCACCCATTCCCTCACCAAGGTCAGGTGTTTTACGAATTGGCTGAAAATCAATATTTTATGTCCTTCTTCAATCAATTCTTCCACCGTTTCTGCAAGCAGGTTGAGCTTGCTGCTACTGAGTTCTGAGGTTGGCTCGACCATGCGTGGGTGGCAACATGCCTGCCGCAAGCGCATGAGTTCGGCGAGTATTTGAAATCGTTTTTCGCCGACTTCGCCATTGCCGCTTTCGATGTTTTCGACGGCCTTGCGGCGCAGTGCTTCGTAAAAAGCCCGTTCTTCTTTCGACAATTCCACCATGAGGGTGACCTCCGTTTTTGGAGGTAGTTCACTCAGCACTTCGCTCTTGCGGCGGCGCAGGATGAACGGTTGGATGAGGCGTTTCAACTGGTTGCGCCGCTCCCGGTCCTGGAAACGTTCGATGGGGTGGGCATAGGTTTCATTAAAATGCTGCATCGAACCGAGCAGGCCGGGGTTCAGGAAATTGAACAAGCTCCAAAGTTCGCCAAGGTGGTTTTCGATTGGCGTGCCGGTGGTGATGATCCTGAAATCACCTTGAAGCTGCATGGCCGCCTGTGACCGTTTGGTGCTCCGGTTTTTGATAGCCTGCGCTTCATCCAGTACGATGGTGGTAAAATGTTTTTCTAAAAACTGCTTGTTCTCCTGCTGCATCAGGCCATAGGTGCAAAGCAAAAGATCAAATGGTTGCAGGTCGTCGAGCATATCCTGTCGGTCGCCTTCCCCAAAAATGAGTGGGCGCAGGGTTGGCGCAAAACGTCTCGCCTCATGGTACCAGTTGCGCGCCACAGATGCCGGGGCGACAACCAGTGCCGGGCCAGCATTTGCACGGTCAAGGATGACAGCAAGCGCCTGGACCGTTTTACCCAAGCCCATATCGTCAGCAAGGCAAGCCCCCACGCCCCAATAGGCCAGCTGGCTCAACCACCTAAACCCATCTGTTTGGTAGTTGCGGAGTTCAGCCTTTAGGGTGGAAGGCACGGTGGGCGTCATTTCTTTGGCTTCTTTGAGGCGGGAAAGTTGGTTTTTCCAAGCAGCATCTACTTTAAGGTCGTGGAGTTGGTCTGTAAAATCTTCGAGCATGGGAGCGGCCAGTGGATGAAACCGCATGTCATTTTTGGTTTTTGAAATGACGGCGTTCAGGTCGTCCAGTTTTCGGCGCAATTGGGAAGTAATGGAAATAAACTGCCCGTCGCTGACTTCCACAAAACTACTACTGCTTTTCTGGGCAAGGTCGAGCAGTTGGCGGAAATCCATAACAAGGTCTTCGCTTACTTGCACCTTTCCGTCCAGTTCAAACCAATTTCGCTCTTTGCGGATGCCGAGCGAAAGTTGGTCAAAGTTGATATGGCCACTGATGCGGAGTTTTTCGCCTTTGGGGTGTTCAAGGACAACTTCTCCAGCAGTGCGGAGTGGCTCAAGTTCCACCAAAACATTCAGGCAATCTTCTGTTTCTTCAAAATGCCACTCCATATTGTGCGAGTTCATCCGCAGCAGGGTTGGACAGGCATCTTCCACCCGGCGGGCATTCTTTTTTTCTTCTTTTAGGTTTCGTTGCGTTTTGGTGGGTACGTCGTTTATTTCTGCAATCACATTTTCCCGCCCCTCACCAGGTTTGAAATAGGGTGCTTCCGAGGTAAAAGGTTTTACAAAAAATTCCATCTTGAAACCTTCCCCGACGGGCAGTAAATGCAGGAATGGCGTGGCATTAGCTTCTGCTGTTACCATTTCAACGGTCTGTCCCCCAACTTCGGACTGCACCATGACTACAGAAGACAGGTTGCCAACGACCTCCACTACTTTTTCTTTCGCTTCAACAGGTACCGTCAACGTGCCAAAATTGAGCAATCGGTTGATTTCGTGATGTTCATTTTCATAATTGACAACGATATAACGGGTCGGAGTTTCTTTAATCACGGTCATACCACTTTCGTTAAATGACTGTGCGAATTTTATTTCATATCCTTCGGGCGTTTCCTCGACGACAAGTTGAGGCTTTTGCAACACTAACTCTACGGTGATGGAGCGGTTTTCTTTCAAAAACAATAAGGGGTGGCCGACCAGCGCTTTTACCAGTTTTTCGTAATTGAATTGTAAATCATTGTGGTTGCCATAATAGCCATAGCTGTATGTTTCAATGGCACGAATGGCCTCACGGTCCTGGTCGGACAGGCATTTCATGGTGCCTTCTTTCAGTCTTTTTATAGAAACATTGCGGCCTTTGGACCAGCCTCCTTTCCCGAAAGTCTGCTCAATAGGCTGTATTTCTTCTGACCTGAAATCGGCCACCCATGCCAGGCGGGTTTCTTTGCCAGACTTATTTCCTTTATTTTTTACATTTAGTTTAAGCTGGAGCAGGGCATCAAGGCTGCGCTCCCATTTTGCCGTTTTTTGCACGATGCCCAAGATGCTTTCAGCGCCAATTTTTTCAGCTATTTGCGAAGCGATGATGGCGAACCTTTTTGAGGCATTTTCATCTTTTTCAAATTTTGAAACCAACGAAGCGAATTCCATTGCCAGCCAAGCATACCCATTGTCATTGGCTTTCTGGAAAAAGCGGTAGAGTTCCACTATTTCTCGATTGCCCATTTCCATGTCGTTCCAAAAATGCCCAGCGCAATAGAAAACCCATTCAAGAGATGTCTCTGGTTTAAACTCAAGCATTTCCCGTCCGTCTTTCACAAAATTCATCTGGAAAAGGATCGCTCCTTGGAGGTAGGCAAAAATGCTGTTATATGGCCCATCGCTCGATTCATAACACAGCTCGTTGGCCTTATCGAAGTAGCCCGTTTTTTTCTCTTTGAGCGTGGCCAGCACATGGGCTGTGCCATCAAAATTTGGATAAGCACCTTTTTTACCGACTTCGCCTTTTTTTTGAAGCATTTTCATGCCCCCTTCAAAAGCGCTCTGCGCAAATTCATTTTTACCGAGAAAGAATGAAGCACTCCCCTTTCTTAGCAGTTGCACGCCCGTAAATTCCTCTTGGTCTGCCAACTCAAGGGCTTCTTGGAACTTGCCTTGCCTCATCTTGATCGAATGCATCAAGGAGTGCCCAAATGGCTTTTTCTTTTTCTCTTTCAGCCAGCCATAGTCGACCATGAAATCCTCATATTCCTGTACCGGTTCGAGATTGGTAATGGCTTTCAATACCATTTGATTGAGTGCCATGTTCTGTATTTCAACAGGAAAAGTGTTTAACCAATCGGGGTCAAATGGCTCGAAGAAGTTTTCGAAAAAATTGGCCTGCATGAAGTCATAAGCATAATGGATCATCAGGTCGTTCAGCACCTCCCCAACCTTTTGTACGTTTCCTTCATATAATGCGAGACGTACTTCCCGAAGCCCACTTTCATACGACCTCACGGTCATGCCTTTACGGTAGGGCAACAGTTTTTGGATCTGGCGGGCAAAAATCTTGAATCGGTCATCGACAACCGCCATGCGCATGGTGCGTTCCACCATTTTTTCGGAAATGCCTATTTCGTCGGAAAGGCTCCGTGCCAGCCATCCTCCCGCATCGAGCATTTCCTTGTAACGCTCTAGGTGCTCCATGTTGACGGGAAGGCCATTTTTACGATGTATCCCACTGTTTTTCAGTAGTGTCAGGAAGGTGGTGTTGCCAACTTTTTCGTAAGCGATGGACAAGACTTTCAGCATATCTTGCTCCACCACCGACAAAGTCCTGAACCGTTTATGAAATGTTTTTAAATCCATGTATAAGTTGCGCTTGCTCGATTTTTTGAAAAGGCCGCAAAATTACGGAATAGGAGGCCGGAACAGAACGGTTTGGTTTCTTAATTAAATATCGAATTCATAATGGTCATTTTATGTCAATGGAAAACCGTTATTGTATCTCCGTTTTACACACATTGAATTTTAAATAAGCGAGATTTTTTAAATGTATAATTGATTTATATTCATTACATTTGTCACATATTTTTAAACGTTTTAGCTTAAGAAACTACTTTCCTTGCATTTGGCACCTAAGCCTCTCCATTATATGCAGTTATCGCTCTAATTTATTTTCTTGTAAATTTTGATCGCCCGAACATTATTATGCACAAGGCCGTTGCTGAGATTAAGAACTTGGTCTCGTGTGGTATCTCTCTCTTTGGGTGTTCCAATTGATTTTTCTTTGAAACAGAATTTGATAAAATTGAAATAATTCATCCTTAAAACAATAGGCTCATGTCCCCATTCTCTCCAGTCTTGCATGTCGAAAATGCCGACCCGGTGCCGAGAAACGTGCTGAATGTTAACAATGTATTTGGGCCCACTCCGGTTGGTAAATTAAAACCAATTGTGGCAGTATCACCCGTTTCAAATGAAAACGTTGATGACAGTTTGGTGCTGGTACTTCAAGGCGCCAGCCAAGAAAACATCAAAGAGCTGTTCCAGTATCTGGCAGTCAAAAATTGGGTGAGGCTTCCACCTGAGGGGGAACAAACTTTGAAGATAAACGGGGCTTGCAATGACTTCCAAAATGGAAACATGAGGGCTTATTCGTTCAACCAGCGAAAACGGCCCGCAGAGCTAGTTGACCCGGTTTTGAATACAAAAGATAAGTTCCTAAAATTGGTAAATGGAGTGATAGAGCGCCACCTCGACGATGAAAATTTCCGTGCCAGTTGCTTGTGCAAAATTATATGCTTGTGTGAAATGCAGTTGCACCGCAAGCTGAAAAAACGGATCAATCTTTCGCCTGCCAATTATATCCGCAAATACAGGTTGTTGCGAAGCCAGTCATTTTTAAAAGAAAGTCATTTGTCCGTCTCGGAAGTTGGCTACATGGTTGGGTTTCGGTCGCTGGAATATTTTAGTCGCAGCTTCAAAAAGGAGTTTGGGGCAAGCCCGTCTCAGTATCGGGCCAGTTGTTGAAATAGTTTAATGGAATGTTGAAATAGTTCAAGGGGCGGATCACCTTTCCCGATAACTTTGTCTTTGCCTTTTCATTCTTTTTAATTACCAAATGGACATTAAGAATACCATTCATATCCTATCCAAGCACTTGGAAAAATACCATCCTGACCTGGAAGGCAAAGTTCATTTGGCAAATGTGGCAGAAGACCCGCCCACTGGAGCGGATGAATCCATTTTGATTACTTTGATAAAAGTGGAAGAGGAAATGGCGTTGAAGAATGGAGTCCACCACCGCTTGAACCACCGCTTCAAAACGGAATTTAAGAACCGCCCGGTTTATGTGAACCTCTTTCTTTTATTCACCTGCAACCATGTTACTTATACCACTGCATTGACGCGCTTGTCGCAGGTGATTGAATTTTTTCAAAGCAGACCATTTTTCACAGAAAAAGATGGCGAAGCTGGTACGTTGGCCAAAGAAGAAAAATTTAGGCTCATCGTGGAACTGCAGAACTTGTCCATGGAGCAACTCAACCATGTTTGGGGTTTTTTGGGTGGCAAGCAAAAACCCTCGGCAGTCTATAAAGTAAGGATGATTCCATTAGAGGCCAAAGAGAAATTGAGTGGTATTGGCGA
This sequence comes from Saprospiraceae bacterium, assembly GCA_029263015.1. Classification (GTDB taxonomy): domain Bacteria; phylum Bacteroidota; class Bacteroidia; order Chitinophagales; family Saprospiraceae; genus UBA6168. The sequence goes on along the minus strand of JAJCYI010000038.1, from coordinate 22,711 downwards.
ACCGATTTTGGAAGTCAACGTGGACGGGGCGACTACTGTTTAATATAACTCAAAAAATGAATATCCGCTACGCAAGGCTTTTTGAAATGCGCTACCTGCACCTTTATTATGCAGGTAGAAGTAGCAGCGACTTGCGATTGGTGCCAACAGCCCCGACGGCGCGGATGCTTTCGAAATATAGGTTGATCGTGCGACAGATGGCAGATGGGATCGTCGTATTGGCACCTGTGGTGGGTGAGCCGGCAAAGCTGCAATTCCCTATTGGTTTGACGGAGGGTTTCAAACTGGTTTTTAAGGTGGAATTGACCAATCCTTATTTTCTGAATTTTACAGATTTACTTTTTAAGAAACCACCGATCCCACATTTGAAACCCTTAAAAATGGGCTATTATTTTTCCAATCTGCAAAACAATCCGTTGCATTTGACCAATCCCGACCAAGATTTGAAATTGCTTTCAAAGAAGAACGCAAGCCCGGTGAGCGAGGAAGATCGTCTACCGTTATGGACTTCTTCATTGCGGATTTTCAATGATCCGGCGACCAATATTTTGGATTATAAAATAAAAGACTTGAATGGTACAGAGGTGTTTGTTGAAACCATCAATACCACAGATCCTTTCAGCGAATATGCTCCTGAAAACCCACCCCATCTAAGTCCCGGCATTTACAAGCTGACCAAAGATGGCGGTGCGGAGCAGCAGGTCTATATTGATGATGAAATATACTTTGTTCCACTTTTTGGTCTTGTTGAAATACACCACAGCGCAACCGTGCCCAATAATTATAAAATAGTGCAGGCAGGCACCGACGACACGCTCAATTTTCAGAGCTATCACTTTTTGTTCGAAGCTCGGAGCACAACTTGGCGTTATCGTTTCCCTGGAGGATTGACGGGTATCACCGCTGTAAAAAAAGGAGTCACCAATTTTACTCAGAAAGCTGCTGAGAAGCTGTATGAATCGCCAGCAGTAATCAAAATGACCGATGAATACCAGACTGTCAAAATGACCAACAGTACTGGTGATAAAAATATACCCAACCCTGGCGTTGCTTCTGTGAAACCCGATCAGGTTTCAGGGAAAGTCTATGCTGATGTTTATATGTAATCAATAAAAAAAATATCATGACGGCTTACAAAACTCCCGGCGTCTATATTGAAGAAATACCGACTTTGCCACCTTCCGTTGCACAGGTAGAAACCGCCATCCCTGCCTTTATCGGGTACACGGCCAATGATAGCTATAAAGGTGATTCGCTGGTGAACAAACCCAAAAGGGTAAAATCCTTCACGGAGTTCGAAGAGGTTTTTGGCAAACCCATTACCACTTTTACGATCACTGTAAATGCTCAGGACGAACTACAGCCCATTGCCGATCCCGGCCTCACTTTTCGTATGAACTATGCATTGCAAATGTATTTTGCCAATGGCGGAGGGCCTTGTTATATATGCAGCGCTGGCAAGACTATTCCAGCTGCTTCGGGCACTAAACGCACTAATTTGAAAACTGGGCTTGATGCTATTAAAAAAGAGGATGAGCCGACCATCCTCCTTTTTCCGGACGCCCCCGCGATGGACGAGGATGATTTTTATACCATTTATAAGGATGCCCTGGCGCAATGTGCAGAATTGGGTGACAGGGTGACCATCATTGATATTTTTAATACTGGTGCTCAAGCCTTCGGAGATGTGGAGGCGAACTTCAGGAGCAAGATCGGCAACAATTTCTTGAAATATGGAGCGGCCTACTATCCTTACCTGAAAACGAACCTCAATTATGCGTTTGACGAGGTTGCCCAGACCGTTGCGGGAGGCACAGTTGCCGGAAAGGCCCTGACCAAAGTTCCGACCCCACCTGCCACTGCGCTCACTCCTGCTGAGGAGGGTCAGTCACTGTTTCATTCGCACAATGAACTTTATCATAAAATCAAAGAAGCCATTGCCAAGCACTTTGTGGTGATGCCGCCGAGCGCTGCTATTGCTGGCGTTTATGCACAAGTAGATAGCAATCGCGGTGTTTGGAAGGCACCGGCCAATGTGAGCCTCAATTATGTGAAAGAACCGATGATTCGTATTGACGATGAGGATCAAAGGGACATGAACGTGACCGGCACCGGCAAATCTGTTAACGCTATTCGCAGCTTCACGGGCAAAGGAATTATTGTATGGGGCGCCCGCACCCTCGCTGGCAACGACAATGAATGGCGCTACGTCCCTGTCCGCCGCTTTTTTAATATGGTGGAAGAGTCGGTGAAAAAAGCAACCATCCAGTTTGTGTTTGAGCCGAACGATGCCAATACCTGGGTCAAAGTCCGCGCCATGATCGAAAATTTCTTGGTGATACAATGGCGTGCTGGAGCCTTGCAAGGTGCCAAGCCTGAGGATGCTTTTTTCGTCAGCGTTGGCCTCGGAACGACCATGACGGCCCTCGATATTTTGGAAGGCCGAATGAATGTGGAAATCGGCATGGCAGTCGTCCGTCCTGCTGAGTTCATCATTCTGAAATTCTCTCATAAAATGCAGACATCATAACTTGCCATTGGCTGTTGGCCATTAGCTATTTGCCTTTTTTGAAGCGGATAAGCCAATGGCCAACTGCCAAAAGCCAACAGCAATAAAATGGTTTATAAAACTCCGGGCGTTTACGTCGAAGAAATACCCACTTTCCCGCCCTCGGTGGCGCAGGTTGAAACAGCCATTCCCGCATTCGTCGGTTACACAGAAAAGGCCGAAGACAACGATGGGAATGTGGTGAGTACTTTTCCTTATGCCAAGCGCATCAAATCCATGCTGGAATATGAACGCTTTTTTGGAAAAGCCAACTCACAAGCTATGACGGTTAATGTTGGCACCGACAACCTTCCCGGTACCGTTACCATTGCCCCAGCCAGCATTTCTAAGTACCGCATGTATTATGCGTTGCAACTTTTTTATGCCAATGGCGGCGGTCCTTGTCACATCATTTCTGTCGGCCTCATTAATAAGACTGCTGAAAGTGTAAGCAAAGCTGACCTGATCGACAAAGGTCTGGCCGAGCTAAAAAAAATGGATGAGCCAACCATGATCCTTTTCCCGGAAGCGGTGGGGATCGGAAATGCAAGTGATTATTATGATGTTTTGAAAGCAGCTTTGGGCCAGTGCCAAACGCTCGGTGACCGTTTTCTACTTTGCGATCTTCTAGATGGGGAGTCCATTGACACTGTGGATGTTACCGCGTTCAGGACTGGCATCGGTAACAATTTTCTAAAATATGGTGCTGCTTATCACCCATGGCTGAAGACTTCTTTGCCTTATTATTTTGAAAACCAATCTATCCAGTTTGCATCAGGCAGTGCAACCATGGACGGTAAAAACCTGGCAGACATTCTCGCTCACCGCCAAGCGGATGAGTTGAAAAATTTGGTAGATCCCATCAACACGGCTGTTCAGGCTGAAGCAGATTTGGCCACGGCCAAATCACAAGCACTTAAGGTAGCCGATGCAGCTGTCCAGGCCGCTACGGCCATCAAAGCAGCACCGGGCAGTAATGGGGCAGCGGCAGATACTGCATTAACTGATGCCAATCAGGCTTTGACGGATGTTCAAGCAGCAGCTACTTTGGCAAATGTGAAAACGGGTTCTGGAGATGCCCTTACCGCTATTAACAATGCTATTGCAGCCTCAGGAATTACCTCACTTGTGATGAATAATATTGTGAAATTATTTTTCACCAACGAATTTGAAAACAAACTTGCTATATTACTCGGCGACCAACGCATCACCATGCCTCCAAGTCCAGCAACAGCAGGCATTTATGCTTTGGTTGACCGTACTCGGGGGGTTTGGAAAGCACCCGCCAATGTCAGTTTGAATGCCGTGATTGCACCCACTGTAAAAATCACGGACAAGGATCAGGAGAGCCTCAATGTTGACGCTACTGGCAAATCCATCAATGCAATTAGGGGCTTTGCTGGCAAAGGAATCATGGTTTGGGGTGCACGAACCCTTGCTGGAAACGACAACGAGTGGAGATACATCAGTGTCCGCCGCTTTTTCAATATGGCCGAAGAGTCGATCAAAAAAGCCACCGAGCCTTTTGTTTTTGAACCGAACGATGCCAACACATGGGTACGGGTCAGGGCGATGATCGAAAATTTTCTCGTGGTGCAGTGGCGCGCTGGCGCATTGGCCGGAGCTAAGGCTGAAGATGCATTTTTCGTAAACGTTGGCCTCGGAACCACCATGACGGCACTCGACATTTTGGAAGGCCGCATGAACGTGGAGATCGGCATGGCAGTCGTCCGTCCGGCGGAGTTTATTATTTTGAAATTTTCACATAAAATGGCAGTATCGTAACAAGGCTTTTGGCCATTCGCTCTTTGCTTTTGGTAAAAAAAGCCAAAAGCAAAGAGCCAAAAGCAAAATCAAAAATTATGGCAGCAGATTATCCTTTACCAAAATTCCATTTTCAAGTGGAATGGGGCGGCACTAAAATCGGCTTTACCGAAATTTCTGGCCTCGATGTAGAAGCGGAGGTTATCGAATATCGTCACGGCGCCAGTCCCGAATACATCAAGACCAAGATGCCCGGGCTTATCAAGACCGCCAACATCACGCTGAAACGAGGTGTGTTCGCAAGCGACAACGAGTATTACAATTGGTGGAACTCCGTGAAATTGAATACCATTGAGCGGAGGGATCTTACCATCAGCCTACTCAATGAGGAACATGAACCAATTGTAGTCTGGAAGGTCAAAAAAGCATGGCCAACAAAAATCCAATCTACCGACCTCAAAGCAGATGGCAATGAGGTGGCTATTGAAAGCATGGAACTGGTACATGAAGGGCTGACCATTCAGAACGAATAAAATTGAATAGGAAATGGATGGCATTTTATATCCACCGGTCGGGTTCCACTTTCTGGTTGCTTTTGAGTTGCCAGGACTGACCCCCAATGATTTCAAGTTCAGAGAGGTCAGTGGCCTCACAGTAAGTGTTGATACAGAAGATTTTGCGGAAGGCGGGGAAAACCGCTTTGTCCATAGTCTTCCCGTGCGCACTAAGTACAATGAACTCGAATTGAAACGGGGCATGTTCCTCGGCTCTATGATCGTAAAATGGGTAAAAGATGCGGTCGAACGATTTGAATTCCACCCCATTAACATGACCATTTCCCTATTGAACGAAATGCATACACCACTCATGGCTTGGCGAATCGTGAATGCCTATCCAGTGGAGTGGTCGGTCGATAGTTTTAATGCGGAAGAAAGCAAAATCGTGATCGAAACATTGAAGTTGAAATACCAATATTTTGATACTATCAGGGTTTGAGAATTTGAGCTCCTGAGTTATTGAGAGACGTCTTTGGAAAGGACATTTCCCAGAAACTCAGAAACTCAGAAACTCAATAACTCAGAAACTCAATAACTCAAACATGCCAATAGAAATAAAGGAATTGCACATTAAGGCTACCGTAAATTCAGGTCAGGAACAGCCTGCTGCCACAACCAATGCGCCAGTCTCACAAGAGAAGATTATTGCAGCATGTGTGGAGCAGGTTTTACAGATTCTAAAGGACAAAAAAGAAAGGTGAAACAATGTTCTAAACTATTGGCATATTGGTGCAAGCCATAAATGGATTGGCTATTCAATTTTTGATTGAGCACTTGGTTATCAATATTTTGTTGAACTAATCACTATTCACTATTCACAAGTCACCACACAATGCTCATTCCGACAGGTAAGCTCGAAAAAATGAAGATCACTTCCTTCTCTGCACCAGAGATGGGGGCTGGCGACAAAGTGGATGAGTTCGAGGTATATATCAATCCGGAAAACTACTCACAGGAGTACAAAATAGAGTACAATAAGGAACAAGGGGACGGCACCAGTTCTCCCCCGCTGAAATTTACTCGGATGCCACCTCAAGAGATGTCGTTTGAATTCCTGTTCGACCGAACGGGGGCTTTGCCTGATTCTCCTGTCCGACCACGGGGCGTGATGCCAGACATCGAGTTTTTGAAAAAGATGACTTATGATTTTAATGGCGACATTCACCGTCCACCCTACCTTTTTATAGCATGGGGCGAGCTGGAATTTAAATGTGTGCTGGCCGGCCTCAATATTCAGTACAAACTTTTTCGGCCTGATGGTACGCCGATCCGGGCCGTAGTGAGAGGCACGTTCAAGCAGTTTACGGATGAAGAATTGAGGACTTTGGAAGAGAACACAAATTCACCGGACCTGACACATATCCGAGTGGTGAAATCAGGGGATACCCTGCCGCTCATGGCCAAGCGGATTTATGGCGATTCAAAATATTACCTGGATGTAGCGAGGGTCAACCACCTTACATCTATTCATCAGTTAGAACCTGGAAAAGAATTGATTTTTCCGCCACTTGAAAAATAGAAGTGATGTGATGTGGAAAATGTCAGTTTTCATCCTGTTTCAATTTTCCATCATATTAATCTGATAAAAGAAATACATGCGAAACCAAAGGACAATACCTACCCCCCGAAATCCTGATCTGGTCACATTGACCATCAAGATAAATGGGCAGGCAATACCGAGTACATTCCAACTCCTATCGGTGTCGGTAAATAAGGAGGTCAACCGAATCCCATCGGCGAAGATTGTCTTGGTAGATGGAGATGTAGCGATTAGTGATTTCTCGGCAAGTAACGATAGTTTATTTATTCCAGGGAATAAAATTGAAATACTGGCAGGTTACCATTCCGATGAACAAACAATTTTTAAGGGAATGACCATTCGGCAAAGTATCCGAATCAGGGAAAACGATTCGAGTTTGATTGTGGAATGCCGAGATGAGGCTTTCAAAATGACCATTGGCCGTAAAAGCCAGTACTTCGAAGATTCTGCCGACAGCGATGTTTTTGAATCCATTTTGGATGGACATGGCCTCCAAAAGGAAGTGGAAACCACTCAGGCACGGCATCTCGAATTGGTGCAGTACGAAGCCACTGACTGGGACTTTGTGGTCAGTCGAGCCGATGCAAATGGGCAGCTCTGTTTTGTTGACGATGGTAAAATGACCATTCAAAAACCTGACTTCGGACAAGAACCAGTCGTGACGACCCTCTTTGGCGCAACCATCCTCGAACTCGATGCTGAAATGGATGGCCGCTTGCAATACGAAGGTGTGAAAGCGGAAAACTGGGACCTGGCCAACCAAGAGGTACAAGAAGTGGAAGCCAGTGAACCCCGCTATAATGGCCCCGGCAATATTTCTGCATCTGATCTTGGTAGCAGCCTTGGTCAACCAGTACTAGAAATGCAGCACGCAGGGAATATCAAACAAGAAGAACTCCAAGCCTGGGCCGATGCCAAACTCCAGCGCAGCCGATTGGCCAAGATCAGGGGAAGGGTGCGTTTTCAGGGTTTTGCAGAAGTGAAACCGGGTAAGATGATCGAATTGCAGGGCATTGGTGAGCGGTTCAGTGGGAAGGCATTTGTCTCTGGCGTTCAGCACCAATTGAGCGAGGGCAACTGGACGACCGATGTGCAGTTTGGGTTGGATGAAAAATGGTTCTCTCAGGAAAACGAAATTTCACACACGCCCGCAAGCCACCTTTTGCCAGCAGTAAGTGGATTGCAAATAGGAGTAGTGTCGGTTTTGGAGGGAGATCCTGAAGGTGAAGACCGCATTAAAGTACGCTTGCCTATGGTCAGCCCACAAAATGAAGGGGCGTGGGCGAGACTCGCCTGTCTGGATGCTGGGAATGACCGGGGAATGTTTTTCAGACCAGAAATAGGCGATGAAGTAGTGATCGGTTTTCTCAACGGTGATCCAAGAGATGCAGTCGTACTGGGCAGTCTGCACAGCAGCGCCAAGCCCACGCCCGAGCCAATTTCCGACGACAATTTCCGCAAGGGGTTCATTTCAAAAACAGAATTAAAAGTGATGTTGGATGATGAAAAAAAATCCATCACACTGGAGACACCCGGCGGAAATGTCTTAATGCTCGACGACGATGCAGGCGCCATTACCCTAGAAGACCAGAACCACAATAAAATAACCATGGACTCAAACGGTATCAAGATAGAAAGTAGAGGAACCATAGAGATCAAAGCCGCCCAAGATCTGAAAGCAGAAGGCGTAAATGTGAACCTCTCGGCCCAGATGGCTTTGAAAGCAGAAGGCAGTGCCAGCGCCGAGCTGTCCGCTAGTGGTTCAACGACTGTTAAAGGCAGCATAGTCCAGATTAATTGACGTGAATTTCTGAGAGCTTGAAAAACTCAGAAACTCAAAAACTCAGAAACTAAGATATGCCACCAGCAGCTAGAATAAACGACATGCATATTTGCCCAATGGTCAATCCAGGCGGAGTGCCGCATGTAGGCGGACCAATATTGCCACCTGGTAGTCCGACCGTGCTCATTGGTGGAATGCCTGCTGCCAAGGTCGGGGATATGTGTATTTGTACTGGGCCACCAGACACGATTGCACAGGGTTCGGCCACGGTAATGATCGGTGGCATGCCCGCCGCCAGAATGGGCGACATGACAGCCCACGGAGGAAGCATTGTAGTAGGCACACCGACGGTAATGATCGGGGGGTGAGCAAGTAGGCAGAGGACAGTAGGCAGTAGCTAAGAACGAGTAACCAAGAACCAAGAACTAATAACCAGTAACCATGTCTTCATTTTTAGGAACAGGGTGGGGCTTTCCGCCCACTTTCGACAGAACTGCAAACAAGCTCGTGCTGGCCTCTGATGAAGAGGACATTCGTCAGAGTTTGGAAATTCTCTTGTCCACTCGGCTGGGTGAGCGGGTCATGTTGCCGGAGTATGGTTGCGCATTGGACGAGATGCTGTTCGAGCCACTAACGACAACCCTGAAAACCTATATGCGCGAACTTATCAGAACGGCCATTCTTCGTTTTGAGCCGAGGGTCGAACCAATTACTGTGGAATTGGATGATAGCGGCGAACTGGAAGGCCGAGTCTTGATCTTGGTCGAGTTCCGCATTCGGGCTACTAATACGAGATCGAATCTGGTCTTCCCGTATTTTAAGAATGAAGCAACGAATGTAGATGTATGATTAAAATAGAAATTGAGAAATTGGAAATTGAGAAATTCTATTTTCTAATTTCTCAATTTCCAATTTCCGAATACAAAAGGTGAGTATCTACCAAAATAAAAACCCCCTTTCGAGGAACGGCACCAGCCAACAACAGCGCCAACGGCGGGCACTGGACAAGGGCTATGTGCAGGTGGACGAACGGACGCCCGCTGATCTGTTGATCTTTGCCCGACAGCTGGCCAGCCAGTTGAAGTTTTATGATTTGGAAAATAAATTGAGTGGGGATTGGAGCGGTTTTTTTTCAAATGACGTATCCTTCCTCATCGCTATTTTGGCAAATAATGAGACGCTGGGATTTAAGGAAAAGTGGAGCGCCCTGAACAAACAGTTCAATCAAGAACTGGATGACTTGTTCAGCCAAGTGGATGGAAGTGGAGACCTGGAACCAGCTGTGAAAAACGACCTTCCATCTTTTATACCAACCTATAAGAAACTCCACGATTATACCTGGAGTTTGGCGAGCCTGCTCGATAGATTTACAGACCGCCTACCAGATGTGACAGGACTGAAAGATTTTTCGAAAGCGATCATCAGAAAAGATTGCTCGCCCGTTTTTAAAAAGCTGTTGGGGCTTTATAAAGCAGGGATCAATCAAGGCAGTATAGAATATATTGCCATTGATCCGGGGCAACGCGAATCTTTTGGAGTAGTATCAGACTTGCGCCAGCAATACACGCAGGACATTCTCACCTTTGGCCTTTCTGAAGAATGGTTGCCCACAGACAAAACATGGCAGGACTACTTTGACAATGATATTGCAGCAGCAGATTATTTGGCAGCATTTGGTCAAAATGTCCCAACGGTCATGCAGCGTCCTGAGCATGTGGGACAATATTTATTACCATCATTGTCGCCGTTGGAAGGTGTATTTGATACATTGTTAAATGTTTTTGAAAAAATAGCAGCCGAAGCACCTGGCTACCTCGAAAAAACATTGGAAGATTGGCCAGGGCACGAACCGCATATTGCCCTTTATTTGGCTTTTATTAAATTGTTCCGGTACGCCCAAAAAAACATCAACGGGCTGAAAGAACGGCATTTGGATTATTATTTTAAAGAAGTTCTGCGACTAAAAGAAAAGCCCTCCATTCCTGACGAGGCCCATTTGCTCATCACCCTCGCCAAACATGTGGACGACCATTTGTTGGCAGAAGGAATGACCTTCAAGGCAGGAAAAGACAGTGATAAGAAAGAGGTCAGCTATGCAGCAGTAGGCAATACAGAACTCAACAAGGCAGAAGTGGCTCATCTGCGGGCGGTTTACCACAGTGCCATTGATGGCAAATCATATTCAGCACCCATCGCCAATTCGGAAGATGGCCTGGGAGAGGAATTGGTAAATGAGGACGGCCAATGGAAGCCATTTGGTCCAGTGGCTAATTTTATTGGGGCAAATGGGAAACCTGTTGCACCTGCCGAAGGCGAGCAGGCCATTGCCTTGTTTGGGAAAGTAGCAAAGCCAACGTTTTTAGGCTTTGCTGTGGCTTCGCCAAGCCTGTTCCTGAAAGAAGGGACAAGAACGGTCACTTTGGAATTTATTTTAAAAACCCCGCCTCCTGGTTTTGCTAATAAAGAATGGGATTCAAGTTTGTTCAAACTGCATTTTACAGGAGGGGAAGGTTGGGTAGAAAAAGAACCAAGCGCCAAACCTAAAGTGCAGTCTAACAAGTTTGTAATAACCTGCACGCTCCAACCCGAAGATCCACCTGTCCTGCCATTCGACAATGAAATTCATGATGGCGGTTACAAAACTGAGTCGCCAATGGTACAGATGAGGATCGGTGAAAACCTGAACGGCAATTCTCCATATCTTGACCTTAGACAGTTAAAAATCACGGGCGTAAAAACCACTGTGGATGTGACCGGGATAAAAAACCTTTTGCTGCAAAATGAATTTGGAAGGCTCGATCCTTCAAAACCGTTCCAGCCATTTGGTGCAGTGCCAAAAATCAACGATGCTTTTATTATTGGCAGCAAGGAAGTTTTTCAGAAAAATTTGACCGGTAATTTAGCTTTGATGTTTGACTGGGACGGCGGGCAATCGAATAGCAAGGTTTACAAAACCGGCACCAAAATAGCGTGCCAGGTGCTGAATTTTGAACCGGCACCAAAATCTGAATCTTTCGATTTGTTCGATTCCAAATTAATAGCACAAAACATCTCGTTTCCTGCCAGCAAATTTGGGAAAACCAGTTTGTCGGGATTTGATTTTTCGGAAAACCAGCCTTTTGCTGTGAATGATTTATACGGATTCATAAAGGTTAAATTAAATAACGATTTTGGACATTCAATTTATACCAGGCATTTCACGCTTGCCATACTAGAAATGGGTAAAAAAACGGGTGATCGAAATTTAGCAGGTTTGGAAGGAGATACAAATTTCATTGTTAATTCATCTGCAAAGACTTTGAAATTGCCTGATCCCCCCTATACGCCAAAAGCAAAATCTTTTTCATTAAATTATTGCGCTTCTTCCACCTTTTCCCTCAACACCGCCAACGAACAAGATTTCAACAACCGACAAGAACAGTTTTTCCACCTCCACCTTTTTGGTCAAAGAGAAGTACATCCCTATCTAGAAGGCAGTGGCGCAGAGGTGCAATTGCTGCCTCAACAGGATCATGAAGGTTTGCTTTTTATCGGCCTGAAAAATGCCAAGCCCCGGCAGACAATTTCTGTGCTCTTCCAAGTGGCCGAGGGCAGCGCCAATCCATTGAAAAAAAGACAGTCAGTTGAATGGTACTACTTGCACGATGACCGCTGGGAAAATTTTGATAATGAGGACGATGCAGAAGTGACTGATGGCACGGGCGACCTGCTGCAATCGGGCCTTGTATCCTTCCGTTTACCCCGACATATAAGTAGTGAAAATACTTGGCTTGATGATGGTTTTATCTGGATAAAGGCAGGGGTGAAAGTTTCCAGCGATGCTATCTGCAATTTGGTTGCAGTGAAAGCGCAAGCGGCCAAAGTCAGGTTCCAGGACAATGGAAATGCTGCTGATTTTTTGAATGAACCCCTTGCTTCTGGCATAATCAGCAAACTGGTCAGAAGTGATTCTTCCATCAAAAAAATTGAGCAGCCATACACCGCTTTTGGCAACAGGCCGGAAGAATTGCCCGAACATTTTTACCAACGCATCAGCGAACGACTCCGCCATAAGAATAGGGCCATCACCATTTGGGATTATGAACATTTGGTGCTGGAAGCCTTCCCTGAACTTTACAAAGTGAAATGCCTTAACCACAGTCGCCTGATGCCACATCCCACTGATCCGAATGTACAGGTGGACAATGAAATAGCGCCGGGATACGTACTTATCGTGACCTTGCCAGACCTAAAAAACCGCAATGCGATCAACCCATTGCTGCCTTTTACCAGCTTGGGCACATTGGAGCGTGTCAAAGCATTTTTGACAAAAAGAATTTCCCCACATGTGAACCTGGATGTCGTGAACCCAAGATTCGAACAAATACAGTTGGAGTTTCAGGTGAGTTACCGAGATGGTTTTCCAGCCTCCATATACGACCGGATTTTAGCAGCGGACATTACTCGATTCCTATCGCCTTGGGCTTACACTCTCAACGGAAAAAACATCGATTTCGGTGGTGCCCTGCATAAGTCAGTTGTGTTGGACTTTGTGGAAGAGCGGGAATACGTGGACTTTGTTGTGCAGTTCAAAATGCATCTGCGCGGCCTCGGCATCAGTGACCAAGAAGACATCGAAGAAGCGGTGGCGACAACAGCCCGGTCAGTACTGGTGTCGCATTCAAAACACCTAATCAACCTCAAACCATTGATTTGCTGATGATTAAGCCAACCGTCATACCAAAAGATCGCAACCTGCATGAAAGTGAGGATTACCAATTCCTCCGGCAGGAAGGGGTGAAATATGTGGAACAATTGGCCTCGGCCATCTGGACGGATTACAACGTGCATGACCCAGGCATCACTTTGTTGGAAGCAATCTGCTATGCTATTACCGACCTTGGCTATCGAACCAAATTTCCTGTAAAAGACATCCTTGCCCGAACTGGCGATGACTATTCCCAATCCATCCCGCCCATTTTTACGGCTCGTGAAATATTGACTTGCAACCCTTGGACAGAAACAGACTTCCGAAAATTGCTGGTGGACATCGAAGGCATTCACAATGCTTGGTTGGTAGTCTGCGATCGACAAGAAGTTGATTTTTTTGCAGAGTGTAAAAAAAGCCACCTGTCTTATTTTGAGAAAAAACATAAGCTGAAGGAGAAGAAACTACTTTCGGAAAATGGCCAGAACGATGTCATCAAAAATTGGATCGATCATCCTGACAACAAGGACGTAAAGGAAATAAAATTGGATTTATTGCTGGAGTTTCCTGATCCAACTCAAGGCGGGTTGCTGCGACGGCAACAAGTTCTGATTACGCTGCCAGGATGGCAAGAGGTTGCACGGAGGGTTGTCGAATTTCTACCCTTGCTGAACCACGATGTCTGGGAAAATGTCAGCTTATTGAATATTGTTTTTAGCACACAGACGGACATTTGGCAAGGTGATGTAACCATTCATTTCCAACTCGAAAAAACAGGACAGCATTCCATTGTTTTTAGGAATGTTTTAGTAGAAAACGTGAACGAAACAGTGGTCAAAGATGCCCTCGAAATGGCCTTGACCAATAGCAGCGAAGACAACGTATTTAAGCAATACCACCAAAAATTATTACAGACCCTCGCTCGGCTGACCGAACATGACATCCGCCTGCGTGGCCTGTACGAAGTGCTGCTGGAATTTGAAGTGGACGACCGCTTTGGCGACTTGAACAGCCCACTGGTGCATTATCGGTTGTTCATTCCCGTATCCCCTCCTCCGAATGCTGGAGATGAAAAATTGGAAGAAGTCAGGTTGGACATCCTTTTCCCAAACTGGCAAACTATTTTCGATGACCTGGAGGCCTGGTATCCTTTTTTGCAATCACCCAAAATTGTTGGGGAGGTCCTTTTTGAAAATGATTTTGGATTGATAGGCGAAACTTGGCGCACCGACATGATTTTGAAATATGAAGGTCAGGAAAGTTTGCCCGACATCCGGCTGAAAGAGGTTGTTTTTAAAGGGATAAAAAACATAGCGCAACTGGCTGCAGTGAAGGAAAATATCCAACTGAAGACGGAAGGAAGTATCCTTGGTTTTTTGCACGGCAAATGGAAACAGACGTTGGGCATCGTCGAAGCAGTGGAATTCCAATTGCACGAACACCGCAATCTTTGTGAGGATTTCAAACGTATTTCCAACGTCGGCGTCAATGAAGTGGCGCTGTGTGCCGATATTCAAGTTCGGGCCGATGCGGATTTGGAAAAAGTGCTGGCGCAAGCTTTTTTTGAAATAGAGAATTACCTCACCCCCCCCGTCCGTTTTTACACCTTGAAAGAAATGGTCAGCAAAAAAGTGCCCGCCGAAGATATTTTTGAAGGCCCCCCGCTCGACCATGGTTTTATCATCACAGAAGAAATCGAAAAAACCAGCCTCGACAACAACCGGGTCATTTATGCTTCCGACATCGTGAACATCATCATGGACGTGGAAGATGTGTTGGCAGTAAAAGATTTGTTGCTCACTAAGTATGATAGCCGAGGCAATCCAGTACTACCGAGTGAACGCTGGTGCCTGCACATTGACCCTCGCCATAAAGCCCAACTCAACCGGAAAAAATCAAAAATCCTGTTTTTCAAAGACCAACTCCCTTATGTGATAAGAGATGAGCGTTTTGAAAAAATGGAAAAAGAACTGGCCAAACTATTCGCACTGGCCGACCGCTCCAAATTGTTGCAAGCCGAAAACAACTTTCCCTTGCCAGAAGGAATAGTAACCGACCTGGAATCTTACCATCCACTTCGGGAATTGTTGCCACAAACCTATGGTGTTGGTGTTGGGGACTTGCCCGACAGTGTGCCAGAAGCGAGAAAAGCACAGGCCAAGCAATTACAGGGGTACTTTGCTTTTTTTGACCAGTTATTGGCCAATTATTTTTCCCAGCTGTCGCATTTACGGGATTTATTTTCCTGCGATGAGCCACTGCTGAAAAAAGAACAGCGCACCTACTATGCACAGTTTTTGGCAGCGGAAAAACTAGGCACCGATCTCTGGACTGATGCCCCTGTTTTGGAAGATGTTGGCGGCGCAGTCGGTGCTCACAGCCTCCAACGCCTCGTGGAATCGGAGGACACCTACCTCGACCGCCGCAACCGATTTTTGGATCACTTGCTCGCCCGTTTTGCCGAGCAGTTTATTGACTATGCCATGCTGATGGAAACAGCGGCGGGCCTGCAAGACCCCAAAGCACTTATTCAGGACAAGGTTACTTTTTTGAAAAACTACCCGACAGTGAGCAGTCAGCGGGGCAAAGGTTTCAATTACAAAGATGAAACGAGATTATGGGATACCGACAATGTGCCGGGCCTGCAAAAGAGGGTCGCCAGCTTGCTCGGTATTGAAGATTCCTCCCGCCGTTTTTTATATTGTAAAACCCTGCGGGACAACTTTGTGACGGACGATATGGGCGGCGGGCTTTTTGGGTTCCATTTGGCGGATGGTGATATTATTTTGCTGACCAGCACACAGGTTTTTTCCTCAGAAGAAGAAATTTTTTATGCCACAGAGGCGCTATTAGGAAAAATGTTTGAACTGGAAAACTACCTGGTCGTTGAGGAAGGCAGCCAGTTTGTGTTTAAAATAGGCGAGGTGGATACCCTTTTCCAACCCAATCCCAACACGAATGAAATTGATGAAATAAAAGTGATGCTTGCCCCGATCGCAGAAAGTGCTGCTGTATTTGCGAGTGAGGAACAGGCCAGGAAGGCCGTTCAGATTTTAAAAGAAAAAATTAGTTCGGATGCTATTTGCCATGACCTGTATGGGGGTTTTGAAATAATTGAACTGCCCGACGGGACTTTCACTTTTAAATACTTGGAGGATGGCACAGACATCGTGATAGGTGAAAAAAGCTATGCTTCAAAAGAGGCGGCCTATTATGGTATAGAGAGCCTTTTTAATAAAATGTCACGCTCCGATTGCTACCTGGTTGTGGAAGAGAACGGCCAGTTTTTTTATCAAATCGGCATCATTGAGCTTGTCCCACAAGTCGACCCAAATACTGGCGACACCATCGAAGTGGAAGTGATGACAGAGGTAGAAGGGAAAAGTGCAGTAGGTTTTCCGGAAAGGACTGATGCCTTGGAAGCTGCTGAGAACTTGCGCGAAAAATGGTCGGCCAACTGTTATTGCGAAGCAGAGGGGTTTCACATCCTTGAACATATTTTACTGCGGCCAAAAAATGAATTCCACGACCATTTCATGGAAGTATGCCTTGATGAAGACTGCCGCCTATGTGGCGACGAAGATCCTTATTCATTTCGTACCACAGTAATTCTTCCATTCTGGATGGAGCGTTTTTTAGATGAAAAAATGAAGATCAGGGAATATGTGGAACGAATGCTCCGGCTGGAAGCCCCAGCTCATGTCCACCTAAAAATATGCTGGGTGAACAACCGCCAAATGCGGAAATTTGAGTGGCGCTATCGTCGCTGGCTGGAGGAAAATGCCAAGCGATTCCCCGATAAAAATATACTGACCCAACGGCTGAACGACCTGCTGGAGATCATGGGCAAGCTGCGGAATGTCTATTCCCAGGGCTACCTCCACGACTGTGACGACAGCGAACAGGAACGGACGATCATTTTGAACAACTCCTATCTGGGAACTTTTGATCCCGGGCAGGAGGAGGAAGGTGAGGATTGATAACTCCAAGCCAAAAAAATAAATTTTTAGACCTTTTTGAAAATTAGAAATTGGAAATTTTTATCGCTAACACGCTGACATTCAATTATTTCAAATTTCAAATTTTTGATTTCTAATTTCCAAATATCCCTTTTCCGCCATGCAAGCGACCACTAATTCAACCTATCCAATTTTTGAAGCTGACCAGGTGCTGACTTCCAAACACCTTAACGACCTCGTCGGATATCTGGAAGAGCAAGAACGGCTCACCCGCAACAAGCTCATTGGCATCGGCATTGCCTGCGGCCTTGATTTGGCGTTGAGTAACGACAAAACCACGGTCGCCATTTCGCCTGGTGCGGGCATTACTTCAGAAGGGCATCTGGTGGCATTTCATGGAAGTGCGTTTGGCGAGGTGGCTCATTTTAGTTTTTTCAGGCCTTTTACGTTTGGGGAGCGGTCGGTGTATTCTTTTTTTGAAAAGGGCAACAAACAAATTGACCTGTTTGAACTACATGAGCAAAAAGTAGAGGGGGCTGAGCCGTTTACCGAAATAGCTGGCGGAATCGAAGATTATGTCGTTTTTCTGTTTCTCGATTGTTTGGACAAAAAATTGAAAAATTGCGTGGAAAACGATTGCAACGAAAAAGGGACAGAGCGCAGTTTTACGATCCGTCCTTTGCTGGTGAAAAAAAGCGATGCCAGGGAAATAATTTGCCGAGAGGAAGAACTGAATGTACCAAAGACAGAAGCAGAAATAGATGCTCATGTGAATGCCCGGTTCCGCTTACCAGCTTTGGAAATTCCACGTTTCCGGCTGAACAATAATAAGCTCGATCACTTCAATGATCTATTTGTTAGGTACGATGGCCTGATTGCCTCTTACATACCAATATTACAGCAAACACTTGGGGTTGCATATAATAGGTTCAGACCGATTTTGAGAGATAAATTCGGAAATGCAAACCCATTTCAAAATAATGGTAGTACCGATTTTCAAGCGAAGTATTTAGCCGTAAAAAACAAATCGCCCTTTGCCGTTCAGTATTTCTACGACCTGCTCCGTGACTTGACGGACACCTATAATGAGTTCCGGGAAGCGGTGTTCGATTTGATGTGCGAGTGCTGTCCAGCGCCTGGCCGTTTTCCAAAACACCTGCGTTTGGGCGATTTAAAAATCACCGCTACTTGTGAGCCTTCTCCCTACCGCACCCAATTCATATATGCGCCTATTTTGAACGATCAGCGCGATTTGAAGCGACAAGTCCTTTCGCTTTTTGAAAAAATGACTTTGCTGAATTCAAAATTTGTTGTTACGGATACTGAAGAAATCAAAATCACGCCGAGCAGGGCTGCACACGAACCACCTTCTTCGAGAGCGATACCTTATTACTACAACATCCTGAATGATGGGGCATTGTTGAAAAACTGGAGTGCCGACCACCTGCGGAAATGCCGTTTCAACGAAAACCTCTCCTATCATTCCAATCGCTATGCGGGCACTGTTCCGCATGTGTTGCATCCATTGCAATATGACCACAAGCAGCATGATTTCCTGCGTATCGAAGGCCATCTCGGCATGAACTATCGGGTGGCGCTTTCAAGGATTTTGGCTATTCGCAACCAGCAAAACTTGCCTTTCGATATAGTTGCCCTTAAAATGTCTGAGGATTCGTCGGGGACTACTATTGATTTTTCCGAGTGTCATTTCCGTGATCTTGAAATCATGTGCCAGGCATGGCGAAAGGAATTGGAGTGCATGTTGGGCGAAGTAGTAAAAGGGGTGAGCAGGGTGACTATCAGCCGTACTTTGAAAAGAGCGACATTCGGCGGTAGGGATGTTACTTCTCCTTTTTCTGTGGCTGCTTTCAATATAAATAGACCTGTTTTTGCATCCGCTGCTGGTTCGGTAGTTACTGAAAATGTGGCAGATAACGTAAGGGACAGTATCGATATTAGCGATGACACATTTGGCATAGTGCTAAATGAAGCGGTAAGAACAGGTGCTGTCGGCGGCGGTGATTATTTTGTCCATGCAGAGTCTCTCTTATTGAAAGACGAAGCCATCCGGGCACTGTCCCGCGACGAATATGAAGTGGCTTTCAGTGCACCCATGTTGGTGGCCTCACGGGCAGTCGCTTTTGCTGAAAATGTGACCGGCACCTGCGATCAACTCGACATAAAAAAGTTAGAGGAGCGGATGAAAGCATTGGTTGCTGCAGCTGTGAAATACCAGCAATTGCTGACGAACTACAAAGCAACTGATGCCTCCAAGGTGCAAGTCAATGTGTTGCAAATGATTCGCCTGATGTCCATCTTGATCGGACGTTGCACACTGGAACAATTGAAGATTATCAAAGCAGAAATAGGACGCCGCAAGGAGCAACTTCGGAAAATGAACCTCTTTTCGGAATATGTTTCTAAAAACCCTGGCATCGAACACCAGGCAGGAGTGCCAAAAGGCGGCACGTTCATCCTCGTCTATCATGACATTTCACGGCAGGATACGGTTATCCATAAAGGCCCTTTCATTTTGCGGGGGAGGGCACTTGGTGAAAATAACGAACCATTGATCGGGGCCTCAATATTTGTGGAAGGCACTACTCAAGGTACGATCACTGATTTCAATGGTAATTTCAGTATCAGGGTAGATCAATTGCCTGTAACGCTCGTGGCGAAATTTATCGGCATCGACAATTTTGAATTGGAAGTGACCGATCCAAAGCAGACCATCGTCCTCCGGCCTGGCAGTGATGGGGTCAGTGAGATATTCCCAGCGCCCCAGCGATTCTCTGTGTTTGCCGATTTCAACCTACCTTACTTATGTTGCTCTGACTGCCCGCCGATCGACTATGTCATTTTGCCACCTGAAGGCAAAGAGGCATTGGAACTGGTGCCGAAATCTTATTGCATGCCAGTGGACGAAGACTTTCCAGGTGCATTGTTTTCCGTTTATCCTGCAAGGGGCATTGTTACTGGCCCTGGCGTGTCGGGCGAGGTGTCATCGGGGTTTGTTTTTAAACCTAATGACATTGACATGGGCGACAATGATGAACTTGACGTTAAAGGATTTAAAGTGAATGGCGAGGACGTTTCGTTGACCGTGGTGCTTTTCAAGAAACCGGAAGCGAGGTTCCAGACTGCCGTTGAACCACTCGATCAAAATAACGATGGCATGTTTGGTGAGTTGATTTTGATTAACCAATCATCGGATAATGCCATTAAGTTTAGGTGGGTTGTTCAGCGGGCGATCGTCGAAGAAAAAATTATTGAAAACCATGTCATTGAAACAGAAGACCGTGGCGACATCAATGTCAGGATTTTTGTTAAACGAGGTGAAGAATTTACGGTGAAACTCGAAGCCTTTAGCAAACATTGTGAAAACCAGACCGAGCAAGTAGTTGACATACCTTTCCAGGAGCGGGAGATAAAATTGGCGCTGTTTGATCCAACTGGGAAACTATTGACCACGACGACGATTAACCGCAGCACACAAGGTGCATTCACCCTGCTTGCCACACCGGGCAAAGGAGAATTAGGACTAAATGAGGTAATGAAAAAATTAAAGATGGAATTGGTTGCATCAACAGAGGAGGCTAATAAATACTTGTTTAGTCCCCGTGGGGGCAATGGTACTTTCACCCTGAAATATGTACTTCCGGAAGGGCTTTCGCAAACCATTAGTATCACCATTACAGGTGGCGGCGGCGGCGGAGGTGGTCTATTTAACATTACCCAGCCTGTGTTTACTGGGGGCAATATTGTGCTTGGTCCGGTAATAACGGGCGGCGGTGGTAGAACCGAAGGGTCATCATCGATTGAAAGGTTGGTTACCCATACGGCTGTACTTGATGAAGTCAGGAATGCCAGCCGATTCCGCGCCGTGCTTGGACCATCGTCCGATGCCTTCAAGGTCACTTCCAGTTTGACCGCAGACCTATTGTCCCGCATGGCCGACGACAGGCTGGCAACTGAATTGGCTGCAGGCAAGTTCAACGAGGGTTTTTCCACAAAAATGTCAGTGGCGCTCAAGGATACTGCAAAACGGCTTATTGCAACACCTCGCCAAGCGGATAAAGATTTCATACTCCAACTTTTGAAACTGCAAATGGAACAGATCACGGCCCTGGTTGTCAATCAAGCCAAAGACCTTTCTTCCCGTGATCCATTATCCAAGCTGATAACTCAGGCAAGGGGTGAAGTGAAAAAACTACAGGGGAGGGGCGTGAAAACAGATAAAGCCAAGATTCTTTCTAAGTCAATGGCGAAAATCATGAAAGGCATGACTGGAAAACCAAAAGCCAAAGCGCAGATGGACAGCCTAATTGCCCAAATCAAAAAAGGATAACTGACCATGACCAGCCAAAAACACATACTTAATAAGGTGTCCCTCAATCTTTCTTTGGCAAAAGAGAATGGGCATTTTGCCACGCAAAAGAGATGGGCTAAGATTTTTAAAAAAGAAGTGGTCCCTGCCTTGTCCAAAATTTTTGATGAACAAGTGCCCCCCGATGAAATTTGGCGTGTCGAAAAATTGGCCATCGACCTTGGCGATATTCCTGAGGGCACCAGTGATCGGGAAATAGCAAAATTGATTGTTCAGCAGGTCACACGCTCATTTGAAGATTTCCAGATATCAGCGAATGGTAAATTGAATAAGCTGTCCGTAAAAATGGCCGAGATGGAAGCCTTGGTTTTTTTCCTGAAAACAGGTTCGTTGCCTGGCAGTGCTTTAGACTTAGATTTGGAAAAAGTATTTTGGGAAACGGTGAAAGAAAATTTTAATGGGTTCATGGTTTTGGCAATGCACCAATTTGGTTCCATAGAAATTGAGCGAGTCGCCAAACGTTTGGCTTGGCAGTTTTCAGAAAAGGATTTGTTGAAATTTTTAGAAATATTCATTCGGGAAAACGGGAGTGCTACATTGGAATGGCTACCTGTGTTTTACAGGAAATTAATAGCAGTCGAAAGACAGTTTACAACTCAATTAAAAGAACAGTTTTGGGTTGTTTTTTTTAAAATTATATTCGATAAAACGCTGATGAATAAAAATTTAGGTAAAATATTTTATTATAATTATTTAAATAAAATTGCTGCACTGAATATTGAAAAAACGGTATTTAAAGAGGCTTTACAAACAGTACCAAAAAGCGTTGGCAGACAAATGGGCAAGGTGGCCGAAGGTGGCCGAAAAACCTTACTCAAAAAAGAAAGGCAAGTTGAAGTGGATGTGCGACGGAAATTGTCAGAAACTGAAGATGAAACGATCGGAGGCCTTTTTTGTAAAAATGCCGGAGTGGTTTTGCTACACCCTTTTATGCCAAGATCTTTCCGTTCTATTTCCTTGTTGGGAGAGGATGGAAAATCTTTCAAGGACAAAGACAAAATGGAAGAAGCGGTTTATTGGTTGCACTTCCTCGCCACCGGAAAGGAGGGTGCCGTGGAGCATGAACTTGCCCTCCCAAAACTCTTGTGCGGACTGAAAATGGCTGCACCTGTCAGGAAGGGATTAAGTTTCAAAAAAGAAAAAATAAAAGAAGCCGAAGCCATGCTAAAGGCTGCCATCGAACATTGGAAAGCCCTGAAAAACACTTCTCCTGATGGTCTGCGGGAGGGCTTCCTGCAACGGCAAGGACGTTTGACAAAAAAGCAAAACGGGTTTCTCCTCGAAATGGAAAACAAACCACAGGACATACTGCTCGGCAAACTGCCTTGGGGAATGTCCGTTGTGCATCTCCCCTGGATGGAATTACCTCTTTGGGTGTAATGGAGGTGACATAAACCAGGTGTCGGGCGCCCCCCGAGGCGGGCCACCCCAAAAACACCACACCAAAAAAGAAATTTTAAAATAAAATTAAAACAAAACAGCGGTA
>JAJCYI010000037.1 GCA_029263015.1 Saprospiraceae bacterium | reverse complement strand
AGTTTTAGCAATTTTTCCGGTAAAAAAGAAAACCCGGTTTTCATGCCGGCCGGATTGAAATAAAAAAGAAAACCGGCACCGAACAATGCATGGCTGCCCATGCCTCCCATTCGGTCGGCACGTCAGCCATGCTGACCGTTAGGCGGCAGCAAGAAAAAAAAGAAAAAACGGAAAATATGGAAACCAAAAAGAGAAAACCCCGATATGCCCCGAAAAACCTGCGACACATCGTCGGCGAAGCCTTAAATTTCGGCAAATAAGGAACGAGATTTTTTTCGGGCAAATCGGCTGAACCTGAAACCCGTTTTCCATTTCGGGCGATAAAAAAGAAAAACCGCCCCGATGAAAAATAGGCGTAAAATTTCGGGGAACCCGTCTCCGGTTTCGGCAAATAAGGAGCGAGATTTTTTTCGGGCAAATCGGCTGAACCTAAAACCCGTTTTCCATTTCGGGCGATAAAAAAGAAAAACCGCCCCGATAAAAAATAGGCATAAAATTTCGGGGAATCCGTCTCCGGTTTCGGCAGATAGGAAACGAGGTTTTTTCGGGCAAATCGGCTGAACCTGAAACCCTGTTTTCCATTTCGGGCGATAAAAAAGGAAAACCGCCCCGATGGAAAATAAGCGTAAAATTTCGGGGAACCCGTCTCCGGTTTCGGCGGATAAGAAAGGTTTTTTTTTCGGCGAACCTGCTAAATTGGAAAATCCGGTTTTCATTTCGGGCGATAAAAAAAAGAAAAAGAAAAAAGAAGCCGCCGCCTAACAAAGCATGGCTGGCCATGCCGCCTAAACGGCGGCACGTCAGCCATGCGGGACGTTCGTGGCAACCAAAAAAAGAAAAAAAACAAAACATGAGAAAAAATAAATGAAAAATGAATTTATTCGTGGGAAGGAGATTGACTTAAAAGCCAAATGAATAGGTTTCATTATTTAGAAATAAGATAGGAATTTTTTCTTAGTGGATAAAACTAAAATTTCGTAAATCAAGGCTATTTTTTGCAATTATAAAACCGAGTAACAATGGAAAAATTCTTTCAAAACCCAAAAATATTTCTTGTCGTTTTAGTTTTAGTCTGGATAACCCATTTTATCCAAAGAGGAAAACCGGAATCAAGTTACAACCGAGGGTGTTTTAGATTTTTCCCTTGGGTTTTAACGATAATCTTTTTCTTGTCATTCCCGTTGGGATATTGGGGATGTGAGCACAATAGCGGATGTTCAAAAAGAATAGCATATAAGAGCTTGAAATCTGGATTAAATAAATTGCAAGAGAAAGATTATATACAAGCAGCAACGTTGATTGATAGTGCATTGGTTTGTTTCAGCGAATTAAAGGATACTGTTGGGATGGTTAATTGTCATGTTGGTTTGGGTATGGCAAATGCTTTCAAAGATTATCAGGTTGTCCTTGACAATGGCTTAAAAGCCTTAGAATTTATTAATGCATCCGAAGATACCAGCCTATTGAAGCAGAAACCCGGTCTTTTAATTATGATTGCAGGAATTAACTTAAATCTTGGACATTACAACAAATCGTTTTCAAAATCTCATCAAACTTTAGATTTGGAGGGCAATAACGCTTATAGCATTTATAAGGTTTCTGCCTTCAATATCATCGGAAAGAACTATTATTCTTTTGGAATTTATGATAGTGCTTTGATTTTTCAAAATTTGGCATTGGATGAAATGGAAAAAATCCCAACTAAAACTTCTTTTTTTGATTACTTTTCAGATGAAGGTAGAAATAAATTGATGAGTAGCATGGCTTTGACTAATCTCAAACCGTCAATTTTGCAGGACATTGGAAATATTCATAGGAATTTAGGAAACTATGAAAAAGCCATTGAATATTATAATCAAGCACTTAGTGAAGCTAAAGATGAAGAGATAGTTAAATACCTACATTCAAATTTAGGGATTGCTTATTTAGAACTGCAAATGTTGGATAAAGCGGAAGAAAATATCAAACAAGGTGGTAATCCCATTGCTTTAAGCAAATTTTATTTGGAGGCAAATGATTATT
Organism: Saprospiraceae bacterium; assembly: GCA_029263015.1. Lineage (GTDB taxonomy): Bacteria > Bacteroidota > Bacteroidia > Chitinophagales > Saprospiraceae > UBA6168. Next base: position 15,155 of record JAJCYI010000037.1, on the reverse strand, counting down.
CCCAGGCTATCAATCATTTAAAAGAAGGTCTGGATTTAAAACCTCAAAATCAAAATCCTGAATTTCTTTTTTTCATTTCTACAGGGTTAGGGCAAGCATTTGAGGGCTTGAAAGATTCTATTCAAGCGATAAATAATTATCGAAAAGCCACAGAAATTCTTGAAAACTTGAAACTTAATATGCCCGACGGAATAACCGATTCTCTCATATATAATTCAAAAGTTTGGGGGTTTAGTAAATCTGAACCATTTAAAAGTCTGGATAGACTTATAAGCGAATCGAATCATTCACTAAAGTACCAGTATGATAGTAAAGAAGTGGAAAGCGGAGAATAGGAATTACTACTGTCAACTTTTTAAGATATAAACCTTGTCACACCACTCAACAAATTACTATGGATACTTATTTTATTTCATTGATTGGTTCATTAGTTTTTGGTTTATTGATAATGAAAGGAACAGGAATGAAAACAAAAAATGTACTTTGTCCTTTTTATCAACCTTTTAACAGCGAAAATATTGGTTTTGTTAAACTTGCTGAAGCGGTTAAATTACACTCCAAATACAGATTAACCCTTGCGGGGCGCAAAATATTGACCCCTTTAATGGCTACAACTTTAGTTTTTCTATTTATGCTGTTTGATTATTTTTTAGACCCAACTTTAGTCAAAAATTCAGAATATTTTATGGTGATGGTCATTACTTGGGTTCTCATTTTATTAGTTTCAGATGAATTTAAAAAAATGATAGCCATTCTCATCATTCCAATTGGAATAGGATATTTTATAAAAGATTCGATTTACGGAGGATATTTGGGTTTTGCAGTGGGGTTGGGGATATATTTCTTTTTAGCATACAAAGATGTCTTTTTCTTCAACCTAACTGTAAATCAAGTTGAAATTGAAACGAGGAAAACAATTAGTGGAGAAGATTTTCTCTCTCCTCATGGGAAATATAGAAAGTGGGAAAAAATAAAAGAATCATTGAGTATTGGAAGGAGACAGTTGCATCAACTTGTTTTGCTTAGTTTTCCATTCCTTCACATTTATTTGCTTTATAAAATTTTTTCAAGTTTTGATATTTCTAAACCCACTATCGAACTTCAATATTTTGATTTTTCAACAGATAGTTTAGTTGTCGCAATACCGTTAATTTTCTTGTATGGGAATATTTCGATTTTGGGTTTTAGGAGTATTCATAAATACCTCCAGAAAGACTATTTTCAGGCAATTTCGGAAAAAATAGCTATTAAAAAGGCATATCCAAAACAATTTTTAGAGGATGAAAAAAGGTACGAAGAAAAACTTAAAACACAACAATTGTCTGGGCAAGATTATACGGTGAACCCAACTGACAGAATTATGCCCCTTGAAATTATTCCAATGAACAACTTCTATGCAATTCTGACATTTTTCTTTTTCGATGGCATTTTGACTATTGCCACCGTATTAGGCATTGATTTTATACCTGGGATTGGACTAAATGAAATGGGTACGCTCTCCTCGATAATTAAAATTCCATTCTATACTTTATTTGTTTATCATTGTTTCAAAGGATTTCATACCTGGGCTTTCCACAAAGAAATTTTCTTTGATTTAAGAAAACTACTAAAAGAAGCCCAAGGCGAACAAATAATAAAAAACAAAAATTATATAAACGCATCAGATAATAAATATTTGCAACATTTAGGAAAGTTATATCCCTAACTTGCATTGAAATCTTTGTAATTTAAAATTATCCAAACATGAAATACTCAAGAGAAAATCCTTCAAAAGAAATAGAATTCCACATGGGGATGATTATTGCACCAATTAGTGTAGTGGTTGGAGCATGGATTGGGCATGTAATTGCAGCTACAAGAGGAGCTATTATTGGAGGAATGATATTATGTTTCATAGGTGTTGCAATTTCGTCTTTAGCATTTCTTTCGGTGGCAAAAGAGGCAGCTCTTAAAGAAATGTCCTTTCGCCAATATATTGCTTTTTCTTCTTCTATATTTCTTATTGGTTCTTTAGGTTTCGTTATTTTCAGACCTGACCAATTTCGAGGTGATTTTTTAGGGTTTGCAGAGATTTATTCTCCACTATTAATCAGTTTAGGAGGGATTTTGTCATTAATTCGATTATCACAGAGTATAAATCCCATTCACGATTTTGATAATCAAAAGGTCGGGGATAAAATTTTGGGTGCTTTAATTGGAATCTTTTGGCTTATTTCCGTCATTTTGGTTTTTCTTTGGCATACGAATATTTATCAGCTTTCCTGGGGATGATTTTTAACAATGTGGAAAAAACGTTGGGATTTGGGTTAAAAATAAATCTTAAATCTGACTAAAAATGGGTGATTAATGCCTTAATTTGAAAATAAAAAAAAGATGAAAACGAAGGCTGCCACGAACAATGTGTATGCGCTAATTTGCCCTATGCGGGCAAACTACGCATACACAGAGCGTTGTGCTCAATTAAGAAAAAAATAAAACCAATTTGGAGGTGATGGAGAAAAAGTGGAACTTGGTAGTAAAAAACAAAAGTTTCTATGACAAAATACGAATGGGATGAGGATAAGAACAAATCAAACCAAGAAAAGCATAAAATCGCTTTTGAAGATGCTGTTGATATTTTCAATGACGAAGACAGAATTCGATTTGCCTCCACCAAAAATGGTGAAAGAAGGTTCTTGACAGTCGGAAAAGCATTTCAGGCTTTAATAAGTGTGGTTTATACGACCCGCGATCTTGTCGTTCGGATAATATCTGCACGACGTTCAAGAAAAGGAGAAAGAAGGGATTATTTAACCAATAAATTCAGTAAAAATGATGATGACAAATAATAACATATCAGTTTCGGAAGCAATATCAAAGATTGAATCAGGCCAGTCTCTCGAAGGGTATTCAATAAATTTTGAACGGATAAAAATAGAAGCATTAGATGTAATGAAATTATCAAAAGCTGGTATTAATGTGCCTGAAAATTCAATTTATTATAACGATGAGGATATAGAATTTGATGAAGAATTTGAGGGCAAGTGGGAAAGAATTGATTATGACCCAATTCAAGAGGCAAAATTACAGACGGAGATTAAAATAAAAGTAAAAAAAGATATTCGTCAATGGGTCGAATCAAAAAATATTCAACTCGATAAATTGATTGAAAATTTATTGGAAGGGTTTTATCAAACTCAGAAAAAAATATCTGAAAAAGAAAAAGAAAACTGAGCACAACAAAGTGCAAAACGTTCATGGCGGCTATGCGCCGCCACGCCGTTTGCACGAGACGTTGTGTCTCATTAAAAAAGAAAAAAATGAAAGCTAAGTGGATACTAATAAGTCTAATGTTAATATTGGCAAATACTGGTTTTGGTCAAAAAAATAAAGAATCACAAAAACCAATTTTTAACTATCAAGATATTGAAGAAATAAAAAAAACAAATCTCGAAAAACTAAAAGACAAAAAACTAAAAGAAATAGTCATTTATACAAAATGGGATATTGGTGGATATAAAGAGTTTAAATCTAAGAATGTAGGAATTGAAAATCCATTTGATATTTATGTATTGTGGATAGATGAAAACGGAAAATCTAAAATCTTGCAAATAGATAATTTCGGAGAAAAAAAGGAAGATGAAATAAATTTGAAGGAGATGGAAAAATATCTTTCTTCTAATTTCAATGAAATGAAGTCAGATTATTTATCTCCAAAAAAAGAGAAGATTAAATTCAAAGGAAAAATAATTGAAGCTGTTTCTCCAATGCCTGACCATGAACTTGAATATCAAATCAGTATCATTTTCTCAGGCGAAGAGTTAAATTATAAATATCGTCCGTCGTGGAGTGCAAATGAAGTGAACTTGCAAAAAAAGCAATTCTTGTTTATTGAAAAACTTGATGGTACGGTGAAAGAAAAATAAAAACGAGACACAACAATGCATCCTCGTCCATCCCTCCCATTCGGTCGGCACGGCGAGGATGCGTGACCGTTCTTTGCCACTAAGAAAAAATGAAAGAGTCAATACTGAAGAAATATTTTGAAAATCAAATCCCTGCAAATGAGCTTGCCGAAGATTTAAAAGACAGTCAACAAAAAACTGGCTATGATACTACTTCGGTAACTATTGAAAGTATAGAAAATGGAGGATTTGAAATAGGAAAAGAACATTTGATGAAACTCTGTGAATTATATTTAAATGAGCAGATCACAAGTAAAGATTTGAATACAATTGGATTTGCTTTGATGTTTTCAGACTTTTTCCATTGGGATAACGAAACAAAACCAGGGGAGATAATTGGTCAAGTAATTTCAGATTGGGATAATGAAAATATTGGATATGATATAAATAGGAAAAACGTTGAACTTTGGAAAAAATACCTTGACACAGGTAATTACTGTCTTGATAAAAATGAGCTAAAACAAAAATTTCGTAGAAAAGGAAAATGGAAAAACCTCTATCAAGAAATTGATGAGATTTTGTGGAATGACTGGGACCCAATTGGAATTAATGGTATTGCACCAAGGGACGAATATCAAACTCATACTCCGATAATTTTTAGCTTAAAACGAAAAGGCGCAAATGAAAAAGAAATTGCTAATAAATTACATAAAATTGAAAAAGAAACAATTGGGGTATTTGGAAGTTTCGAACATTGTAAAAAAGTGGCGAGAAAAATAATTGAATTAAATGAATAAAAAGAAAGCGGCATAGAACAATGTGCTGCTGGCCATGCCGCCTAAACGGCGGCACGTCAGCAGCACAAACCGTTCCAGCCAACCAAAAAAAAAAGAAAATGAAGTACTTCGCTCTGATAATTTTCCTAATTCAAATTCAAACCGGATATAGCCAAGAATTAAAAATGCGTTCACTCGAAGAATTGATAAATAAAGAAGGTTTAGGTTTTAAATTAGTTGAAGATTGGATGAAAGAAGCCAAAAACGAAATTGAAATTCTGGAAAAGGATTCGACAAAAGCAGATACGGCTTTATATCGAACACAGGTAACAACAAGGTCGCCAATGGGGGCAATTGTTTATGAAACGGGGGGAATATTGGTAGATAATGGTTGGATAAGAATTTTGGGTTCGGGTTCAGATAAGATGAAAAGAAATTTACCAGAATGGAATAAAGGGAAATTGTTTGAAGAATATGGACAAGCACCTCCGTTCTTACTAATTTCAGATGATGCAATCGGTGGGTTTTTCGCTTTAAATGGCGGAGGTTTTGGAAATAACGACTTGGGAAAGGTTTATTATTTTTCACCTGTTAATTTAGAATGGGAGCCGCTTGAAATTGGATATTCAGATTTTATTTACTGGACATTTACGGGAGATATAAAACAATTTTATGAAGGATTAAGGTGGAAGAAATGGAAAAAAGAAGTCAAAGAAATGGGAGCAGATAGAGCAATGAATTTCTATCCATTCCTTTTCACTAAATACGATGACTTGGAAAAATTAAGTAGAAAAGATGTGCCGATAGAAGAAATGTGGACGATGCAAATGGATGTTAGAAATCAATTGATGAATAAAGATAAAGAATAAAAAGAAGGCTGGCTGGAACAATGCATAGCCGTCAAGCTGTCCTAAGCGGGCAGCCTGCTGCTATGCGAAACGTTGTGCGTCACTAAGAAAAATAAAAACAATCAAAAATATGGACATTAACGAAATTCAAAATAGCGAAGAATACAAAAATCTACAATCCGAAATACAAGAGTTGAAAGAAGAATATAAAAAGCTCAAAACGGAAAAACAGCCAATTGTATATACCCAATCTCCTGACAAATCATTGGAAATGTTAGTAGAAAAAGGGGCTGATATTGTAACTGTATTCATAGAACAACAAACTGAACTTGAAAAAGCAAAAGCAGAAACCGATAAATACGAAATTGATAAAACATATGGGTACAAAGAAAAAGAATTGACAACGAGAAATAGCCTTGTAAAAAGGCAAATGAACCAACAAACGATAATAATTGTAGGCGGAATTGTCATAACGGGAATTTTAGCTTTTACGGGAAACCTTACTGACGGATTTCTTACAATTATCGCAGTAATAATTGGAGCGGCGATTAAGGATAACATTATTGATTTTGTCAAGGATATAGCCAAGACAACGAAAAACAATGAGGGCGGATAATGACAATCTAACGAAAAAGAAAAACGTCTTGTCAATTCCCCAGTTTTGGAATAAAAAAATCATTTTAATTGAATTAAATTAAGATGATAAAAAAAAGAAAGCGAACGCACAACAATGGCTACAACGGCAATAGCTCCCAAAAGGTCGCTACTGCGTGTAGCCGAAACCGTTAGCGACAAGTGCAATAAAAAATGAAAAGCTCGATTCATTTAATAACTATTTTTCTGTTAACATGGAATTTAGTTTCCAGTCAATCAATACTATATTCATCAATACACATTAATGAACCTGCTGAAATCAGGAACAAAATAGCTGAATTAATAAAAGAAACAGAAATAAGGAATAATATGGACAATACAATTGATACTATATATTATTTGACGGAATTGGATAGTACAAACAGGTGCGATAAATCGATATTCTTAAGAGGTGAAAAGAAAACAATATATAAGTACAAGCGAACAAACAACAAGATTGTCAAAGAAAATATTGAATACTTTGACGAAACGGATTCCATGATTAACAAACAGAAGATAGATTTTACTTATGATTTAAATGACAGATTGATAAAAAAAGTAACTACTTCAAGTTATGGAAGCATTATCGGCCAGACAAAATTTGAAATTGGTGACAATGGGTTCCCTATAAGATGTATTTCAGATGGGCGAATTGAAGAGGCAGAATATGATATAGAAAAAAATCGAGTTAATATAACTATTAAGGACAGCAAAGGACGAAAATCATATGATAGCGATTTTGTTCTATATCCTAAAATTGATTTTAAGTATCCTAATAGTAAGCGATTTTACAATGAAAAAGGTGATATTGTCTTTGAAAAAGAGGATGACAAAAAAATGAATTACTATAAATATTTATACGACGATTATGGTAATTGGGTTAATAAAGAAATGTATTCAATTGAACTATTTCACAGTCCGAAAAGATACATGAATGAATTGATTTTAAAAAGTATAAGGGAAATAAAATACAAAAAAGAATAGAAGAAACCTGTCGCTAACACTGCGCCAGCGGCCATGCCCAGCAAAAGCTGGGCACGTCGCCGGCGCTAACCGTTGGCTGTAATTAAAAAAGAAAAAATATGAAGACAAAGCTAAAATTGATACTTTCCCTAATCATTCTTCCAATTCTATTAATTGGTCAAAATAGAGAAATAGAAAATAAATACTTCAAAATAAGGAAAGAAATAAAAGAAGCAAAAATCAAATCAATATCTGAATTTTCAAGCATGCATAGTTTTGGAGAAAAGGATGCTTGTTCAGAAGTTGACAAATGGAATTCAAATATTTATCATTTTGACAAAATAGGAAATCTAAGTAAAGTTGAAAATTTTGGTTTTAAAGATTCCATTCCAAGAAAAATAATAAAATACGTTTATGATAAAAATGGTCATTATATTGAAAAGAGTTACATATTTTTAGACTCCATCGGAAATATAAAAACCAAGCAAGATTGGGAATTCAAATATGATAAAACGGGATTAAAAATAAAGGAGACTTTAATCTCAGATGACAAAACAATTTTAGTGACTAACCATCTAAAATATGATAAAAAAGGAAATATGGTTGAACAGTTTAGAGACAATCGACATAAATGGGTTTTTAAGTATGATGATTTGAATAGAGTTAAAGAACATTACGAATGGTCAAAAAGAAATGACACTTTAGTTTGCCTAAAATCAATCAAATTTAATTATTCAAATAATCAATTGGTTTCTGAAATTTCTACATCTCCAAAAGATTCAAAAGACATTTGGGAAGAAAAGAAATTCGTCTATGCTTCAAATAGAAAATTAAAAACCGAATTAAAAACAAAAGTAAGTTGGGTAAGTAGAAATAATGAACCAACTGAAAAAGAGTTTAAAGATTACCAAACAACTTTCGAATATAATGACTTAAATCTTTTGAAAAGGAAATACTTATATCGAAAAGGATTGGAAAAGCCTTATCGTTGTTTTTCATATAAATACGAATTTCAAAAAAAATAAAAACTACAGCCAACAAAGCATCCAACGGTCATGCTCCCTATGCGGTCGCACGACGTGGATGCGAAACGTTAGGCACAAGAAATAAATTAAGCAAATGAAAATAGTACTATTTTTCTTCACAGCAATTGTGTTAGCTGCTAATTCCTATGGGATCACAGAATATAAGCCAGGGGATAGCTTGTTTGTCTGGGCTAAGTCTGGATTAAACATGAGAAATGCTCCAAATGTAAGTGGACAAATCCTTGCTAAAATCCCATTTGGAAAAGAAGTGTCTTGCAAAGGAAGGAAATCATGGTTTGATTATGTAAAGTACTCTAAGACAATTACGGATATAGTCCAAGATGAGGAACATGGAGGAGTATGTCAGATAGAAATGAAGGGACAATGGGTTAAAATCAGTTATGATGGAATTGAGGGGTATATATTTGATGCTTATTTGTCTAGGTTTAAACCAAAATCGAGAGGTGGAGATATTACTCGTCTGTTTGAGTATTTCAAAAATCGATGTGATTCAGTAATTTATCTGGAGAGGAAAGTACCTAATTTGGAGTTTGGCAGAGATAAAGTTATACTATGCAATGGAATTTTTGCGACTCAAAATTATCATTCAGGGGGATACAATTTTCAAATGAGCATCCCTGATTGTTCAATTGAAGAAGTCTTTCTGATACTTAGGTATTTGGAATATGAATTATCCGGAATAATACAAAAAGAAGATGGCGGAATATTGATAGGTCAAGATTTGGGTGGCTATACTATAGAAAGTTTCAAAAACTTTGTAATTGTCACAGGTGAATGGACATGTTGAAAAAGTAAAAAAATCCTGTGCCTAACAAAGTGCAAAACGGCAATAGCGGCTAAACGCCGCTACTGAATTCTATCAGAGTTGCAAATTTATTTACCACTAGTTTTAGAAAATAAATTTGCTGACCGTCATATAACAACAGACAGTGCAAAGGCATTGCCCCAGAAAAAAACAAAACCCTCCCTTTCGATTGAAAGGGTTTTATTTTTTTCTTCTGTTTTTTTGGGGAAAACATTCAATAAACAGGACGCTTCACATAAGGTGTCCCTCTTTTGACCGTTGCGAACATGCGGTGGATCAGTTTGTTCATCACCGCATTCAGCACCAATCTGTGGTTGGCCTTTACCTGCATCTGACGTTCATAATACACCTTGAGCTCAGGGTCGTACTTTGTTGCATTGAGTGCCCCGAAGACCAATAGTGATTTCATCATGCGGTTGCCATAAAAGCTAACCCTGGTGGCTTTCCTGATACTGGTGCCCGATTCGTTTTTGAATGGGGCAACACAACAGTAACACGCAAACTTTCGGGCATCCCGGATCTGCCCGAAGTTTTGGGTAAAAACGATGGTGTACCAAGATATGACCGGGCCAATGCCGGGAATGCTCACCAGCAGGTCGTAAGTCTTTTTTAGCGGCGGGTTTGTACCGATGAGCTGCTCGATGTGCTGTTCTGTTTTCCGGCGGCGCTTTCGGATCAGGGACTTCAAAGACAGTGTATCTTTCAAGACTGTCTTTGTATAAGTATCGGACAGGCAGCTACTTAGAACCTTGTTGCGGTTGTTCAGAGCCAGCTCCTGTTTTTGCAGGTGCTTCCGGTGGTTGACCAATACCTGTAGGGCGAGGATTTCATCTTCAAGGTTTGTATTGAAGTGGAGGTCCTGTTGGAACCGAAGTCCGTACCGGGCAATGGACAGGGCATCGGCCTTGTCGGATTTTTCACGGCGGAAGCCCATGCTGTGCTTGATCTGGAGCGGATTGACCGCCGCATAGTCATATCCTTTTTGTTTAAGAAAAAGACAGAACTTGTGCCCATAATAGCCGGTATGTTCGAGACAAAACATCACCTTGTCCGTCCCGCATAATTGACCGGTTGTCCATTTGTCAATCTGCCCGAAACCAAAGGGTTTGTTCAAGAATGAATCATGGGCAGTCTGCACTGTGCCCCATTTGACCAAACAGAGGTCTAGGGTCGATTTTGAAATATCAACGCCGATAACTACATTGTACATAAATTGAAATTTTGACGAAATGCATTTATACCCTTAATAGGCCTGGAAACCTGAAATTCTATTGAATGCCAATTCATCTGTGAGGAGAAAGCACAAAGTCCGATTCAGTTGTTAGTCCTTTGTTAGGCTGGCGTTTAGCAATGGTTCACTTTGGCTTTCTCTAAGGATTTTTATCACCCAAATATAATGGGGACAATGTAAGGGCGTCTGCACGAACCGTTACAGCCAAATAAAAAAAAACAAAAAAACATAGAGAAATGAAAACCAGCCAATTAGATAAAAAATGAGGAAGGTTCGGGGATAAAAAGATTGGAAGATGAAAAGATTTTGGGGATAAAAAGATTTTAAGGATTGCTGGATTAAAAGATAGGAAAGATAAAAGGATTCAAACAGGATACAAACGAAACAAACGAAATGAAAAAAGAGGCCCCGCAATTTTTGCATCCCGAAATTACGAACAAAATCATTCAGGGATTTTACGAGGTTTATAACAAAATGGGGCTGGGCTTTGAGCGGGAGGTTTATGTGAACTGTTTGTTTTTAGCATTGAAAAAACTGGAACTGCCGGTGGATAAAAACCGGGGACTGGATTTGATTTTCGATACGGAAACAGTTGGGCAGATGAAGGCGAATTTAGTGGCCGAAAATAAAGTGCTGGTCCAGGTTTCCAACGACAAAGAATTGGACAGGTTTAACGAGCAGAAAGTCTATAACCAATTGAAAGCGAGCGAATTGCCAGTAGGATTGATTTTGGATTTTGGGCTGGTGCCGGAGTTTAAACGAAAAGGTGCGGCTTGATTAAAAGATAGATTGATTCGAAGATTTTTAGATTGGAAGATTTTTAGGATGAAAAGGATTGAAAGATTAAAGGATAAAAAGATTCAAAACAAAATCTGGCTGTAACAAAGTGCAAAACGTCCATCCGCCCTAGACGGGCGCACGGCGTTTGCACGAACCGTTGGCTGCAAGCAAGAAAAAATAAAATGGACGGAAAAAGAATTCAAGACTATTGGTCAAAAGAGATAGACGCTTTAATCGAAACTTATCAACAGTTTGAAAGATTGATTCCTAATAAGGATACTGAAGGAGCTGAACATAAAGGAGAAGACGGAAGATATGTTGAAGATTTAATCTCTGAATATTTGTCTAAGTTTCTTCCCAAATCATTGGAAGTCTTAACTGGGTTTATTTTGAGACCAGCAGTAAAGACTGGCTTGACAAGCAAAATCAGAAAAGGTGAATCTGACAATAATTCAACTCAATTAGATTTAATAATATACAATAGTGCTGATTATCCAATTTTTCAAAGATTTGGTAGAAGTGTAATTGTTCCACCTGAAGGAGTAATTGGAATAATCTCAATCAAGAAGCATCTTAACGATGGAGATATAAAAAAAGAAAGTGCAGCACTTTGGGAAGCAGCAAAATTATGCAGAACAAAAAGCAAGAATGGTGATTCTTTAAGAGGGCCATTTTTAGCATTGATATCTGCTAAATCAAAAATAAAAAAAGAAAGAAAAAAGACCGAAGATTGGATATTTTCAAAAATAGAGGAAGCCTATAAAAAGACTCCTAAACCTTTTTTTGACGACTTAATCGGCTATATTGGAGCGCTTAATGATTGGAGTATTTTTAAACGAAGACCTAAAAAAGGAACTAAAAAAGCAGAGTATATTTACTTCAATCATTCAGATTATGAAAGCCATTTAGGACTCCAATTTATTTTGACGGGGATATTGAGTGTTTTCTATGACGAAACAAGGAGCCAAGTTAACAGACCTGGATTTACTGCTTTTCCGTCGAAGAGAAATGCAGACAAATATATTGGAAGTATTGAAATAAAAGGAATAAGAAAATAAAAGCCAGCAGCCAACAATGGCTAAAACGTTCATAGTCAGCAAAAGCTGACTACGCCGTTTAGCCGGAACGTTCCTCGCTATTAAAAAAAAGAACCAATGAAAGAATTTCAAGGCAAAGAAGAAAAAGCAAAACGGACTTTGGAAAGAATTTCAAACTCTGAATTAAAAGAAAACTCACATCTTTTTCCTAATTATGGTTCAATTCCAATTAAAGATGCCGCTGAAGATTGTTTGAAAAATGGTAAAGAAGAAGATTCGTACCCTGCAATAATTTTTTTAAGAGTCGTATTGGCTGCTAATCGGAGTTACAATAAGCATGTAAGGAAAAACCTTGAGAATATTAAAGAAAAGTTTCCCAACCTAATATCCTTTTCAGATTTAGACAACCTCTTAAAATCAATGATAAAAGATGATTTTTACGATTTATGGGGACATAAAAATCCAAGAAAATACAATGTTCTAAAGAATCTTTTGAATGCTGCAGAGACATTACGAGCCAAGTATCAAATTCAAGATGATTTTGAGTTAATGAAGAAATGGGCAGAAGATGTAGATATAAAGAAATTACAAGATGATGATATAGGTAAAATAAAGGATGTTGCTTTGGCAACCGTTCAACATCTAAGAATGGATTTTGGAATTGATACGGTTAAGCCAGACCAGAGGGTTATTGAGGTTCTTGAGAGAGAATTTGTACATAAAAAAGTTAGTCAGAAAAAAGCCATTCAATTAGTAGAGAAACTTTCTGAATTGTCAGGAATTAAAACTCGTACAGTCGATTTGATACTCGTAAATTACGGCTCAGGGTATTATGATAATCGAAAATATAATTCACGTTTTATGATTCAATCTGAAATAGCTAAAAGATTGATGAGATTGGGTGTTACAGAAAATATAATTGCAGAAGCAACAGAGTTACCAATTGAAACAGTAAATGAAATAAAAGAAAACAGCGAGGAACAAAGTGTATGATGTTCATTGCCAGCAAAAGCTGGCAACGCCACATACACGGAACGTTGGGCACAATTAAAAAAAAATATAAATGAGTGAAAAAATCAATTTACCCGCATTGACCGAAGTTGAATCAGAAGACATTGTAGCAGCAATAACGAATTCTCTCAATTTTCCAAGGAATGTTTTAGCTTCTCAAGAGGATATTGAAACCGTTTGGCTTACTTTAAAACCCCAAATAAATAAAATTAAGTTAGAGTATCGTCATGAGATGATTGCCAGAATGGTAATTGCGATAAGAGTAGGTCTTTTTAGCAGCGCTGTTAATGAGATGTGGAATACTGCAATTGTCGTTTTGCGAGAGAAGGTTAAAAGTTTTGGACTACTTGAAGCAAATCAATTTCTTACGATTCAATTAACAGAGAAAAAATTTAAAGAATTAAAAGACAAGGAACTGCTTGACATCTGTGTTGTATTGGGATTACTAAGCGAGGATGCTTACTTTTTCTTAAATCATTGTCGAGACATAAGAAACAACTATTCTTCTGCACATCCAGCAAATCAAATGCTTGATGGTCCAGAATTAAACTATTTCATTCATCAATGCATAAAACAAGTTTTAAGTAGCGATATTCAATTCGTCGGATTTAGAAGTGATGAATTTATGGTTACGATTAAGCAAGCACCTCTTGACGGAGACGCACAAAGAGAGCTTTCTGATAGAATAAGGAATACGAACGAACTTCAAAAAACAGCAATAATCAAAGCACTTTTTGGAATTTACGTTGACGAGAGAAATGATGAACATGCTCGCCAGAATAGTTTGGATTTAGCGAGATTGAATTGGGAAGATTTTAATGAGCAAGCGAAGTCTGAAGTAGTCGCAATGTTTTCCAGCTATTTAATCCAAGACAATACTAAAAAACAATATGCAAAGCGGTTTTTTGAGTTAGTCCATGCAATTGATTTACTTCCGAAAGATGAACACGTTTCTCTTGTTCACAAAGTAATAAAGCAATTAGAAAGTACCCATTTCGATTTTAATAATTTCTACAATGAAACGGCGATTGGAGAAAGACTTGCAGGACTAAGAAAGAATATTCCGATTCAGATAATTAAAGAATATGTCTATGTTGTTTCGCTTTGTTTTGTGGGCAATCAATTTGGAACTTCAAATTCTGCTGAACAATATTATGAAGAGATGATAAAGAATTTTACAGTCAGGGAAATAGATAAAGTATTTGAATTGATGTCGGAAGATAATTATCTGAGATATCGTTTAATTAATTTTAGAAGATGTAAAGTAAAATTCAAGCAATTGCTCAAATTGGTAAATGAGGAATCCGTACCATCTAAGTGGAAAGATAAATATGATAAAATAACGAAATAAAAACTGTGCCCAACAAAGCATGGCTGTCAAGTGCGGCTATGCGCCGCACCTGCAGCCATGCGAACCGTTAGGTGCCATTAGAAAAAAAAAGAAATAGCGAAGTAAAAAAGATTGGAAATCCGTTTTAAAATCTCGGCAGATAAGAAAAGTGGTTTTGGCAAGTTCGTCTGATAAAAAATAAAAATCCGTTTTCAAATCGGGCAAATAAACCAACGGATAAGTTTGGAAATCCGTTTTTTAATCTTGGCAGATAAGAAAAGTGCTATTGGCAAGTTCGTCTGATAAAAAATAAAATTCGGTTTTAAAATCGGGCAAATAAACCAGCGGATAAGTTTGGAAATCCATTTTAAAGTTTCGGCTGAAAAAATAGTGGTTTTGGCGAGTTCGGTTGTTAAAAATGAAAACTGTTTTTTAAATCAAGCGAACGATCCGGCTGGTAATTATATAAATCCATTTTCAAATCTCGACAAACAAGAAAAGTCGGTTTGGCGAATTCAACTGGTAAAAAATTAAAACCCGCTTTTCAATTAGAGCAAATTGAAAAAAATAAAACGGCACCTAACAAAGTGCAAATCGTCCATCCGCCCTAAACGGGCGCACGGCGTTTGCACGAACCGTTATGTAGCATAAAAGAAAAAATATGAACAGATTATTGCTAACAGTTGGATTGATATTGATTATTAATCTTGCCAACAGCCAAACAAAAAATTTTATTGACCAACCATTTCTTGAAACTTCGGCGAAAGTCGATACTTTGGTAACACCTGACAGAATATATTTATCAATACTT
>JAJCYI010000036.1 GCA_029263015.1 Saprospiraceae bacterium | reverse complement strand
AACGTGGAAAAGGTTACGTACCTACGGCACGAAAAATACCGTTGGTTTGGCATTGCTACCCATGTTCCGTCCCTAACGGGACAATCAAAGGACTGAAACCGCCATAAGCTCTTGATTGTCAAGGATTATTATCCAGAACTCCCGTTAATTTAAGGCCGTTCAAACAATATCTTCGACAATTAGAACGACCCTTAAGGGTTGATTAAAAATAGTTGAATAAATTTGATTGATGGTTATTCGGGGTTCAAGTTTTCATTCGGACTTTTCAAGAACATCAATACTGTTTCGCCACCGGGACAGCTATTGATGGGTAGTAAAGCAAAATTCATTTGGCTTTCTACCTTCAACTTGGTGAGCGACTTTTTGGGCGAATGGTTTTTGTGGTATGAATTTGATCAAAGTCAGAGAATTTGGCTATCGTTTTCATTTCAGTTGGTTAATTTGTAATTGTTTTCAAATGGTTGTTTGTGATTGATAGTGCAAAGATGGAGCGGTTCAGTTTAGCCTGAAAGGGAAGATGATTCAGTAGCAATATTTCTTGTGCTGAATTGGCGCCTTAATGAGTTGCCATGAAAAATAGGCAGGTGTTATGGCAACTCAAAGAAACAGTCAAGTTACTCAAGTTACTGACGTAAGGCTCAATAGGAATGGGCGTAAGGGAAGATGAAACAACTAATCGAATTGATGTAAGTAGTCGAGTTTAAATAACTTCCGCTTTTCTCGGCTTCTTTATCTGAATTACTGCGTTAAAAAAAGTTTGCGTAGCACCACTATGCTCACTTTTTTTGCCTTGTACTTCAGAAAAATAAGCTCGACAAAAACTGGAAAATATTTAAACTCGACTACTTATGCTGAAAAATATCATTATAATAGCTGCTTTGTTTATTAATATTTCAGGCAATATGGCACAGTCGTTTGTTTCCCAAAAGGGGATTAATTTATTCAAAAACAACAAGCCGTATCATTTTCTCGGCACCAATCTATGGTACGGTATGAATCTCGCTTCCACTGGCCCAGGTGGCGATCGGTCTCGGCTTTTGCGGGAGTTGGATCATTTGCAGTCACTCGGCATCAAAAATCTCCGCATCATGGCAGCCAGCGAGGGCCCAGATAGTGAACCCTGGCGAATGACTCCTGCACTCCAAATTGCTCCGGGCGTTTATAACCAAGAGGTATTGGATGGATTGGATTTCCTCCTTTCGGAAATGGGAAAGCGCGACATGTATGCCGTCTTATGTTTAAATAATATGTGGCCCTGGTCAGGTGGTATGGCGCAGTATGTAGCATGGGTGTCAGGTAAAAAAATCCCATATCCGCCACCAGCAGAAGGGGGCAAGTGGTTGAAGTTCATGAAGTTTTCTGCTCGCTTTTTTTCAAATGAAAACGCAATGGAGCTGTCGCACGACCACATCCGTTTTATTATAAACCGAAAAAATAAATATACAGGAATCCATTACAAGAACGACCCCACCATTATGGCTTGGCAGCTTGCCAACGAACCCCGCGCTATATTCAATACCAAAGCCTATTATAATTGGATCGAAAAAACAGCAGCACTTATCAAAAGCCTCGACCCCAACCACTTGGTCTCCGTTGGTAGTGAAGGGAATGCCATTTTACCATTCAGTCGTAAATTCAAAAAGGAGCATAAAAATTCGAATATTGATTATGCCACCATGCATATATGGATACAGAATTGGGGTTGGTACAATCCTGAAAAACCAGAGGCCAGTTTTGAAAAATCATTAAAAAAAGCAAAAAAATATATCCGCCGTCATGTTCACACTACTCAGCGATTAAACATGCCTGTGGTCTTGGAAGAGTTTGGAATCGCCAGGGACGGGGGCGACCATGACCCAACATCGAGCACAGTCTGGCGAGACAGGTATTATGAAGAAATATTTGCCCTGATTGACGAGATGATGAAAAACGGAGCACCCATCACCGGTATCAACTTTTGGGCATGGGCAGGAGAGGGGCGGCCACGCGAGCCAAAAGCCATATGGAAATCAGGCGATGATTTTATTGGCGATCCTCCTTTTGAGTACCAGGGTTGGTATTCTATTTACGATACCGATACCACGACTTTGGAGGTGATAAAAAGGTATGGAGGGTGGTAGAAGAGGCCATATCATCAGATTAGTGGTTATTTCTTGAAAAACCTTTATTTTGCGGTACTAAAATACAATCCATGCAAAAACTCATTATCAAGGATTTTGGGCCGATACGAAAACTTGATCTGGATATCAAGGACTTGTCCTTGTTCATTGGTGAGCAAGCAACGGGGAAAAGTACCATCGCTAAACTGATTTATTTTTTTAAAAAAATAGTAAAAGACGAGTTGATTGCATATTTGTATGCTTTTCGAGAAGTTCCTGAAGATAAAAAAAACCACTGGATTGGATTTCAATTTAGAAGAGACGTAAGGTTCGCGTTTTTAAAGGTATTTAATAACACCAATGATTTTTTTACGATAGATTATAACTTCAAAGAAAAAAGATGGTTGCACATTGAGCATAGTTCTGAACGGCCAATCCCCGTCAGTATATATTATACGGAAGAAAGGTTTATCGGCCAAGAAAATGATATTAACAACTTTGAATTATGGGACGAATTCGAGAGGATATGTAAACAGATATATAAATATCGCAATAAATATTTGAGAGGTGAAATGGGAGTTACTGAATTTGAAAAAGAAGAAAAAAGGGGCAAAATAATAAAAGCAATAAATATATTTTTTGGAGATAATAATGGCACTGAATTAATTTACATTCCCGCCAGCAGAAGCCTTTTTACTGTTTTCTCAGAACGCTTGCCGAGCAAAGGATGGGACGTGCCAACAGAGGATTTTTGGAAAAAGATAACCGACCTTAAGCCATTATTCCGTCAATCATTTTCTGAAATAATCGAGCAGAAAAAATTGAGGGGAAATGGCATGGCGACTGATAGGGTTCTGGATTTAGCCATTTCTAAAATAAAGGAAATATTAAAAGGTGAATACAGGCTTGACAAGGATGGCGAGAAGATATATTTCGACAAAAAAGAGTATGTGAAAATATCATCAGCATCTTCTGGTCAACAAGAAGCGCTTTGGATATTAATGCAATTATTTATTCTTATCCTCAATAAAGAAAAAGTATTTCTCATTATTGAAGAACCAGAAGCACACCTATTCCCTAAAGCACAAAAATCATTGGTAGAACTGATTGCCCTTTTGTTCAATGAAAAAAATAGCCAAGTTTTCATCACTACCCATAGCCCTTATATCCTTACCGCTTTTAATAATTTAATTTATGCTGGAAATATTGGACAAAAACAAGGAGAAGTTGATAAGGTAATCTCTGAAATGCTCTGGATAGAAGCTAAAAATGTTGGCGCATTTAAATTAAAGAATGGCCTCGCCGAAGATTTAATAGATGCTGAAACCAATCTAATAAAGGTAGAAGAAATAGACACTGTTTCTCAAAATATTAACCAAGACTTCGATGCTCTCCTTAACATTGAACTACAATGAGTTGTCAAAACTTCCGGGAAAACCATACTGATTGCACAGAGTGTAGTCAAAACCCAATAATCAACGCATCGGAAAATAAAAGCAAATATTCTTTGAATAATCCACATCGAAGAGAAGTTTGCAAAATCAGTGTTGATGGCTGTTTGGTAGCGGAACCACAAAGTAAGCAGTGTGACTATTTATTCCTATCCTGCAACACATCCTTGGCTTTTTTTATCGAATTAAAAGGAAAGGACTTGACCCATGCCATCCAGCAATTGGATAAAAGCATAGACAACCTCTCTCCGAATCTTGAAGAATTTGCCATTAATGCAAGAGTAGTTTTATCAAAAATCCAAACTCCTGACCTTCGTACTTCGAAGTACAAAAAATTTGTAACAAAAATCAACCGACTTGGCGGGACATTTAAACATAAAAATAAAATCTTGACAGAAACACTTGATTAATAGAAATTTAACTCCACTCAATAAATCAGTTTCTTTGATTGCTTTTTCTATGTAACAAAGGTTAATAACATCATCAATCCATACAAAAATATATGAACAAGATTTTCAAAACCCTCATCCTATCTATCATCCTTTTATACTGCTTTAACGGCCAACAACTTTGGTCGACCGCATACTGGAATTCCTTAAAAAAAATCCCTCAAGAAGAATTCGATAAAAAACCAACGGCCCAGGTTGCCCTTCCAAACACATTGACAGGAGCAGAAAAAGCGGCTGGCTGGGAATTGCTGTTTGACGGTAAAACAATGAATAAATGGCGCAATTTCAGAAAAAAAACCATTGGTTCGAGTTGGATAATCAACGATGACGCCATTCATTTAAATGCAAAGAAAAACCCAAATGGCCACTGGCAAGCAGCCAATGGCGGGGACATTTTGACAAAAAATGAATATGAAAATTTTGAATTGCGGTTGGAGTGGAAAATAACTGCCTGTGGCAATAGCGGAATAATTTACAATGTGGTGGAAAGCGATCAGTATGACTTTGTTTGGCAGACAGGCCCTGAAATGCAAGTCCTTGACAACACCTGTCATCCCGATGCCAAGTACCCAACGCACCGAGCTGGTGATTTGTACGACATGATTGAATGCAAATATGAAACGGTAAAACCTTCGGGACAATGGAACCAAGTTCGGTTAATCATTAAGGAGGGTCATGTAGAACATTGGCTAAATGACAAAAAAGTAGTTGAATTTCAAATGTTTGATGACCATTGGCGGGAGATGATCGCCAACTCTAAATTCAGGGACATGCCAGGTTTTGGGAAAGCAAAAAAAGGGCACATCTCGCTGCAGGATCATGGCGATCCAGTTTGGTATAGGAATATCATGATTAAAGAGTTGTAGGTGGTTTTCCATCCACTTAAACATGAGTCATCCCATAAGTAAGGTGTACACGTTTTTCGGTCAAAAATGACCAAAAAACGGGCGAATACCAGCATTTTCAGGGGTAAACGAGCATTTTGAGAAAAGAGATTTTAAATATTACAACTTCAAAACTCTTT
>JAJCYI010000035.1 GCA_029263015.1 Saprospiraceae bacterium | reverse complement strand
AAAGAGTTTTGAAGTTGTAATATTTAAAATCTCTTTTCTCAAAATGCTCGTTTACCCCTGAAAATGCTGGTATTCGCCCGTTTTTTGGTCATTTTTGACCGAAAAACGTGTACACCTTACTTATGGGATGACTCATGTTTAGAAGTAAAGCTAGTTGCTTTCTCCTTTGCTCAAGAAAGACAAAGGTTCTTCTTCTTTCATCAAGTCCATCGCTTTTTGAACAACTGGGTCGCTGGCATTCATCACTGTGTGAAAACCATTTTCTGACCACAGTTGGCCAGCAATGGTTGCTTTGATGGCGATTTCTAAATCTGTTTCCAATCGTTTGTTAAGGCGGTTGATCCGTTTATCAGCCTGCGAACTAGCGAACTCATAAAAGTTAGTCAAAATTTGTCCTTTGACCTCAAATTCTTTGGTAAACCGGGAAAGTTGATTATCCGCCCAATTTTCTCGATTTTTTTCAAGATAACGGAATGAGAACGCGGGAACGATATTTTTTAATTTGATAAGATCAGCACGCATCATGTTGCTGTCCAAGGGGACAAAAACGTCTGGGATAATTCCGCCCCCACCATAGACAACCCTTCCTGCACCTGTGAAATATTCGGTGGTATCCTTTATTTTGATTTTGCTGTCGTCATAAAGTTCACCATTGGTATTTCGGTCAAAGAGGTCTTCGTCATAAGTCTCCCGCTGATCGTAAGGTTTTTGGATGCAACGGCCAGAAGGCGTGTAATAACGGGCCACGGTCAGGCGAATGGCCGATCCATCGCGGAGGCGGTACTGCTCTTGCACCAGGCCCTTGCCGAAAGTCCGGCGGCCAACGATCACCCCACGGTCCCAATCTTGCACAGCACCTGCAAGGATTTCACTGGCAGATGCAGAGCCTTCGTCCACAAGAACAGCGATGTTGCCAATGTCGTAAAAATTCCTTCCGGTTGATTTGTATTCGCTGCGGGTCACGTTTATGCCTTCTGTGTAAACCAGCAATTTGTCTTTTTCATCAAACAACTGGCTGAGTATGTTCGTGGCCTCTTGGAGGTAACCGCCAGGATTGTTGCGGAGGTCAATGACGAGATGCTTAAGTCCCTGGTTGTCAACAAGATCTTCCACTGATTCCATGAATTCTTGATAAGTATTGGCAGAAAACCGATTGATTTTGACAAGGCCTGTTTTATCGTCAATCATGTAAGCCACTTCGACACTTTTAACTGGGATTTTGTCGCGGGTGATTGAAAAATGTAGCAGTTCAGGTTCGTTGCCCCTTTTGATTCCGATATCCACTGTTGAGCCTTTTTCACCTTTTAGCTTTTTTAGGATACCACCGTAATCAGTGTTGTCACCAACAGTCAGAGAGTCTTCTATTTCGACTATTTTATCACCAGCGATCACACCTGCTTCTTTGGCTGGGCCACCATCAAGGGTATTGACCACCATCACCGTGTCGTCCACGACGATGAACTCTATTCCAATGCCGTCGAAGTGGCCTTCGAGCTGGTCATTCACCTCCTTGAGTTGGTCGGCAGAGATGTAATTGGAATGGGGGTCAAGTTGGTAAAGAATGTTATCGATGGCTTCTTTGACCAAATCATCTTTGTTTACGTCGTCCACGTAACGGGCTTCAATGTACCGGATCAATTCTTCCAGCTTGCCCTGGCCAAGTGTGCCGGGTGGCAAGTTTTCTTTTTTGGCTATTTCAATGGCAGCAACAGTAGGAGGGTTGTCCTGCATTTTAGTGCCAATCAGCATACCCGCAACAAGTACCAACGAAAACAGCAACGGTAGCCAGATATTCAGTTTCTTCCGAGTAGTATTTAATTCATTATTCATTGTAGGGTGATTAAATTGGTTTTGCCATAGGTCTGGGGTATTGGTTTACAGGATCATTGGTTTAATGGTTTATTGGCATACAGGAATGGTTGGATAGAGTGAAACCTATTCCCTCGTCTTCACCTTGCACCATTAAACCAATACACCTATAAACCAACTTTAAACAACATTTTCGCCAAAATGGCTACTGGCGATCTTTTTGGTAAAATGCAAAAGTGTGAATTACATTGCATATGATAAACTGTTTGGTGCTTTGATGATGAATAACAACCATATTTATGAATCGTTGTTCTGCACTCGGAGGCTGCTTTTATCTTCAACCCTTTAATATTATTTAAAAATAGTGGCCTTTAATTTAAAATGAAAATACATTTTGCGACATTTGTTAGCAAATGTTCAAAGAGCATTTATTCAAAATCAAAAAAATGTAATAATGGGTGGAATTGACAAATTGGACAGGCAGATTCTTTCTGAGCTGATGCACAACGCCGAGCAACCATATACTGATCTTGCCAAAAAACTGTACGTGTCAGGAGGTACGGTACATGTTCGAATGAAAAAGCTCCGGGAAATGGGACTGGTGAAAGGAGCGACTTTAACTGTTGACCACACCAAGCTGGGGTACGATATTTGCGCTTTCCTCGGCATTTATCTTGACAAAAGTTCTTTGTTCGATACTGTTTCAGAAGAATTGAAGAAAATACCAGAGGTGGTTGAGGCTTTTTATACAACTGGGCTTTACAATATTTTTGCTAAAATATATTGCCGCGATACCAATCATCTCAAAGATGTGCTGCACGATAAAATACAGAACATTGTAGGTATCCAACGAACGGAAACTTTCATCTCATTGGAAGAAGCAATTGACCGACCTGTGGACATTTTGATTGACTCAGATAAATGAGTTGTTGAGTTTGGAATATTGACATCATTTTTTTGTCTCCAAAAATCAGCTTTTCTGGAAACCGCAAAAGGGGCGAGAGGTATGGCAGGTCTATTCTCAAAAGAGAACCCTGCTTTATGAAAATGCCAGTCCTTTTTTATCTGTTAGGATGGATATACTAATGCCAGATTGTGGCTATGTACCGAAATTTTGACAATGAATTTTATATACATACTTTTATTGAGTGGTTTTTTGTTCCTGCCTTTTGCTTCCCGTGCAAGTCTTTTCCCACCTGTGTGTCCAAATGAATTGTATGTCCAGGTTGATTCCTTAAAATATCGAGGTTATAGATTGGAATTGACTGATTTTGAATTGGTTAAAGAAAAAAACAACTGGTTGAAGATCAGCTTTACAGCAGTCAATTCTGGTAGGATGAATATTGACATGGGCCGGGAAGGAACGGAACATTGGGTTTTAATAAATTTTGATAAATCCATTTTCGCTGCGAAACTGGGTGGCTTTCGTGAAAACATCAAGCAGCAATTAATCAAGGAAGATTTTACATTGGAAGCAGGAAAATCGATAAAGGGAATAGAATTGAAAATCCCCAATGTCTTGCCAACCTCTTACAGGAATCTCGTTTCTAAACCAGTTGTTGCAGAGCCTCAATCAAACCCAAAACCACCAGCCTCCAGCAGTCTTGCTTGGGATTCCCACAACAGACCTTCCCTCCCGGAAAATGCGGTAGAAAAAATTTTGGAAAATGCCCCTTGTGCAGACATCTTGTTTACCGAGATCAAAATAATTGACGAAAATGAGAAATGGGCCACCATTCAATATACTATCCTGAACCAGGGCGAGGGCCTGTTTTACTTATATGGAAAAAAAGGAGGGAAGGAAGACAATTTGGCCATCAATGCTTTCATTTCTGGCGTGACTACTCTTACCCGGGGAGCCATCCCCATCGGCGGACAAATCTTACCTGAAAATTCGAAATGGGCAAATGAATTGAAAAAAGGGGAATCGATCACTTCTCAAATGAAGTTGGATGTCCGCAAAAAAACGAGATATATGAAAAGCTTGATCCTATCTTTGGACAGCTATCAGTTCGCAGATGAATGCGACAGGGCGAACAATCATT
The DNA here is from genome assembly GCA_029263015.1 of Saprospiraceae bacterium. GTDB lineage: Bacteria > Bacteroidota > Bacteroidia > Chitinophagales > Saprospiraceae > UBA6168. Next base: position 9,705 of record JAJCYI010000035.1, on the reverse strand, counting down.
TGGGGGTGGTGTTGCGGTAGGTATCTGAAGTAAAAAGTAAAAAGGCAAAAGTAGGGTAAACCACTTTTGCCTTTTTACTTTTTACCTCAAAATCAAGTCCCTAAATAATTTTTTAGCAATTTGCTGCGGTTGGTCGCTCGGAGTTTGGTGATTGCTTTGTCTTTGATCTGGCGTACCCGTTCACGGGTCAAGCTAAACCTGCCGCCAATATCTTCCAATGACATTGGATGCTCGATCCCGATTCCAAAATATAATTTGATCACATCACATTGACGGTCGGTGAGGGTGCTCAACGAACGTTCGATTTCCAATCTTAACGACTCCGTATAGGCAAGCCCTTTGTCGGTATTAGAAGTTTGGCCGTTTTCGAGGACATCGAGGAGTGAGTTTTCTTCACCACTCACAAAAGGTGCGTCCATGGATATGTGTCGTGCGGCCACTCCAAGGGTTGTTTCCACTTCTTCGGCAGGGATGTCAAGTTGAGCAGCCAACTCGTCGGAGGAGGGTTCGCGCTCATAGTTTTGTTCGAGTTCCGAAAAGGCTTTGTTGATTTTATTGAGGGACCCTACTTTGTTCAGAGGCAGCCTCACGATCCTTGATTGCTCGGCCAAAGCTTGTAGAATCGATTGCCGGATCCACCAGACAGCGTAAGAAATGAATTTGAAGCCCCTCGTTTCATCAAAGCGTTGGGCCGCTTTGATCAGGCCCAGGTTGCCTTCATTGATGAGGTCGCTCAGGGAAAGGCCCTGGTTTTGGTATTGTTTGGCCACAGAAACCACAAAACGTAGATTGGCTTTGGTCAGCTTTTCGAGGGCTGTTTCGTCACCCAACTTAATGGATTTAGCCAGTTCTACTTCTTCTTCTGGAGTAAGGAGGTCAACTTTCCCGATTTCCTGGAGGTATTTTTCCAAGGATTGACTCTCCCTGTTAGTGATTGATTTTGTAATTTTTAACTGTCTCATTAAGCCGCATCAATTTATTTTCAATTTACTGCACGTTTCAATTCATTCTACTTGAACCATTTTTTCTCAGTTCAAACAAATTCTAAACATGCACTAAAAATAGTTTTTGCTTTGCAACATTAGTAAAAAAAAGCATTTGTGCAACCGGATACCATGGGAGATATTATATTCCTATTTGAAATTGACAGTGAGGGGCCTGTTAATAGGACTGAAGAACCTGAAAGAGTAAAGACAAATCAAACTAATGGAATAAACAATAGACCGATGATTTGCGAAAATACTGACTTGGAGAACTAAAGTTACCTTTGTTAAAAAAGCTGTGCAAAAGTAACTTGTTTCTGCCTGTAAATCAATAGCTTAGGCTATCTGTCAAATCGTATATTAAATGTGATTATTTAAAAAAGCTTGATTGTTAACGGTTTCAAGGACACTTCCATTTGGAAAACCATACCAAAAAAAAACCAACTTTTACCTACAATTATTCTTGTTTCATTGCCAAAGTCAGTGTATTATTTCGAATTGTCATCAAAATTAGGTCAAATTTTTTGAAAAATTCAGATTTTATTCTTTATTGCAACATCTGATCAGAAAGTTTGATAAAATTCCCAATCAGGCGATATTTGTGGCTGTTTGATTAGAGCTACTTTATAGGCATTAGGCAATTAGACTATGCTGTTTTGATTCATAGAATCCTATATGTTTGAGATAGTCTGAAGTCTGTCTGTATAAAGCAGACAAGCTGTAGTTTTCTCAACTATCCAAAATATTTATGGAAAGAGTAAAAATTGAAGTTGAATTTTTGATGAGGGCATCTCCCTCACTATTGCACCGGTACTTTACTGCCCCGGGCGATATTATCCGCTGGTTTTGTGACCGGGTGGATATTATTAAAGGGGTTTATACTTTTGAGTGGAGTGGGGCAGGAGAGGAAGCCAGGCTTGCCGAAAACGTTGAGAATGAGCTGGTGCGGTTTGAATGGCTTGAAGATGATCGGCGAGGTGAATATCTTGAATTTAAAATTACCAAAGCTGGCGTTACTAATCAGACGGTTCTCGTAATCACTGACTTTTGTGATGATGATGAAATCGATGAACAAAAAGAACTCTGGACCACCCAGATCGATACACTGAGAAAGGCCACTGGGCTTGGGTGAGATGAGTAATTAGATGAGGGGTTTGCTTTTCCTCAGATCATAAAAAGACGAAAAAACAGCATGGCGCTTTCCTTTTTGGGAAGGCGCTATTTTTTTGGAAAAAAATTTATATCTCTGGAAGCCCCAGCAGATCTTCCAAAATCCTATTCCTGATTCGCGTTGTTTTTGATTTTAGATTCTACGATGTTTGATTTTTGGGACCTCAATAAAGATTTTGAGTCAAAAGATAATGCAACTTGATAATACTCTCATTCCGAAGCTACCATGAAACTGATTTTTGGACTCCACCTTGATGATCTTGTTGTCCCCCGCCAAAATGGAGCGGAAGGGGGCATTTTTTATTGCGGACCAAAATCCATTTTATCGCACTTAGAAACCCATCTTGGTTTGGCTGGACATCCTGATAATATTGACTATCTGAGGATAGAACAATATCGTCAGGCATTGTTGAACCATCAGTCGGTAGTGGCCGGTCAACAGAATATTGGAGATAGCCTAAAAGAAGTCTTTTATCAAAAATCATTTGAGGCAGATCCATTTGCGACAGCGACAGAATTGCTTTCCCGGAGGGACGAACTCGTGCTTGGAGGGTGGGATTTTTCAATAAGTGAGCGATTGGCGTTGAGGTTGAGGACGTTGGCGGAAGTTGAAATTATTTTCAATAACAGTTTGGACAGTGAGGGAAACAAAATAGTCCCACCACTCGGCTATGCCGACCGCTTTGTTTTGGTCTTAGTGGAATTATTGAAAATTGGACATCCATTTATTGAAATAAAAATCAATGAACCATTTGATTTGTTGCCCCCCCATTTCCAAAAATTGTTCAATACATTGGCAAATACAGCTGCCCAACCAATAATTGAACAAATCAGCGCATCATCATTTTCATTACCGCCAAAGACAGACCTCCAAAAATTTCAATATTGTTTAAGTAACGATCAAAAAATAGGGAACCAGTCTCTTTCGTCCGATGGCAGCCTCTTGCTCATTCGCGCAAAACGTGCCAATGAAGCCGCGGTATTCACTGCAAAGCTGCTCCAACTTAACCCAGATTTCCGGCCAACTTGTCTCATCCCCGAAAAAAATCGGACCCTTGATATCGCTTTGGTTCAAGAGGGGTTGCCCAGTTTAGGCATATTGTCAGCTTCATTGGCACGACCAGCTTTGCAGATATTAAAACTTGCACCGACTTTTCTTTGGCAGCCTATCGACCCTTTTAAAATACTGGAATTTGTTTCCCTCGCAATAAAACCCCTACCCGATAAACTTGCTACCATGATAGCAGATCAGGTAGCCAAAGCCCCTGGCCTGCAAAGCGAAGGTTGGCATGCCATGGTAGGCCGTTATTTTTCTGCATTAGAAGAGAACGAACCAGCGAAAGTAGTCGCCGAGCAGCGTAAGCAGTACCGTTTTTGGTTTGAGCGCCAGCGCTATGGCATTGATAAAACGGTACCGAAAAGCGAGGTGGTCAACATGTACGACTATCTTCGGGAATGGGCCTTTCTGGTCTTTGAAGATAGTGGAAGCAAAAACAATTCGTTGCTGGTGTTGAGCGGCCAGGCCAGGCGGATTGTGGAACTGTTGCAGGCATTACCAGAAACCGACCTTGGCTATCTTGCTTTGGAGCGCATCGTTCGTACTATTTATGAGCCGTCCCCAGTCACTTTTCAAGAAAGGGAAGTTGGACATTTGCCGTTTGCGATGCACGCAGGTGCTTTCATTGGAGTGGTAAAAGAGGTTTTATGGTGGAATTTTATTCAAAACGAACCACCACATTTTTTTTCCAGGTGGTATCCTGACGAACGCCGCTATTTGAACAGTTTAAGTATTGAACTGGATACCCCTGAAGTGGAAAATGCACGCATGATCTGGCAACGAGTCCGTCCAGTTTTAGCGACCCAGAAACGGTTGGTGCTTATCGTTCCTGAAATAGTGGATGGCGAAGAAGCTCTTCCACACCCTTTATTGGGCGACCTCGAAGCTGCGTTTGATAATTTGGAAGAGATAACAATCGATGCTAATAAACCAAATCCTGCAATTCAACTAACGCCTGCCGCCTCACTTGTTTTACCTAAATGGGAAAGGTTGGAACTGCGCCAGTTGGGTAGGCCAAGGCCATTTCTAAATGTGGGCGAGCTTGAATCTCCAGGCAGGGAATATGAAACACTTACCAGCTTGGAGTCTTTGTTTTATTATCCCTATCAATGGTTTTTTAAATATAAAATCAAGCTGCACAAATCGGCCATACTCAGTGTGGTAAAAGACAATACCCTGATGGGTAACCTTGCCCACCGTGTTTTTGAAAAATTGATGCAAGGAGATATTGGTCAATTTGAAAAGCACACTCTATATGAATGGATCGGAAAAGAAACGAGGCGGTTGCTGGCGCGGGAAGGGGCTGTACTACTTATGTATGGCCGCGAGCCTGAGCGGATCGCATTCGTGAATAAATTAAAATATGCCGCTTGGAGCCTTGTTTGCCATATCCGCGACAATGGCTGGCGGGTGGTCGGTACAGAAAAAGAGCTGGAAGGTATATTTCCTGTGCGGGATCAGTCAAATAGTCCATCCGTGCCGGTACGAGGAATCGCGGATTTGGTGCTGGAACGGGAGAGTGAATTGGCTGTCGTAGATCTGAAATGGAGAGGTGCTACTTATCGGTCGAATACGCTGCGAAATGAGGAAGACTTGCAATTGGTGCTTTATTCCCACCTTGTCGCCGATGAGGGTGCCTGGGCGCACACCTGTTATTTTATTATGGAAACCGGTAAAATGGTCGCCCGGAACAACCTCGCATTCAAAGGGATCGTCCCGCTGGTACCTGATGGCGATTTTACAGAAATAAATGAACGGATATTGGCTCGGATGGAAGCAACCTGGCAGTGGCGCATGGCACAGCTTGCCAAAGGGGAGATCGAAATACGCACCCGTCAGACAGTTTCAGAAATAGAAGAAAAATATGGAGAGGACGATCAGGGCGACTTGATGTTAGAAATACTGGAAATGAAAGGCGAAGATGCCAAATGGGACGATTACCAGACCTTGGTGAACTTAGTTAGATGAGAATGGAAAATGGAGAATTTTAGCTAATTTTCAATTCTCCATTTTCAGTTAATCACCTGTCCAATTTGGTCAATACAGTACTGCTTTCCACTTTTCCTTTTTTGTTGTAGTTCTCCGTTTTTACCATTCCGACACCTTTGGCAAACCAGGATGTACTTTTGGATTTGGTCTTTATCATCATTTTAACTTCTGATTCCTGGGTGATTTTCACACATTCAAAAGTGCCAGCTGGAGTGGTGACTTCTTCGATACCTTCTACCTTTCGGTTGTACACTCGCATAGTCATATTGAATAGGTTCATGCCGTTCATTTTGGTCTTCATGGTCAATGTGCCTTCCGGCAATTCTTGGCCGGGCTGGGGGTTGTTCGGCACTTCAATGGCATCGCTGTTCATTTCTACTTCCAAATCTGACATGCCGGCCATGGCCGCAGGATTGAACATATTGCTCATGTCCATATAGATGTTTTCGCCTCTGCACTCGATGCCGTAGCCGCCGTTGAACATGGCTTCGCCTTTGTTGTTTTTTACTTCAAAATCAATATTGGCCTTGAATGCATCACCCGTATTGTCGAAGCTGCTCACCTGCTGGCTGGAAACTGAGGTCATTTTTCCTTTTTTATCGTAATTGGTGAGTTCAAAAGAAATATCCTTTTGGAAAGGCATGTAACTGGATTCGCATAAGTTGTCTTGTGAAAAAGCAACGGATGCCGTAGCCAAAATAAGTAGTGTGACAAGATAGTTTTTCATTGTAAATTAGGTTTAATTGCTTATGATTGATGGATCATCAAAAGTAGTTTTGAATTTTGAGCCAGGGGTAAGAATGAATGGGAAAAAAGTAGGTAATTTGGGGTTAAGGGAAACCCAGATAAAGAATGGCTGAAACCAGCCATTCTTTTATCGGAAAAAGAGAAGGTAAATGGGGGGCAACTTGGAAGCCAGAAAAACATCGTTTGTTCAGCTTGCCTCCAGTCGTTCTATTTAATTCTTGAATACGCATGAAGGAGAAGGAGGGGTGGCCGTTTCCACAGGCGATTGTAAATATTATAACTGACAGGATTATATGATCTGGAAAAACAAAATCAGCCTCAAGTTGCTCAACTCATTTTGTGGCGAAAACATGAACGGCCATCTGGGCATTGAGTTCGTGGAAATTGGAGCCGACTACCTTATCGCCCGCATGCCCGTGGATCATCGGACGATGCAGCCGGAGGGGATCTTACATGGTGGTGCATCCGTTGTTTTGGCAGAGACGATGGGCGGCATTGCGGCGGTGTGTTGTTTGGAAGAGAAAGCCAATAAAACTTCAGTCGGGGTGGAAATCAATGCTAACCACCTCCGGCCCGGCACCCCGCCGCATGTATATGGTAAAACGTTTCCGGTTAAAATCGGACGCAGCATACAAGTATGGAATATCGAAATCACAGATGGGGCAGGCGAGTTGGTTTGTGTGAGCAGGATCACTTTGGCTATTGTGGAACGGAGGGAGTAGGTTGTTTTGCCCTATTACTACTTTGTCACCATTACTAAATGACTCAATGAGAATATTAAAAAGAATCTTAATAGCATTTGTAGCCCTTTCAGCATTATGCGCAACTTATTATTTTCTTTCCTGGACTGAATTACCGGCTGATCGAATTGATATAAAGACTACTTCAATAAGTGATTCCAGCTACACTAAGGAGATTGAGGCTTCCTCAAAAGCAGTAAAAGAATTAATTCTCAACCTAAACGCACCATCTGTTTCAGTCGCTGTAGGAATTGATGGAAAGATTATTTGGAGTGAAGCGGTTGGATATTCAAATTTATCCAAAAAGATTCCTGCAACTCCTGCTACAGCTTATAGGATCGGTAGTACTTCTAAGGCAGTGACTTCAACAGCGATAATGCTGCTCGTCCAAAACGGATTGCTGGATATAGACCAACCAGTCAATAATCTTTTGCTAAACTACCCTAAAACCCGTTGGCCTTTCTCTACCCGACACCTCCTATCTCATACTGCGGGAATAGTCCATTATGAAAATTTGAGCATTTCTGGAGGATTATATACGCTCTTTAACTTCAAGCAATTCAATTCAGTGGAAGAAGGCTTGAGTGTGTTTAAAAATGAAAACCTATTATTTGAGCCAGGTTCACAATTCAAATACAGCTCTTTTGATGTAGTATTGGCAAGTAGTGTAATTGAACAAGTGACAGAAAAGGCTTTTTTGGTTTTCCTAAATGAAAATTTGTTCAAGCCATTAAATATGGAAAATTCTTATGGAGATAATGGCCCCTACGGAGGTGAAAACGAGGCTGTTTTTTACAATACTACTAAAAGTAAATATCGGATTTGGCATACGTTCGGGTTTCCAAGAAACAAGATCAATTTAAGTTATAAATGGGCTGGAGGTGGATTGTTGTCGACACCAGTCGATTTAGTGAAAATGGGCAATGCCTTAGTAACCGATTCTGCCTTTGTAAACAATAAAATCAGAAATACATTTTTTACACCCCAAAAATTAAACAACGGAAAAATTAATGAACAAAGATATGTCTTGGGTTGGCGTTCTTATTACGATTATGGCATAGATGAATTATTGGGCACGGAAAATATAGTTTGGATGGTGCATCACGGAGGCGTGAGTACAGGAAGTATGAATTTGCTTTGTTTGTTCCCTAATGAGAAAATGGTGATTAATGTATCAATAAACGGAAGGGAAAAAGATTTTGATTTTACCCCATTTTGGATCGAAGTAATGAAAGTGGCGTCTCCTTTTATTAAAACTTTGCACTCAAAAGAATAAAATAAAAACCACCGTTTGCAACGCTATATAGGTCACACTCGCTATCCAAAATGCATACCACTCAAAAGGATGGACAATTTGGTGAAATTCTAAAAAAAAGTTTAAGTCAATAGCTGAATCAAAGTTATTGTGACAGGACAAATGAATGAATTTTTAAATTATTTATAATTATTGTTATTTATAAATTATTGATTTAAAATATAGTACAATTATTTTCTGTTTTCCTATTAATCTTTTCTACTATATTTTATTATCGCCGTAAACCGACAGACGTCTTGCGCCAAGGAAGTTTAGCCATTACTTTTGTATCGCATTACAAACAATAACGCATCCTTTCAATTCTCCTTTTCTAATTCTTCTCCTCCTTTCATTTTTGATAATAAGACATTTTCCCTCCTTGATGTTTAGCGTAGAAGGCGCAGAAAGAACACTATACCAAAATTTACTTTTCGATCTTACAATTTTAACACTAGCCAAAAACGAACACGCATGATTTTCAGGTTTCTTCTGATCTTTTCCTTTTTCTTTTTTTCCTTCAATGTGAATGCTCAACGCTCTGTCAACCGGAAACCAGTGCCTGCCAAGGTGATGGTTCAGAGGCTTGGCAATCAAGTGAACACCACTGCTTCCGATTTTGCCTCGGCCCGTTATGGCGATCGGATTTACTTTACTTCAATGTACCGAAAAACTGATGATGGCTCATTGGTTACGCGCATTTATTCATTTACAAATGATAGTGAGGCGACTTTAGTGAACGATCTGAGCATGAATCGTAAATCTGCCCATATCGCACACATCGCTTTCATGCCTGATGCCAGCAGGGTATATTTCACCATCTGCAAGGACGATGACCAGGGTGATTGCCAAATTTGGTTCCGAGACAAGGAATATGAAGGCAATTGGGGCGTGGCCCAGAAGCTGCCCGGCATCATTAATCAAAGGGGAACAACATCCACGCAACCATCCATTGGTTGGGACGAAGAGCAGAAAAAATTTGCTTTGTTTTTTGTGTCTGACCGGGAAGGCGGTAGGGGAGGTAAGGACATTTGGGTGAGCCACATCACTTGGGACGGAAATTTTATCACGCCGTATTCTTTGCCCGTGAACACCGCCAAGGATGATGTAGCCCCATATTTTGACCGCAATTCCCAAGTTCTATTTTTTAGCTCAAACGGCATGAAAGGCGTGGGCAGGTTTGATATTTACCAAGCCGAAAAACTGGGAGACATGTGGGCGCCACCAACTAATTTGGGTCGCCCCTACAACAGTGCGTATGATGACCTTTATTATACTGTCCACGAAAACTCTGGCAAAGCTTATTTTACTTCGGACCGGCCTGGGTCATTCTGCAATGGAGGCAGCACTGAAGGTTGGAACTGCTACGATATTTATGAAGTAGTTGAAAACGAAGCCTATGAAATGTACTCTACCAAATTGAACGATAAAAATTCGACCCTTGTCATGGGGACTGTGGACAATTGATAAATGGAGCATTGCGAAATACTTCCAAAATGATAAGGTAGGACTGAATTCAAATTATTGATAAATGGAGAGCTGGGTAGCATCACTGCTGCCCAGCTCTTTTCATTTGGGAGTGTTCAGTGAACTGTGTCATTGATTAATATGCTTGTTGAATCGCTCCCCAAATAGTTTGGCAAGTTCCCTTCTGATAGTGGCCCATTGGTGCACCTTTTTGTTCCAACTCTTTTTGTTTCTGTCCAAAGATAAGAAAAGTTGGATTAA
>JAJCYI010000034.1 GCA_029263015.1 Saprospiraceae bacterium | reverse complement strand
ATTTGTTACAAATTGACAATCAATCAATTACAAAATTGAATTTAAATTTATTGAATAATAAGATTTTTATGCAATTTTTCAAACTAAATAAAAAACAATTAGATGCTGATAATCAGTTAGTTACGGCAAAACAAGTCTAATAATGCAATCACTGCTACATTTATTTTCTTATTTAAAAAATTACCGCCTTTTAATTATCGGTAATATAACCAGTAATGTGTTGATGGTTGTTTTTTCGATAGTTAGTATTCCTGCTATTATTCCCTTTTTAAATATATTGCTCGATCAACAACCTCTGGTAAATGAATTACCAGCTGGAGGAATAAATAGCGAAAATTTATCAGGATATGTAAATTATTATTTGAGCCAAGTTATTCTGGAAAAAGGAGAACAGACTGCCTTGTTTTATGCATTGCTGGCACTCGTTGTTTTATATTTTTTAAAAAACATCTTTCGCTATTTATCACAATTTTTTCTCGCTCCGATTAGGAATGGCATCGTCCGGGATTTACGTCAGGATCTTTATGAAAAAACATTGGCGCTGCCATTGGCTTATTATTCCGAAGAAAGAAAAGGAGATATTCTTTCGCGGATGTCGGTGGATGTACAGGAAGTGGAACAGAGTATATTGAGCGGCCTGGTTAGCATCGTGCGCGAACCGTTGATGGTTTTTGGGGCGTTGGGTTTTATGCTTTATATAAGCCCTAATTTGACATTGTTTGTGTTGGTCTTATTGGTGTTTACGGGGACAGTTATCGGGAGGGTTGGTAAAATGTTGAAAAAACAATCTCGGAAAGTACAGGAGCGGCTTGGGCTTTTGATGTCCATGATGGAAGAAGCGATATCTGGGCTGCGGATTATTAAGGGATTTAATGCTGAGAAATACCAGTCCGATCATTTTTTAAAAGAAAATAATGTGTACAGGAGGCTATTGGTCCGGTTGCTCTGGAGACGTGACCTTTCGTCTCCGTTGACTGAATTCCTTGGTGTGACTACGGTAGCCGTTTTGATTTGGTATGGCTATGGGGAAGTTCAGAGTGGCCAATTGTCCGTTGCCACTTTTTTTGCCATGTTGTTTGCCTTTTTCAGCATGATCGAGCCGGCAAAAAAATTCTCCTCTGCCTGGTATAATGTTCAAAAAGGGATGGCGGCGATGGAACGGATCGAAGAAATACGCCAAGCTGATCTCCGCATTGCTGAAAAGGAAGATGCGTTGCCGATCAGCGGATTCGTGGATTCGATTGAATTCAAATCCGTATCTCTTTCATACAGTGAAAATGAACGCCCAGCTTTGTCGGAGGTAAGCCTCCTGGTAAAACGAGGGAAGATTATTGCGTTGGTTGGCCCATCGGGAGCGGGTAAAACATCACTGGTAGATTTGCTGCCCCGTTTTTTTGACCCTTCAAAAGGTGAAGTGTTGTTGGATGGAATAAATATCATGGATTACAAATTAAAAGACTTGCGTTCTTTGCTCGGAATAGTTTCTCAAGAACCTGTCTTGTTCAATGATACGATCTTTAATAATATTTCATTCGGGCTGACCGATGTGACCAAAACGGAAGTGGAGGAAGCGGCTCGAATTGCCCATGCCCATGACTTTATTTTGGAAACCGAAGATGGATACCAGACCAATATCGGTGATCGGGGCATCAAATTATCAGGTGGGCAACGCCAACGGCTGACTATCGCAAGGGCCGTGCTGGCCAATCCCCCGATCCTCATTCTTGACGAGGCGACTTCCTCATTGGATTCAGAATCTGAAAAATTAGTACAGGATGCGCTTAACAAATTAATGGAAAACCGAACAACCATTGTCATTGCTCACCGTTTGTCAACCATTCAACATGCTGATGAAATCGTGGTGATGAAAGATGGACAAATCGTTGAACGGGGCACTCACAAAGGATTGATGAGAGAGGGAGGGGAGTATGGAAAATTGGTTGAGTTGCAAACGTTTTGAGGTCTTAAGATTAGATCATTTGATGTGAACAAGAAAGGCGCCGGGTTTTCCCAGCGCCTTTCTTGTTTCTCTGTGAGCTGTTTCTTAATCGAACCTTATTTCCTGGATCACATTTTTACCACCGCTAACTTTCATGAAAACATACACGCGGTACGATCCGGTGTTGGCAGTAAGGTTGCCGATGACATATTGTGAATCCTGGCCTTTGGAAGCTCCTTGGTGAACCTGCTTGAAGTTAGAGGGTTTGTTTTTTGCAAAAAAATCTTTAATCACTTTGATGGCTTCCGATTTCGAATAGGTTCTTTCTGTATCCTTTAGGGCGACTTCGACATTTGCATCAAAGTATTTGCCTAAAGCATCAGCATTTCCTGTGCTTATCGCAGCGGTAATGGCTGATAGGTTTCCATTTTGAATTGGCCGCATGGCCATTGTAAATGAAAGGAGGGCTGAGAAAATCAATAGTTTTTTCATGGTCTAAAATTTATGATCGAATGGTTTTTTATTGTGTCTGAAAGCTAAAATACCTGATTCAGGAATCATATCCGTTTATCTATAATTTCAAACGTAAAATTTTTTCGATATGTTCTGTCAAAAATTCTGTTAGTAATCTGGCTTATGGTTATATGTTGACATTTACCGAATGACAATTTACAAAAAACCTTTTGCTTATTCTTGAAAAGAGCATGTTTTTGACGGGGTATTAGAGGGAGGGTAACTTAGATGTTTTTGAAAGGGCTATCCATTAAAGTGTTAGAAAGAGACTTGATTAACGGCGTGTCCACACATTCTCGTATAGTTGGGCACACAATTTTACTTCCTCCAATCACTTTCTATTAACGTTTTTCACCACAAAAGCTACAAATCTTTCAAGCAAAGTTACTTTTGCGCGCTACATTTATCAATAGCAATAGTCAACCAACGGGAAATGAAGAATAAAAAAATCATGTTGCTTATCCTTGACGGATGGGGGTACGGGAAGAAGCCTGAAGCCGATGCGATCGCCAATGCAGATACACCAATAATGGATTCACTGAAAAAAACGTACCCAAATTCTACTTTGGTAACTTATGGCGAGGAGGTTGGCTTACCAAAAGGCCAGATGGGCAATTCGGAAGTTGGGCATTTGAATATCGGTGCTGGTCGCGTTGTTTACCAAGAGCTATTGCGGATAAATAATGCTGTAAAAAGCAATGAATTACAGAACCACCCTGTTTTGCAGGAAGCGTTTGCATATGCAAAGGATAATGATAAACCTGTTCATTTCATGGGCCTACTGTCTGATGGTGGTGTGCATTCCCATATAGATCATCTTCTGGCTCTCTGCGATGCTACTCAATTGAATGGGCTAGATAAAGTGTATATACATGCTTTCATGGATGGAAGGGATACTGACCCAAAAGGAGGGGCATTATATTTGAAAAAATTGATTAAACATATTGATAATCAACAAGTTAGCATTGCTTCTGTTGTCGGTCGTTATTATTCAATGGATCGAGATAAGCGCTGGGAAAGGGTCAAAATTGCTTATGACCTTTTAGTAAATGGAGAAGGGGAAAAAACAGTTGACCCTTTGGCGGCCATCAAGGAAAGGTATCAAGCTGGAGAAACGGACGAGTTTTTGAAGCCGATTGCCTGTGTTGATGCTAGTGGGAAATCGGTAGCAACAACCAAAGACGGTGATGTATTGGTATGTTTTAATTTCCGGACCGATAGGCCAAGAGAGATTTCAGCAGTGCTCACTCAACAAGATATGCACGAGTATGGTATGGAGAAGCTTGATCTCAAGTACGTTACCATGACCCGATACGATGAACGGTTTGAGAATATTGATGTGATATTTGACAAGGACAACTTGATAAATACGATTGGCGAAGTATTGTCAAAAAATGGCCTGACCCAAACGCGCATAGCGGAAACTGAAAAATATCCACACGTGACCTTTTTCTTCAATGGGGGCAGGGAGGAACCGTTTAAAGGAGAAAGCCGTATTTTGATTCCTTCTTCTAAAGCTGCCACCTACGATCTTCAACCCCAAATGAGTGCTGTTGAAATCACAAATGCGATAATTGATAACATTGAAAAAGACCAGCCGAATTTCATTTGTTTAAATTACGCCAACGCCGACATGGTAGGCCATACAGGTGTGTGGGAAGCAGCGATTAAAGCAACTGAAACGGTCGATGAATGTTTGGGTAGGCTTTTGGACGTTGGGATGAAGCATGATTACGAAGCTATTGTCATCGCCGATCATGGTAATTCGGATTACCTCATAAATGAGGACGGTTCGCCCAATACTGCTCATACGAAAAACCCAGTCCCTTTTATTTATATCAGCCAGCATGACAAAGGAGCAGTGGCTGTGAAAGAAGGAAAATTGGCAGATATAGCCCCAACGATCCTGAGCCTTATGGGCATAGCTGCACCAGAGGAAATGAATGGAAATATCCTCATCGAAAATAAAGAGTTTTAGATTATGCATAGAAATTCAATTGTTGTCATAGCGGTGGTCGTTTTTTTGACTGGTTGTTTTGACCAAATGGGCACCGATGGTTCACGCCAAGAGCAGGGCAGTGTTTATTTTGAGATTGAGGGATATTTTGAAAAGGAGAAGCAAAGGCTTTCAACTCAAACTGTTTTCTCAAAAACAGTGACGATGAATGGTGAAATGGAAGAAAGCCAGCTTAATGAAATTGATCTTGAAAACGATCTTAAAGTATTTATTAAATCAGATATCAACCGCCCTGCTTGGTCTGATAAATATGAAATTGATAGCACGTTTAATCAAAACCAGGTATTAAGTAAGATTTCTTATCAAGCCAATGATATTAAGCTTTTAACCAAATCGATAGTAGTAGATTTTGAAAGAGGAGAGGTGGTTAAAGTGTTTATTAAAAACGGTACTAAAAGTGCCATTGCCCAAACTCGACAGCTCTTGACTTATCAACCAAACAGTGGATATTCAATCGAAAGTGTTCAGGATGTTGCTACTATGGATGAAAGTATATTTAGAATTGAAGTGGAATTTCAATAGGCTAGGCTTTTCATTTTCTTGCCACGTACACACCTAATAATATAGCTGCCATACCTATAAAATGTAAATATGATATTTGCTCTCCATCAATCACTCCCCAAAGGATGGCAACCATAGGTATGAGGTAGCTAACTGTCGAAGCAAAAATTACATTGGTGTCTTTAATAAGCTTGAAAAAGAGTAATGAACCCATCACGGTGGACGATATGGCAAGAATAGTAATAAAACCTAACGATTCCCATGCATAAACGTGGTTTTGCATCACATCAAGGAATCCAATTGTAAAAAGATAGATGATCGAAGGAATGCCAACCATGACATATGATACGGCACTAATAGTCAGGGTGGGCATTTCCTGAAGGTAAGCCTTTACTACATTGCTTGTGATTGCGTAGCAAAGACATGCCCCAACGACAAGGAGTCCAAATCCCATTCCTTCAATATCCCCTAAACCCCTATCAGCTAGGAGTAGCCAAACAGCTCCGCCCAATCCTATGAAAACCCCGATTATTTTATGCCATGTTGAAGCAATCTTGAAAAAGGCAATTCCTAAAAACAACGTGAAAAGGGGAGTGAGTGAACTTAATATACCGCTCAATGAACTACTGATTTTTGTTTGTGCTGTGGCAAATAGAAATGCGGGCAATAAGCTTCCAGCAAAACCGACCAAGAGCAACTCTTTCCATTTTGACCAGTCAACTTTTCTGAAATGCCAAAGGAAGAATGGAAGGAAGGATAGCGCTGTAATACCTATTCGTAAACAGGCAACTTGTTTTGGAGAAAAGGCGACTAGCCCCTTTTTTATTAAAATGTATGATGTTCCCCAAACTACTCCAAGTCCAAACAGGACTAACCATGATCTGATAGTAATATTGGAGGTGTGAGAGTTAGGATTGTCAACCAAGTGTTTGATTCGTTTTAATTGTTTCTGATCATAAAGAATGCATGACCCTATGGGTTTGTTTCACGTGGAACGCTGCTTCTCATTCCAGAAAGTCAATAATTTGAAGACAGCCAATTTTTAAAGGAGTTAAATTCAGTGTTCATTTTGATTGACTCCTTTCTTTTGTTTGCCAGCATGGCCAATTTTTCAGGTATTAGGATTTTACAAGAAAGGACATCTTGCACGTCATCCAAAAATTTAGAGGGGTGGGCCGTTTCCAGAATTATTCCTTGGCAGTCCTTGTTTACCTTCTGGTATTCTTTCAAAGCAAGATATCCAACAGCGCCATGAGGATCTATGGCATAGTTATATTTCTTATACACTTCCCGCATTCCTTCTTTTGTTTCCGCATCCGTAAAACTGAATCCCGTTATTTCATTCTTGAAACTGTTCCACGTGAAACCAAAAAGGTCTTCCATTCTTGAAAAATTAGAAGGATTTCCTACGTCCATTGCATTGGACAAGGTTCTTATTGAAGGGCGAGGGGTGAAAATGCCTTCAGAAAGATACCTTGGCACAACATCATTCACATTGGTAGCAGCGATAAACTGGTGGACGTTCAGTCCCATTCTTTTAGCAAGCAGCCCTGCGGTGAGGTTGCCAAAATTTCCGCTAGGTATTGAAAAAACA
This sequence comes from Saprospiraceae bacterium, assembly GCA_029263015.1. GTDB lineage: Bacteria > Bacteroidota > Bacteroidia > Chitinophagales > Saprospiraceae > UBA6168. The sequence goes on along the minus strand of JAJCYI010000034.1, from coordinate 58,328 downwards.
ATTTTCCGATTTTTGTTCTTAATTTGTTTGTAAGCCTCAAAGTAGTAAAAAGACTGGGGGATCAATCGGGCTATGTTGATGGAATTGGCAGAACTGAGGCGGATTTTTTTGTTTAAATCCTCGTCAAGGAATGCTTTTTTTACCAAATCTTGGCAATCGTCAAATGTCCCATCTATTTCAAGTGCGGTAATGTTGTGGCCTAAAGTAGTAAGTTGTTTTTCTTGCAAATGGCTCACTTTACCAGAAGGGTAGAGGATGACTATTTTAATGCCAGGGGTTTTATAAAAACCAGCGGCCACAGCTCCTCCCGTATCACCTGAAGTGGCAACAAGTATGATCAGTTCCTTTTTTTCTTCTATATTGAAATAACTCATCAATTGGGCCATGAACCTAGCACCAAAATCCTTGAATGCCAAAGATGGCCCGTGAAACAACTCAAGGACGCTTTTTTCTTCATTCAGCTGAACCAATGGGGCAGGGAAGGTGATAGAAGCTTTGATAATTTCTTTTATATCTTTTTCAGGGATCGCCCCTCTGAACAGTGCTTGGCAGATAATAAATCCAATATCTTGAAAACTGTAGTCTTTTAGATTTTCCAAAAAGGAGGCGGGAAGGAGAGGGATAACTTCAGGCATGTATAAGCCATTGTCCTCTGGAAGCCCTTTGATTACTGCTTCTTTGAGCGAAACGAACTTCGATTTATTGTTTGTGCTATAAAGGCGCATATTTATGTCCTAATATTTAAAAGCCCCTTCTTGGTTGATGGGGGAGATGTACAATTGACTTTCGATCTTGGCATCTGTGAAAACCTTTTGCATGGCTTCTCCGACGCCCTCAGCTATTAAACTATTGGCATTTAAAGTGAAAATGGATGGCCCAGCCCCAGAAATACTGCATCCTAAAGCCCCAGCATTCAGGGCGGCTTTTTTTACTTTGTAAAAATGGGGGATGAGTTTGGCACGTTGTGGCTCTATCACCAAATCCTGCAGCGACCTGGCAATGAGTTCGATGTCGGAATTGAACATGCCGATGACAAAAGCGCCGAGGTTTGCATTTTGTCGGACCATCGTTTGCAGGGGGACGCTATCGCTCAAAATGCTCCGGGCATCTTTGGTCAATATTTCCACCTTTGGATGGATGATCGTGGCATACAATCCCCGTGGCACGGGCAGCCGTTGCACATCCAAAGGCTCATTTTGTCTGGTCAGGATCATGCCCCCCAGCATGGACGGGGCAACATTATCAGCATGGATGCCACCAGAGGCAAGCGCTTCACCCGCCAATGCAAAAGGTAGTAATTCCCTTTTTTCCAAAGGCCGTTTCAGTAGTTCATTGATGGCGAATGCTCCTGCAACGGCACTTGATGCACTGCTACCTAGGCCACTGCCGATGGGCAGTTTTTTATGCAGTTCCATTTCGATGCCCAATTTATCTTCGCCCAAATGCTGTAACAAACGGAGGGCGGCAAGGCCAGCGGTGTTTTTTTCTACCTCATAAGGCAGCTTTCCTTTTGCTCCTGTGATCTTGGTAATCCTTAACCCTGGTTTGTCGGAAATGTGGACGATGATTTCATCGCCGGGTTTTTCAATGGCAAAACCCAAAACGTCAAACCCAACGGCTACGTTTCCGACGGAAGCTGGGGCAAATACTTTTATTCCTGGGTGCATGGTAAATGCTTAGGTATGTATCGCGTGTCTTTTTTTAAAAGACTGATTTACAGTGATTTATGAATTATTTTTTCCGATTCCATTCAAGATTTTTTCCATTTCTATACCAAAATCTAAACGGGAAATAAAAATATCCGAACCTCTTATCCCATATTTTTTTCAAAGGTACATAAAGAAATATATCGGGTTATTTTGTTGCAAAAAAAAGAAGGGTCGGAGAGCTTCCTTGGACATTATTAGTTGTGTATTTTGAGCAAAAACTTTCCTAGCGTTAACTCCCCGACAGGAATCAAAAGTTTTTAAAAGTTAAATAATTGCACTCTTCCAAAGAGGTTGCTGTTCTGTAGAATTTGGATGTAAAATCTACTTGAAAGGGTTTATTATCGGAGATATATTACTGTGTTTCTTTTGTTATAGACTCGAATCGGCATCGAATCGACCTTCGGTAATCTTTAAAGTATCTTGGCAACCATCGTGTATCGCGGTAAATTCAAAAGTGCCCGAAGCGATATTGTTTAATGTATCTAGCGTTGTAATATTCATAATGTAGGGACTAAGAGTATCAACTCGATATCTATAACCACATGGTTGGTGGAAAAAGTGAAAAACTCCCTTAGATGGCGTTATTTTATTTTCCCCTAATATTGGACACCATACATTAATATTAAATTCCTGAAATAAACTATCTTCTCCGAGTTTCAATTTTCTCGCTCCAATATGTAGCTGATCACAATCTACCCATCCCCTGTCATGCTTTACATTTAGCCTAAGGCCAAATGCAAGTGTTTCAACATAAGGCCTCCACACCTCCCCGTTGACCAAGCAGCCGAATGTATTGGCCCCGGTCATGGTAGCGGGGGGCAGTTCTGGGTTGAAGATGTTTTTCTTTTCGCAGGACAAGGAAAGCAGCAGGGTAAAACCGAGGAAAGGAAAAACGGCTTTTTTCATGGTGGCAGTGTTTTTTATTTGAGTGTTTATGTCATAAACTCGAATCTACGTCGAATCTCCCTTCCGTAATCCTTAATGTATCTTGGCACTCGTCGCTTATCACAGTGAATTCAAAAGTGCCAGAGGCAATGTTGTTTATCGTATCTAGTTTTGTAATTATAAGAATATGTGGACTCAAGGTGTCCAAATGATATTCACCACAACCATTAAAATCTCTAAAACTTCGCTTGCTATATGTAATTTTGTTTTCGCCTAAGATTGGACACCAAATATTCATTTTCATGTCTTGATGAACCTCGTTTTCTGAAGAAGTCTTTAGTTTACCAGAAACTAATAGTTGATCGCAGCCTACCCACCCTCTGTCGTGTTTAGCAAAAATAGTCGTTTCCAAAAAATATGGATCTTCAACATAAGGCCTCCACACCTCCCCGTTGACCAAGCAGCCGAATGTATTGGCCCCGGTCATGGTAGCGGGGGGCAGTTCATCGGGCGGCTCTGGGTTGAAGATGTTTTTCTTTTTGCAGGAAAAGGAAAGGAGCAGGATGAAAGCGAGGAAAGTGAAAATGGCTTTTTTCATGGCGGCGATGTTTTTTATTTGAGTGTTTATGTCATAAACTTGAATCGGCATCGAATCGGCCTTCTGTAATCCTTAATGTATCTTGGCACTCGTCGCTTATCGCGGTAAATTCAAAAGTGCCAGAGGCAATGTTATTGATCGTATCAAGTCTAGTTATATTTATAGTGTAGGGACTTAAAGTGTCAACATCATAACTACAACCACTTGGCTTGAAACAAAGGAAAGCTCCTTTGGATGGTGTTATATTATTAATACCCAACTCAGGACACCAAACATTGATTCCTATTTCTTGATGCAGAACATAAACACCATCTTCGTGGGATTTTCTTATTGCACTAATATGTAACTGATCGCAATCCACCCACCCCCTATCATGCTTTACATTTAAAGCGTTTTCAAATATCCCCCCCTCAATATACGGCCTCCACACCTCCCCGTTCACAAGACAACCAAAGGTATTGGCCCCGGTCATGGTAGCGGGGGGCAGCTCATCGGGCGGCTCTGGGTTGAAGATGTTTTTCTTTTCGCAGGAAGAGGAAAGGAGCAGGGTGAAACCGAGGAAAGTGAAAATGGCTTTTTTCATGGCGGCGGTGTTTTTTATTTGAGTGTTTATGTCATAAACTCGAATCGGCATCGAACCGGCCTTCTGTAATCCTTAAAGTATCCTGGCATTCATTGTTTATTGCTGTAAATTCAAATGTCCCAGAGGCAATGTTATTGATCGTATCAAGTCTAGTTATATTTATAGTGTAGGGACTTAAAGTGTCAATATTATAACTACAACCGCGGGGCTCAAAACAAACGAAAGCACCTTTTGCAGGAGTAATATTATTTTCGCCGAATACTGGACACCAAACATTTATTGTAATTTCCTGATGTAAAACTTCATTTCCGGTTAATATTCTTTTTGCTCCAATAAATAACTGATCACAATCCACCCACCCCCTGTCATGCTTTACATTTAGCCTAAGGCCAAATGCAAGTGTTTCAACATAAGGCCTCCACACCTCCCCGTTGACCAAGCAGCCGAATGTATTGGCCCCGGTCATGGTAGTGGGGGGCAGCTCATCGGGCGGCTCCGGGTTGAAGATGTTTTTCTTTTCGCAGGAAAAGGAAAAGAGCAGGATAAAACCGAGGAAAGTAAAAATGGCTTTTTTCATGGCGGCGGTGTTTTTTATTTGAGTGTTTATGTCATAAACTCGAATCGACGTCGAACCGGCCTTCCGTAATCCTCAAAGTATCTTGGCAACCATCGTTTATCGCTGTAAATTCAAATGTGCCTGATGCTATGTTATTTACAATGTCTAATTTTGTAACTATCAAAGTATGTGGACTTAATGTATCCAAATAATACCTACCGCATCCTTCTTGATCCCTGAACCTCCCTTTACTAAAAGAAATCTCGTTATCACCTAATTTTGGACACCAAACATTCACAGACATACTTTGAAAGATAATTTCATTCGTGGAAAGATCTCTAGTACCTGACACAAACAATTGGTCACACCCAACCCATCCTCTATCGTGCTTAGCATAAATAGGGCTGTCCCAAAAATTTCCATTTTCAATATACGGCCTCCACACCTCCCCGTTGACCAAGCACCCGAATGTATTGGCCCCGGTCATGGTGGCGGGGGGAGTTCATCGGGCGGCTCTGGGTTGAAGATGTTTTTCTTTTCGCAGGAAAAGGAAAAGAGCAGGATGAAAGCGGGGAAAGTTAAAATGGCTTTTTTCATGGTGGCTTTTTTAGATGTTCTGCAATTTAGGATATTTTGTAATGTGGAACAAAAAACCAGAAGGGCATCTACAAAAGACTCCACCTCCATAAAACTACTACGGCTCTCTCATGAAAGATAATTCCCAATCTGAATGATTTCAGCAAAAATACCTGCTGCTGTGACCTCTGCACCTGCGCCGGGGCCGCGCACCACCAATGGTCTTTCCTTGTACCGCTCGGTTGTAAAGACAATCATGTTGTCACTTCCGTTAAGCGAGTAAAAAGGGTGATTCGTGCCAACTGCCTCCAAACCAATCTTGGTATTGCCATCCTCAAGGGTCGCGATCATGCGAAGTGCCTTATTTTCCATTTCAGCTTTAACACGCATTTCTTCGAAGTGCGCATCCATTTTTTCAAGTTCTTCAAAAAAGGTGTCCACGGTCTTTGCTTCTAGGGCGGATTGTGAAAGGATGTTTTCTATTTCAACATCTCCAGCTTCAAGGCTTAGGCCTGTTTCACGAGCAAGGATCAATATTTTTCTTCGGATGTCTGCACCACTGATATCCTCCCTTGGATCAGGTTCGGTAAAGCCTCTTTCTTTTGCTTGCTTTACTATTTTGCTAAACGGATTTTCTTTAGATAAGTTATTGAAAATGAATGACATAGAGCCAGAAAGAACACCTTCTATCTTAATTACCCGATCACCGCTCAGCATTAAGTCATTTAAAGTAGAGATAATTGGAAGGCCGGCTCCAACATTGGTTTCATAAACGAATTGTACGCCTCGTTTTGCAGCAATGTTTTTTAATCGGAGGTATTGCAAATAGGAAGAGGAGGTTGCTATTTTATTGGGGGTGGAGATAGAAATACTACTCTCAAGAATGCTTTCGTAATAGTGGGCAACTTTTTCATTGGCAGTATTGTCCACAAAAATGGTATTGGACAAATTTAGGTTTTTCATTTGACTGACGAACAAACCCATATCCGAAACTTTATCTGAGTCTTCCAGAATGGGTTTCCAGTTTGTTAGGTCAATTCCGTTTTCATCAAACGCCATTTTTTTGGTGTTCGCCAAGCCAACGATTTTGATTTCCAAACCTCTTTTTTCTTTTAAAAATTGGGATTGGGATTTTATTTGGTCGATAAGCGTGGAGCCAATTAGGCCAACACCAGTCATAAACAGGTGGAGTTCTTTTGTATCAGACAGGAAAAATGCCTCATGGAGCGCATTCATTGCTTTGGCCTCGTCGTCCCGTTTCACAACCGTTGAAATATTCAACTCAGAAGAACCCTGCGCAATGGCAATGACATTTATTCCATTTCGGCCAAGGGCCTGGAACATCCTGCCAGCAATGCCTGGGCGGAAGCGCATGTTTTCTCCGATGATGGCGACCACTGAAAGGTCGTTTTCCGCTTTGATTGGCTCTACCAACCCTTTTTCCATTTCATACTCAAATTCTTTGGTGACAAACCTCAGGGCTTTCTTGGCATCACTTGGTGCTACTGCAAAAGTGATGGAGTGCTCAGAAGATCCTTGCGTAATTAAAATGACGCTGATGCCAGCGCTTGACAATGTTCCAAATAATCGTCCAGCAATGCCCGGTACTCCAAACATGCCACTGCCCTGCAAGGTCAATAATGCTACTTGATTTATCGAGGAGATGCCAATTACTGCAAGGTCATTTGGGTCTTTCTTGTCAGAAATGTAAGTGCCCTCAAAATCTGGCTTGAAAGTGTTTTTGATATAAAGTGGGATGAGTTTTTCAAGTGCTGGTTGCAGGGTTGGCGGGTAAATGACCTTTGCGCCAAAATGAGACATTTCCATGGCCTCGGCATAAGTCATATTGGGGATGGTGAATGCCTTCTTTACTTTCCTCGGATCGGTAGTAAGTACGCCATCAACATCTGTCCAAATTTCAATTGAATTGGCATCAAGTCCAGCGGCAAGAATAGCTGCTGTAAAATCAGATCCGCCGCGGCCAAGCGTAGTGGTCAAGCCTCCCTTTGAAGATGAAATAAATCCAGTAACTATCTGAATTTCAGGATGTTGTGCATAATATTTTTTGATTTTCTTGTTAGTTGTTTCAAAATCAACTTTTGCATTGCCAAAAGATTTATCAGTTTTTATTATTAACCGAGCATCAAGAAATGAGGCGGGAATGCCTGTCCGCCTCAATGCGTGGGCGACGACGAAGGCTGAGTTGCGTTCGCCAAAACTAAGTACATAATCCATCGTTCGGGGAGATGCTTCCCTCACTAAAAAAATGCCGTGCAAAAGGGTTTTAAGCACCTCATGGTTTTGCGACATTTCGGCAAGGGCTTGTTCTTTGAATGGATCTGTAACCAGATCATTGACGGCATCCTGATGGCGCTTACTGAATGCCATGAAGATTTCGCGGTATTTTTCATCCCCTTTGGCAGCCAACTTGCTCATCTTAATCAGGCTATCGGTGACTCCCCCGAAGGCTGAAAAAACGACCGTAATCCGTTCACCTCTTTTATAATAGCTTTTGAGTATTTCGATTAAGCCATTGATCCTTTCAGGAGACCCAACAGAACTACCTCCAAATTTGAGGACTTTCATTGATTGCTTCTAAATTAGTGGCTCCCGCCGCGGAGGCTGAAACCAATTATGATTTATTGTAATGTCTAACCCATTAAAAAAGTGCCAAAAATAGGAGGTTTCCACGAGTAGGTGTATATAATATCGGATAATATGAAATGGTGGATACCTGTTTTCAGGATACCATTCAGTAAGGCCGGCAGGTATTTGTTTTTTCGCTAAATAAAGCGGTTTCTGAGAATAGCTGAAAAACATCCTTGCGAATATTCGCTATAATGCGGTTATCTTTGCGAGCATGAGCCAACGCACTCCAAATGAACGGATCATTTTTGGGTTGAAACTCAAACAATTGCGCCAGAAGCAAAAACTCAATTTTGCTGACTTTGCCAAGATCACTGGCATGTCGGTTTCCTATTTGAATGAAATAGAAAAAGGAAAAAAATACCCTAAGGAAGATAAAGTGCAGATGATGGCTGATGCACTTGGGGTAAACAAAAAGGAATTGACCTCCCAAGATTTGGGCAAAAGTCTAATGCCGGTAGCTGACCTCTTAAATTCCAACTTCCTCAACGAATTACCGCTCAACCTTTTCGATATTGAGCTGACAAAAGTGGTTGAAATAATTGCCAATGCTCCTGCCAAAGTTGGAGCTTTCATTGCCACGTTGGTTGAAATTTCGAGAAATTACGCAATGCAAGAAGAGAATTTTTATTTTGCGGTATTGCGCTCCTACCTTGAACTCCACAACAACTATTTTGAAGAAATAGAACAGGCGGTGGATCATTTCACAGAAAAACACAAACTCCCCGACGAGGGCATTGTATTGGTGGATCAACTTGGCAATTTGCTTAAAAAAAAATATGGGTATAAGATTATTGAAAATGGCCTGAATGAATATCCGGAATTATCAGAGATCCGGTCAGTCTTCATTCCTAAAAGTAAAAGGCTTTTGCTTAACATGCAATTGACTGATATGCAAAAAGCTTTTCAATATGGAAAGGAGTTGGGCTTTACTTATTTAGGCTTGGGTGAACGTGCGAATACGGCATCGTTGCTCCGGGTGAATTCATTTGAACAGGTTCTGAACCATTTCAAAGCAGGGTATTTCTCCGCTGCATTATTGATAAATAGGAGATCTTTTATCAAGGACATGCAGCAGTTTTTCCAGCGGCCAGTTTGGAGTGGCGAAACTATTCTCAACTTGTTGTTGAAATACCGGGTTTCACAAGAAACTCTTTTTCAACGTATAACCAATATCCTGCCTCAGTATTTTGGCCTGGAAAACTTATTCCTACTTCGGTTTGTACACACCCCGGCCAAAGGGGATTTCAAAATGGACAAGGAACTTCACTTGAACAGAAAGCACAGGCCTCACGGCAATGCCCTCTCGGAACATTATTGCCGCCGCTGGCTCTCCACCTCTCTTTTGAACGATTTGTATGAAATGCAAAAGTCCGGCAGGTACACAGGGGCACTGGTAGGGGTGCAACGCTCCCACTATTATAATACGGACGACGAGTATTTATGCTTTACCCTTGCAAGGCCAGCCTATCCTTCGCCAGAAAAAAATGTGAGTATTACGGTTGGAATCCTGATCGATGATGCTTTAAAAGAAAAGATCAAATTTATTGATGATCCTGCTATTTCGATTAGACAAGTGAGCACTACTTGTGAGAGGTGTCCAATCGAAGATTGTGCAGAACGAGTTGCTCTGCCAGTTGTAATAGAAGCGAAAAACCAGCACAAGAAAATACTTCGGGTTTTGAAATCCCTAAGCTGACTTTTCTGCCAGTGATTTAGTTTTTAAATTATTTCTGTCCAAGGCCCTATTTTTTTTAAAATGGACCGAATCAATGGTTTAAAATGGCTATTGATAATCAGGGTTTACGGTAATATAATTTTGAAAGTTCAGTAAAGACCACTTACAAGCTCTAAAATTATGAGCGTATTATTGAATGGGACTAAATTGCTTTGACCTTTTTAAAAGAAAAAATTTTAGGAGTAAACAAAATTTAATAAGTTCACGCTTCTATTTTGCAAAACCTTTTATTGTTTACACGTTCCTGAGAGGATTTGCTAAAAACAAAACACCCACTTTTTGGGAATAACAAACCTTACTAAAATATTATGGCTTACGACACCAAGAACATTAGAAATGTAGTATTGCTCGGCCATCCGGGCTGCGGGAAAACGACTTTTGCTGAAACCATGCTTTTTGAAACGGGCGCGATAACGCGAAGAGGCTCGGTGGAGGAGCAAAATACTGTTTCGGATTATACAGGCCTTGAACATGAACGGGGCAATTCAATTTTTTCAACTTTGATGCACGATGACTGGAGGGGCAACAAAATCAATGTGCTTGATACGCCAGGGTTTGATGATTTTATCGGTGAGGTTGTTTCGTCATTGAAAGTATCAGCAACAGCCTTGGTGTTGCTGAATGCAAAAAGCGGAGTAGAAGTAGGGACCGAACTTCTTTGGGAATACGTGGAACTATTTGAAACTCCATCCATTTTTGTGGTCAATCAATTGGACCATGAAAAGGCAGATTACGAAGCAACCCTTGAGCAAGCCAAAGCTAGGTTTGGAAATAAAGTTTTGCCTATTCAATATCCATTGAACATAGGTACTGATTTCAATACAATAGTTGATGCACTCAGGATGACCATGTATGTTTTCCCGGAAGGCGGTGGAAAACCTGAAAAGCAGGCGATACCGGACTCAGAAAAAACGAAAGTAGATGCCATGCACAATGCATTGGTGGAAGCAGCTGCTGAGAATGATGAAGAACTGATGGAACGTTATTTTGAACAAGGTACCCTTTCCGAAGATGACCTTGCGAATGGACTGAGGATGGCCATGGCTCAACGTTCTATATACCCGTTGTTCTGTTGCTCTGCTTTGAAGAACATGGGCAGTGGAAGGATTATGGGGTTCTTGAATGATGTATGTCCTGCTCCTGCCGACAGAAAAGAACTAAAATTGAAAGGAGGAGGAACTTTGAAATGCGACGCAAATGAAGATACCACGGTGTTTATTTTTAAAACACATAACGAACCACGTGTTGGGAACATTTCCTACTTCAAAGTCTGCTCTGGCATACTTAAGTCCGGCGATGAATTGGTCAATGTCGACACCAGAACATCCGAACGGTTTGGTCAATTGTACATTGCCAATGGAAAGAACCGAGAGACTGCTGATGAACTCAGGGCCGGGGATTTGGGCTGTACGGTGAAATTGAAAAACTCCCATACCAACCAGACCCTTAATAAAAAGGGGATTGACCGTGTGATTGAGCCGATCAATTTCCCGAACTCACGTATCGAAGTTGCCGTGGAGCCCCCAAGTAAAAATGATATGGAGAAACTCATGAAGGCACTTCATGCCATTGAGGAAGCAGACCCGACCTTGGTTGTGGAACAATCCAAATCGCTGAAACAGACCTTGCTTTATGGACAGGGCCAATTGCAATTGGATTTGGTGAAACACCGCATTGAAACAGAACAGGGCATAGCGATGAAATTCATCCGTCCTCGAATTCCATATAGGGAAACAATCACAAAAGAATCAAACGAAGCTTATCGGCATAAAAAACAATCAGGAGGGTCAGGGCAATTTGCAGAAGTCCACATGCGCATTGAACCATATTATGAGGACATGCCTGATCCAAGTGGCCTCAACGTCAGGAAAAAAGAAGTAGAAGATTTGCCTTGGGGAGGTAAACTTGCGTTTTATTGGTGCATAGTTGGTGGTTCAATCGATGTTCGGTTTTCCAATGCGATCAAAAAAGGCGTTTTACAGAAAATGGAGGAAGGGCCACTGACGGGATCCAATTGCCAGGATATTCGCGTAAGTATTTACGATGGTAAAATGCACCCCGTTGATTCAAACGATATGGCATTTATGACTGCTAGTGTTCAAGTTTTTAAAAAGAACTTTAGCCAAGCTGGTCCTCAGCTGATGGAGCCGATTTATGATGTTGAAATTCTTTGCTCTGGGGAGGTGATGGGCGATGTGATGGGCGACTTGCAGACCCGAAGGGCGCTTATCATGGGCATGGATGCTGAAGGACATTACCAGAAAATCATGGCTAAAATACCTTTGGCAGAAATGTACCAGTATTCTTCCTTGCTTCGTTCCATTTCGCAAGGACGGGCAAAATTCTCCCGTAAATTTGGAGAATATGGATCTGTGCCAAATGATATTCAGCAAAAATTGATAAAGGAATTCAACGAACAGCCGGAAGATGAAGATTAATAACATTGGGAAGTAGGAAAATTTGCTTGAACAATTTTCCATCTCTACAAATAAAAACGGGGAGTCGCAATGTCTGCGACTCCCCGTTCTCTTTTCAAAGTGAGAAAATATCGTCAACCATCAAAGCTAAGAATCTTGATTTCAACACGTTGGTTTTTGCGCCTGCCAGCTATCGTTGCGTTGGAAACAACAGGGTAACGTTTTCCATATCCTTTATACTGAATTCTGTTTTGGGGAATACCTTTATTGGCAAGGTAACTGGCAACAGCTTTTGCACGCTGGGTCGATAGGCGATCACAGTAATCTTGTGTAGGGATGTTATTGGTATGTCCTCCAATTTCAACTACTACATCAGGATTGGTCGATAAAAACTCGAAGACTTCTTTCAAAACAGGATAGGAGGGAGAAGTAATGGCAAAGCTATCGGATTTGAAAAATAATTTATCAATTTGAATGGTCTGCCCTTGACGTAAGCTAGAGCGGTTGAGGTCGCTGAGGATTTTGGGCTTTTCAGGTTCAAGTACAAGTTCTTCAGCTTTTTGTACATCTGGTATTACAGGAGAATTATCAACGATAGGTTCATCAGCAGGAGAAACATCAGGTGTTTCTTCATCACAAGGCACTGGAATAATTGCACTGGCATTGTCCATCAGGATATTCCCGTTGTAAGGGAACAGGATGGGTGTTTTGTAATATGCCTCAAATACTATGTAAGTGTAGTTTTCAGTAGGTTCAAATTTAAAGTTATACTCCAGCCAGCGACTATTTATTACCAGAGAAGAAGTCTCTGCCAATAATTCAGTTCGGTTGCAATATCCATTGCCCCCCCAAACCCTAAGATTCGCAGGGGAAGTATAGTTGAACATCTGACCATTACTAGATGGTGTCGGGCTCATATAAAACATGGATCTCGATAAATGCAAGCTAAATTCATAACATTTACCGCCAATCAAAGGAGTACTCAATCTTTGGGAAACTCTTTCCCATGTATCATTTTCACGAACCACCAACCCTAAATAGCTATTCCCATCGTATGGGAGCTGTTCTACACCAAATGGATTGCCTTCTACTAAGTGAACATCTGGAGGAGTCTCTTCTGGAAAACCACAATCGAACCACCCATCTGGCAATTTACTGCCTTTTTCGCCAATCATAGGCGCGCCCTCAAAAGAAGGGTTGGTCAATAAAATGGGTTCGTCATGCTGACTAAAAGCAGATGTCGAGCATACTATAAAAAGAAGCAACAGCGAATATTTCAAGCTTCCCATGTTTTGTTAATTGAATTAATAATCAAGTGCAAAATTTCAAACGTAAGAGAAGGTCCAATAGTTTGGTTGATATTTTAGCGTTCTATTAAAAAACAATATTTGCAAGCCAAAGCTGCATGGATAAGAAGTGAAACGCAAAGAGTTCTGGTTTCAATTCTTTTATTTAAAGGCATTCAATCCGGTGATATCCATGCCAGTGATGAGCAGGTGAATGTCATGCGTGCCTTCATATGTCAAAACAGTTTCAAGGTTCATCATGTGCCGCATAATCGGATATTCATTTGTGATACCCATACCACCAAGAATTTGTCTGGCCTCCCTTGCAACGGTCAAAGCAGTGTGGACATTGTTCCGCTTGGCCATTGATATTTGTGCGGGCTTGGCTTTGCCCACATTTGCCAATGTACCCAATCGCCATGCCATTAGTTGTGCTTTGGTGATTTCGGTTATCATTTCTGCCAGTTTTTTCTGCGTCAATTGAAAACCACCGATCGGTCTATCAAATTGGATGCGTTCGAGAGAGTACCTCAATGCCGAATCATAACAATCCAATGCTGCACCGATCACACCCCAAGCGATGCCATATCTTGCTTTTGACAAACATGACAGCGGCCCTTTCATGCCTGCCACATTAGGTAAAACATTTTTCTTGGGAACGCGGACATCTTCAAATATCAACTCTCCTGTAATAGAAGCACGGAGCGACCACTTTCCATGAATTTCAGGTGCTGAAAGTCCTTTCATTCCTTTTTCAAGGATCATGCCCCGGATAATCCCTTCTTCATCTTTTGCCCAAACAACAGCAATATCGGCAACCGGAGAATTGGTGATCCACATCTTTGCGCCATTCAAAATATAATAATCCCCGTCGTCTTTCACATTTGAAATCATTCCGCTTGGGTTTGATCCATGGTCAGGTTCAGTGAGGCCAAAACAACCGATCATTTCACCTGCGGCAAGTTTTGGTAGGTAGTGGTTTTTCTGCTCTTCACTCCCAAAACGGTAAATGGGGTACATCACCAACGAGCCTTGGACCGATGCCATTGAACGGACGCCACTATCTCCCCGCTCCAGCTCTTGCATGATAATCCCGTATGCAATTTCATCCATGCCGCCACAGCCATATTTTTCAGGGAGGCTAGGCCCAAAAGCACCAATTTCCGCCAATCCTTTGAACAGATGGTACGGGCATTCCGCTTTATCTGCATAATCTTCAATGATTGGACTGACTTCAGCCTTCACCCAATCTCGGACAGCATCCCTGGCAAGGATATGTTCTTCGTTTAACAACTCGTCTATGGCGTAATAATCGTGATGTTGATAGCGGTCTTCTTTTGCTTTTTTAGGTACAGCAGCTATTCCGTTTTTATTCTCTTGCATGGCTAAATTTGATTAGATTTCTATGATTCGGCTAAGGGGGCAAAGCTACCTATTATTAATCATTGTTGTCATGCTTTCAACAGGTGCAACACCAATGTGGAAGGTGTTTCACAGGTAAACTTTTTCTACTTTTGAATTCCTAATAACCTGAGTCGAATCTGATTCACACAAATATAAAACTCAAAATGTCAGTCATAGCACTTGAAGGGATGCGTTTCCGAGCGAACCATGGATTTTATGAAGAAGAACAAATTCTTGGAGGGGATTACATTGTTGATGTTTTCATCACAACGGTGTTCACGAAAGCATCAATTGATGATGATTTGAAAAAGACCATCAATTACGAAACGGTTTACCTTATTTGCGAAGCGGCCATGCGGAAAAATTCAAGGTTGTTGGAAAATGTTGCTGACCGCATATCGATGGATCTCAAGCATCAATTTTCTTACATCAGGGAATTAAAAATAAAAGTAAAAAAATTGAACCCACCGCTTGGTGGCCGTGTGGATGCTGCTTGGGTAGAAGTGGATGGATATTATTCCAAAAAATGCGCTCGTTGTGCAAGGCCCATGATTTGCTACAAGGACAAATCTTGCTGGTGCTTAAACACAAAGGTTTATAAGGAGACGCTTGAACAAATGAAAACCCATTATGGCGATAAGTGCCTTTGTGAGGAATGTCTCCAGTTTTTTGCTGGGTAGATTTAGGCTTGTTCGTAAAATAACATTTTGATAAGTAGCCTAATCTCATTCACTCCGTCTATACGATGTGGTTTTTCAAAATCACCTTGTATTCCTTTCATAAAACATTTCAGAGTAAAAAATCATGAAAAAATTCCTCTTTGTATTCCTTTGTTTTCAACTGGTGGCCTGCGATCCCGCAGCCCTGCAACGCGCCCTCGAAACATTGAACGTAGATGAACTCACGACAGGTGAAATATCATCCGGTTTGAAACAAGCCTTGGAAATTGGCATTGGAAAAGGGTCTGATTTATTATCGAAAAAAGATGGCTATTATAAAAGTGCCTATAAAATATTGCTCCCACCCGAAGCCAGAAAAATTACCGAAAAGCTGAATGGGGTTCCAGGCTTTTCAAATGTGGAGGAGATCATTTTGGAGAAAATAAACAGGGGAGCGGAAGATGCCGCAAGGAGAGCAAAACCAATCTTTGTGAACGCCATCCGGCAAATGTCTTTTGCCGATGCAATGAACATTTTGATGGGCGAAAAAAATGCTGCGACCAATTACCTCAACCGAACCACCCATCAACCATTGTACGATGAATTTAATCCGGTCATTGTGCAATCCCTCGACAAGTTCGAAGCTCGTAAATACTGGAGCGATGTGGTAAATGCGTACAACAAAATTCCATTCGTGCAAAAAGCGAATCCAGATCTTGACGATTATGTAACTGGTGAAGCACTAAAGGGCTTATTTTCTATGGTGGAAAAGGAGGAACTGAATATTCGGAGCAATGTTTCCGCCAGAACGACAGATTTATTGAAGAAGGTTTTTGCGAAGCAAGACTAAATGAAAAATGCTGGGTGATAAACTTGATTCATCATCCAGCATTTTTCATTTTTCATTCTTTTGCATCTTGGATATTTTTCTTTTCCGATTCTTTCATGCCGACTTTTATTTCCTCTTCGATAGAGCTTTTGGCATTGTTGAATTCTTTGATGCCTTTTCCGATCCCTCTCATTAATTCAGGGATTTTTTTGCCTCCAAACAATAACAAAATGGCCAATAAAATGAGAATCCATTCTCCTCCTCCAGGTAAACCGATTAAAAATATTGTATTCATGATAAATGATTTTATAATTTTTATTAAGGGTTTTAACCCCTTAAACACCTTTGCTTTTTTATAACAGCGGGAACAAAATTAAGATAAAATACAGCTTGGAACTACGAAGCCAACCATAAGATTGCCTATTGTCCGATTAGTTTAAAGCATTGAGGCTAAAACGATAAATTAGTCCTTTGCCCCACTTTTGTTCTGGCCAATTCCCCCCAAGCATTTGCTGACAAGGATAGGCGCACCGCTGAGAGGGACATTTCAAATACAAAGTTAGGTTTTTCATAAAAACAATGAACCTGTAATTTTGGGCTTCCTGATTGTATCAACTCTATTATTTTTACATCCTTATTGAAAAAGAATAGTTGTGACACACAAAAGCGTAAAAATACCAAAAGTAGGTACGGAACTGCTCACCAATAACTGGGTTTTGCACCTTGTTTTTTGGTTCATCTATTGGATACTTTCAAGCATGCAGGATGTTTTTTTTAGTTCTCATTTTAAAGAAAATTTTAATCTGCCTATTATTTTGGGCTCTATCGGTGTTATCTATTTTAACTATTATTATTGGATACCCAAATACCTCATTAGGCGGAAAAAGAACTGGTTTTACACATTTAGCATTTTGGCGATCATCATTATAAATGCATGGTTGGTGACAGTCGTCTTGCGAAATTTCTTTTCTGATAGTGAATATTACTCATCGTGGGAAGGTACATTCAATATTGCTGTGGATACAGCAGTTTTGGTGGCTTTGACCACTGCTTTCAAATTCATCCAGCAATGGCACGAGCGGAACAACTACGCTACTCAATTGGAAAAGAAGAGCTTGGAAAATGAACTGGAAATGCTCAGGTCGCAGATCAATCCACATTTCATATTCAACACCTTGAACACTATTTATTTTTTGATGGAACAGAAGGAGGGGGAACGGGCAAAAGAAGCACTCTTAAAATTTTCGGACACGCTCAGCCATCAATTGTATGATTACAACAAAGATTGGATTGACCTGGCAAAAGAAATAGATTACCTTAAAAACTATATTGAATTGCAGCGCATGCGCCACGACGAAGAGCTGTTGGCATTGAATTGCGAATTGCCCGGACGGGCAAATGGGTACAAAATCGCTCCAATGCTTTTGATCCCTTTTGTGGAGAATGCTTTCAAGCATGGGTCTAATTCAAAAGGCTACGAAGTCAATATTTTTTTGAAAATAGAAAAGAATATGCTTCATTTCACAACTGAAAACACGATCAACCCGAATAAACCTCAACGGATAGGCGATAAAAAGAAAGTAGGTGGGATCGGCCTGAAAAACGTCAAGCGCCGGCTCGACCTTGTTTACACAAATCGCTATGAATTGGATATCAACGAAGAGGGTGAAATTTACAAAGCTGATTTGAGGATCAAACTCAAGTGACGAACACCGAATAATAATTTTTCCAAAATGAGCAATAACCAAATCATCATATCATGCCTTGTCGTAGATGACGAGCCAGTCGCCCGCAAAGGAATTGCAGGATATGTTGAACAAACACCTTTTCTAAACCTTGCTGGGACCTGCAAAGGAGCGCTCGAAGCCAATGATTTCTTGAGGCAGGGGTCAGTCGACCTACTTTTTTTAGACATCCAAATGCCAGACCTGACAGGGACAGATTTTATGAGATCCCTCGAAAAACCACCGGCAGTCATTTTTACGACAGCCTACCGTGAATATGCTATTGAGGGTTTTGAGCTGAATGCATTGGATTACTTAGTAAAACCAATTTCTTTCCAACGATTCTTGAAATCCGCCAATAAGGCATTGTCTCATTTTGAAATGTTGAGCCGTACTCAGCCATTGGTTGAGAAGGGTGGGAAAGATCATTTTTTTATTAAAAGCGATGGCAGGTTCATCAAAATAAAGCTGGACGAGGTACTGTATTTTGAATCTGAAAAGGATTATGTATTCATCTACACGGTCCAGAAAAGGTATATGGTGCTCATTTCACTAAAACAACTGGAGAAAGAACTACCGGCCGAAAAATTCCTTCGGGTACACCGATCATTTGTCGTGTCATTGGATAAGGTGGAATCGATGGAAGGCAATAAATTGATTATCAAGGACAAGCAGGTGCCTGTTAGTCGTAATATGCAAGAAACTATTTATGATCGTTTGATTAAAGGAAAGTTGTGGAGAAGAGAATTGTGAAGGACTTGGTTTTATGAGGTACTATAAGATTAAAACAAATGAACCAGTAAACGTCTTCTCCTCTCCACCTTCCAATTCCAAACTTACCTTATATACATATGATCCTGTAACGGCCTTCTTGCCATCGACCATACCATTCCAACCGGTATCTTGGTTATTTGGCAAAATTTTTTCGGCAGAAAAAACAAGGCCACCCCAGCGATCAAATAACTGCATGGATTTTATCAAGGGGATATTTTCATCGGAAAAAGGCATAAAGACATCATTGAAGCCATCACCATTAGGGGAAAATGCATTAGGAATAAAAAGTTTATACACATCCAAAAAAAGAATAACAAGACTGTCACAGTTGTTTTCATTTAAAAGATTGACCACATACTCACCGGGTAAGCCAAAAGTGTTTCCCCCAACCCTCCAGCTCTCGCCTTCAAAAATAGTGGCATAAACCGTATCTATAGATTTTTCCAATTGAAGCAATTCCATCGTAATTATACTGTCACAACCGTTTGCAGTGAATAATGTATCTGTATAGAGGCCAGGATTAGTGAGGGTTTGTTGGTGAAACAGTAAAGAATCGCCTTCACAAATTGAGATCTGAAGTGTATCCGAAACATAAAGAGGGATCTCTAAATCCAGTACTTGGGTTATAAAGCAACCATTTGGAGTTATTAATTTAACTTGGTAATTACTGTTGCCTGTTGGCTTGTTCAACTCGTTGTTGGTTTCGCCTAAAAGTGCAATACCATTTTGGTACCATTGGTAGGTAAGGCTGTCAATAAATGGAACCTGCAAAATGAGATTGTCTGAGCATGGATGGGTATTGGTCGTAATCTTAAAGTCAAATAGTTCTTTTGGGGCGAGCAACAAGTTGTCGAAAAGATAATAAGTGCTTTTGTCAACAAGTCCTGGTTCACAATTTGGTCCAATGGCAATGGCATGAATGTCCTGAACTGGAGCAAATTCCAGTTCCTGGAGCTGCCACTCCATTTCTCCACCTATGAGAACTGAATCCAAAACAACCCATCCAGGGCCGTTAAGTGGGCAACCATGATCTATGTTTCCGACTCCGAAGGGGAGATAGGAACAGTCAGGCGACCCGTATACAACGATAGTGGTAGGGGGTGAATGGGGTAAATAAGAAAACCCAACATAAAACTCAAAGCGGTAAGCCCTGCCTGCATTGAGAGGGGCGGTCAAGCATGCACCAGCGTACTCTTTCCAATTGGGTATTGGGGATATTCCTGGCCGGCCGTTTCGGAAACCTATGCAGCCATCTCCATCAGGGAAGGGTTGAGGAACTTCCGTCCAGCTAAGCCACCCGCAGGTGTGGATGTAATCTGTAGTAGGTTCGGAGGCTTGTATCCAATCAACTGCACATTCGAGTTGGGAATGATCGGTAGGGCAGCAAAGGGTATCTTCAAAAGAAGGGTTGGGGATGAGCGAAAGCAGCTCGATTTCCGGGCAATCACAATCCGGGTCGTTGAGGTCAATAAGTCCGTCAAGATCATCGTCAAGTGCATTGTCACAGATTTCATCGCCCACCAGAGAATTATTTCCTTCCAATAGATAAAAGGCACAATTAAAAAGAACGGCCAATGCAAGGAGGTGTATTTGTCTCATGACACCCTAATTGTTGATTTGTTGAATCCAAAGATAAAGCAAAGATGCCAAAAAGATGAGTGGAAGAATTATATACTTTATCAGGTTAAGAAATAGACCTTTATTTTTGTAAAACATTAGTTTTGTGGCAAAAGATCATGATACAAATTACATTTAGTTCTATCGAAATTGACACACTTCACCAAGGTTTCACGAATCACCCCAATCCGAAAATTCGGCAAAAGATGCATGTATTATATCTGAAATCCATGGACATGCCCCATCAACAGATTCGACAAATCTGCCGCATCAGCAAATCTACGCTAACGGGCTATTTGAAACAATATATCAAAGGTGGCATAGCAGGACTCACCCGATAAATTATGAAGGCCAACCCAGCCAGTTGGACGAACAGGCAGATAAAGTAAAAAAGGAATTCAAAGACAACCCTCCCTCTACCTTATCAGAAGCCCGGCACCGTATTTTTGAGTTGACAGGCCTGAAACGGTCGATTCCACAAATTCAGGTATTTCTCCAACGTTTGGGATTGCGCCGTTTAAAAACGGGTTCTTTGCCTGGCGGCCATAAAGGCAACACGGATGAAAAGCGCAAAGAGCAGGGGGAATTCCTCGAAACAAAGCTCAAACCTCAACTGGAAGAAGCCCGAAAAGGCAGGCGGGTTGTGCTTTTTACGGATGCGGCGCATTTTGTACATGGTGCTTTCATGAGTTTTTTGTGGTGTTTTTCCCGGGCCTTTGTCGGTACACCTCCTGGCCGAAAGCGATTCAATGTACTGGGTGCCATCAATGCGGTGACCATGGGCTTGACCACGGTAACCAACGATGCCTATATCAATGCCAAAACTGTTTGTCAACTACTTCGAAAGCTGTACTGGCAATATTTGGGCAAGCCCATTACTTTGGTCCTGGATAATGCCCGGTATCAAAGATGTAAGTTGGTCAGGCGGTACGCCAAAGTAGTGGGCATTCAATTATTGTTCCTGCCTTCTTATTCTCCGCAACTCAATTTGATTGAACGGCTCTGGAAATTTGTTAAAAAGAAGGTACTGCATGGAAAATACTACCCTACATTTGAGGAATTCAAAAAGGCATTGCAGCAACTTCTTGGCACACTACCGAATTTGAAAAAAGAACTCAAATCACTATTAGCCTGGAATTTTCAATCTTTTGAAAAAGTCCAAATCTTAACCTAAAGTAGTATAGTAAACTTTTGAAAAGTATTTTCTTTTTCCTGGAGATCTACAGTATTCCAAGGATTGATTCTCTTTTTAAGATCGGAAAACCTTTTCTGTGAACTGTTCCTATTTCAAATCCGTATTCACCACCTTCATCACTATCACCACCGATTCTTCTTCCAAAAATGATTGTTTCATTTCCCTGGTCAAGGATGACATGAGCAGGTCGTATTCACCAAAAACCTGAGTACTCATATTGTTTGTCTTGATTTCCAATGATTCATTTTGGCGGAGTCGTTCGATGAATTTCAGGATAGAGGTGCCATAGTCTGTGCGGAGCGGGTACATACTGATTTCGACGGAAGCTTTCATTCAATAATGTTTATTTTTTTAGAAAATGGGTGCAGGAAGGCTGTACTTATGGGCTAAGGTATTGATCGGCCATCATATATTAATCATAAAATCAGGGTAGTTTATTTATCCTGTCTTCCCTAACTTTACGTGTTCAATTTTTCTTATTATCAAAAAATTGAACACAGTACATACTTTTCAAAGTAGAGCGCATTGAAGGAAATGAGATAGATTTTGCCCATTTCAAAGGCAAAAATTGATGATAGTGTGGCTTCAGCATGTGGATTTGTACCACAATATAAGTAGTTGCAAGAATTATACGAGGGGTTCAGGATAAACTAACCATCATCAGCTTTTCCGTATCCTCGATAGCTATCGGGATTGGTGGAAAAGTGGTCGGGATCAAATAGCGAAATACGGGAATATTGTTCCCTTCGAGATGGGGTTACCTTTCCCCTGGCAGCAAAAATTAATGTTGATACGCATCCGATATACTAGCGGTTGTCCAGAATGACAAAATGGACTGCCAAGTGAATCGGGACTTTCAGAAATATCTCCTCAATGAAAATGGACACCTTGTCCATTGCCTTCCTTCTTTCACTTCTCCTTTTGGTAATGTGATCTTTAATTGGTTGAAATAGCTAATAGCATTTTATTGAAATTTCAGAATGTCATCGGCCAAGAGTCTGCCAAATCCCTTTTACGGAAAATGGTAGAAAACAACCGCATTCCCCATGCCCTGATGCTGTTGGGGATGCCGGGAAGCGGTGGATTGAGTTTAGCAATAGCCTTGGCACAATATGTTCTTTGCGAAAACCAAACGGAAAAGGATGCTTGTGGGACTTGCCGGAGTTGTGTGAAAGCTTCCAAACTAATACACCCAGACCTGCATTTTTCTTTTCCTACAGTTGGGACAAATGTAACAAGTGACAGGTTTTTGGAAAACTGGCGACAGGCCATGGCGGAAAACCCCTATTTAGATGTCAACCAATGGTTGCAAAAGATAGGTGCTGAAAACAAGCAGGGGAATATTAACAAAGAAGAATGTACCCAGATTATCAAAAAGCTGAGCTTGAAGATTTTTGAGGGTAAGTACAAAATCATGTTGATGTGGCTGCCAGAATTCCTTGGTAAAGAAGGCAACCGTTTGTTGAAATTGATAGAAGAACCACCAGGAAACACTTTATTGATATTGGTGGCTGAAAACCAGGAACTGATCCTGAATACAATTCTTTCTCGATGTCAGCTGGTGAAAGTGCCAGCATTGCAAGATGAAGAAGTGGAACAAGGATTGATAGTTTTGAAAAATATACCTTTAGAAAAGGCACGATCCACAGCGCAGTTGGCTGGTGGGAACTTTAACGAAGCATTGAAAATAGCAGCTCAACCAGAAAGTGATAATTCAGCTATATTCCTTGAATGGATGCGCAAATGCTATATTGGGAACGGTATTGAAATGGTTGACTGGGTAGAACGGTTTGCCGGGTTGGGCAGAGAAAACCAAAAACAGTTCCTTCAGTATGGCTTGCATTTCATGCAGGAATACACGACCCTAAAAATGGCGGGTGCGGAAAATGGTCTCGACGTCAGGTTGTTGCCAAAAGAGCGTGTCACCGCCCAAAACCTGACCAAGGTTATCGGTTTTGACCAAATTGGACACATCGTTAATTTGTTCGACGATTGTGCCTTTGGAATAGAAAGGAATGCCAACCAGAAGATTCTTTTTCTGGATGCTTCCATTAAACTTAACAAGATATTGAGAAATTAGAAAATGGGGCTTTTCCCAATTTCCAATTTCCAATTTCCTAATATCCCAAGGAAATGGCTTGTGCAGGATGTTCAGTTAACTTGAAGGATGGGCAACCAATTGGTTGCAGGAGCAATGGCAATTGCGATACTGGTGGTTGCAACCGACTCAACACATATGATTGGCTCGCTGCCATGGAAATAGAAGATGTTGAACCATTCAATGTAGTAGAAGTGAGTTTCAAAAATGGCTCTAGAAAAGGATTTTATTTCAACCAACCTTATACCCAAGCTCATACCGGCGATTTGGTGATGGTGGAATCACAGGCAGGTTCCGATACTGGCCGCATCACCCTCACTGGAGAATTGGTGCGGTTGCAGATGCGGAAGAAAAAGGTTCAGGAAGATAGTTATTTTCCTAAAGTGATACGCATAGCGAATGAACGTGATCTGGAAAAATACGGAGAAACAAAGGCAAAGGAAATGCCGATGATGGTCAGGGCAAGGGCCATTGCAAGGACGCTCGATTTGAACATGAAAGTTGGAGATGTGGAAGTTCAGGGTGATGGCCGTAAAGCAACCTTCTATTATACTGCTGAAGGACGGGTAGATTTTCGGGAACTGATCCGCCATTTTGCAAAAGAATTCAAGTTGAAAATAGAAATGCGCCAGATCGGTGCCCGTCAGGAAAGCGCACGTATAGGAGGGCTTGGACCGTGTGGTCGGGAATTGTGTTGCTCTACGTGGCTTACTTCTTATCGGACGGTTTCCACTGCTGCTGCCCGATACCAAAATTTGGCCATCAACCAAGCAAAGCTTTCTGGGCAGTGTGGACGGTTGAAGTGCTGTCTCAATTATGAATTGGACACCTATATGGAAGCCCTTTCCAATTTTCCGGCAGATGCTGAAAAACTCCATACAGAAGAAGGGAGAGCAACCTTGGTCAAGACAGATATTTTCAAAGGCATCATGTATTATAGTTATGAAAAAGACGGAGGACGTGGCCGCTTCTACCCACTTGACCTTGAACAGGTTCGGGATGTGCGGGAAATGAATCAAAAAGGAAACCGCCCAGCATCGCTTGCAGTTCTGATGATAAAACCTGAATATGAAGTAGAAGAAGTTGAATTTTCCGATGACGTGACTGGTTTTATAGAGCTTCCTATGGAAGAGCGCCGCCGGCAAAACAAGAGGAGAAACAAAAGTCATAGTGGTCGTGAGAGGAATAAAAGTGGCAAAGGAAACAAGGGAGCAGACAGGCGCCAAGGACGGCCTGAGAGAAAGGGCGAAGACAATAGTAGTGGAAAGGAAAATGATAAGTCAAGACGGTCTTCAAAACCAGGAACCCGAGGATCTCAAAATGAAAAAAACGCTGGAGGAAAAAGTGGTAACAGGCCGCCAAGGGGGCGTGGAGGTAGAGGAAAGCCAAGAGACAATAAAAATACAACAAAGGATAAAGGTTGAGTTGAAAATGGTTGGATGGTGTTAGATAACGATCCAACCATTTTAACGATCCAACTATTTAAATCAATGAAATACGACGTAACGGTCATCGGTTCAGGCCCTGGAGGATATGTGGCAGCCATTCGGTGTGCCCAGTTGGGTATGAAAACTGCAATTATCGAACGTTATCCTACGCTTGGAGGTACCTGCCTAAATGTGGGGTGCATTCCCTCAAAAGCATTGCTCGACTCTTCCGAACATTATCACAATGCGCATAAAAAATTCACGGAGCACGGAATCGACCTGAGCAATCTCAAAGTGAATATGCCGCAGATGATAAAGCGGAAAAACGAAGTAGTGGAGCAAACCACCAAAGGAATTGATTTTTTGATGAAGAAAAACAAAATAGACGTGTACCAAGGACACGGTTCTTTTGTGACGCCCAACAAAATCAGCATTGCCAAAGAGGGTGGTAGCAAAAAGGAGATTGAAACTGATAAAACTATTATTGCCACAGGAAGCAAACCTGTTACTCCTGCTGCTTTCAATTATGATAAAAAAAGGGTCATCACCTCCACCGAAGCTTTGAATATTGATAAAGTGCCAAAACGCATGGTTGTAATTGGCGGAGGGGTCATTGGGTTGGAGATCGGATCTGTGTATGCCCGTTTGGGTACTGAGGTGGAAGTGGTTGAATTTTTAGACCGCATTATCGCTGGGATGGACAAAGATTGCAGCAAGGAACTGCAACGCACGCTGAAGAAGCTGGGCATGAAGTTCCATTTAAAACACAAAGTAACCACAGTAAAAGCCACTAGCCAGAGTGTCACTGTTGGCGTTCAGAAAAAAGGCAGCGAAGATACTTTCGAAATAAAAGCAGATTACTGCCTTGTAGCGATTGGCCGCAGGCCATACACCGATAATTTGGGATTGGAAAACGCTGGTGTAAAAAAAGACGACAGTGGCCGCATAGCAGTGGATGGTCACCTCCAGACCAATGTTCCTGGAATTTATGCCATCGGCGATGTGGTGAAAGGAGCGATGTTGGCCCACAAAGCCGAAGAGGAAGGTGTTTTTGTTGCAGAATCCATGGCTGGCCAAAAACCACATGTTGATTACAACTTAATTCCTGGGGTGGTTTATACCTGGCCAGAAGTGGCAAGTGTGGGCAAAACAGAAGATGAGTTGAAAGAAGCTGGCGTACCTTATAAAACTGGTAAATTTCCCATGCGGGCATTGGGCCGCGCCCGCGCCAGTACTGATATCGAAGGCATGGTAAAAGTATTAGCACATCAGAAAACGGATGAAATCCTTGGCGTCCACATGGTCGCCGCCCGTGCTGCCGATATGATTGCAGAAGCTGTCACCCTGATGGAATTCCGTGCTTCCGCGGAGGATTGTTCGAGGATGAGCCATGCTCACCCGACATTTACGGAAGCGATCAAAGAAGCTGCATTAGCGGCGACAGGAGACCGAGCGTTGCATATGTAACTTAAGTTGGGATGAATCCATATCTGAAAAGGAAATCGGTCTACCGGTTTTTGGTATAAAGACGCTCCAAAAGACCAAAACACCTTAAACCAATAGACCCTTTGATCTTGATCTGTATTTATCGCAACTTGGATTATGAAAATAAAAAAGACCTCTTTTCCAGCAAGCTCTGATTAGAGAAAAAAAGTAAATTGAGGAATGGGCTGAAATAAAAATGCACCTGCAATATTACATCACAGGTGCATCCTCAATAATGTTGAGGGGGAGAAAATTTATCCAATGTGAGCGGTGTCTTTAGCGCCCATAAAAGCATACATCCAAGCAGCTCCAGCGAGGGCAATGTCTTTCAACAAATTCGACATGGACATATTAGCAGCCATTTCATCAGCAGCATTCGCCAATCCAGTTGCATGAACCAATAGTGCAGTCAGTATCAACATAACTCCCAAAAGGGCTGTAGCTAATTTGTCTTTCTTTCCTATCAATATACTCACAGCCGCAGCAATGAGAGCCAGTCCAGTAATATAAACCATGATTGCACCTCCGAAAGGTGCCATGCCTGCCATAGCATCAGCATTGAAAAGGTGCATCACGCCAAAAACTGCAAATGGAATGGCAAAAAGGTATTTGCCTAAATTGAGTACTCCGTTCATAATATAAAAGTTTAAAGTTGGTGAAAAATTCTTTTGAAAATGATGTAGGTAAATATATCGTAGGGTGAAGGTATAACAGAAGTGCTTAATATCGAAATATTTAACGGCATTCTCGACGCGACACAGTTATTTGTTTCGCAAAAAAGAAATTTTAGCACATTTTGTAACAAAAAACGCCTTGCAGGAATCATGCTGCAAGGCGTTTTTAAAAGGTCTAAATACTTTTACTTACGCTGCTTTGAGGAAGCTCATCCGCGAATGTTCCAGTTTTTCACACGCATAATCAGCTGTGATGGTAAATTCTTTGATGCTCTTATCGGATGGTAGATCAAACATTGCATCGTTCATCACAGCTTCACAAATAGAACGCAAGCCTCTTGCTCCCAATTTGTAATCAATGGCTTTTTCCGCAATATAATCAATAGCTCCATCTGTGAAACTGATGAGGATTCCTTCTAAAGAAAACAACTTTGTATATTGTTTTAAGAGGGCATTTTTTGGCTCGGTCAAAATTCGACGGAGTGTGGGGTGGTCTAGTGGCTCAAGGAAAGTAGCCACTGGTAAGCGACCCACCAACTCAGGTATCAATCCAAAACGCTTAAGGTCTTGGTGGTTAACATACTTGATTAAGTTCTCCTTATCAAGGGCTTGTTTTTCATCTGCCTTAAAACCTATTACATGGGTATTCATCCTGCGGGCAATATGTCTGTCTATACCATCGAATGCCCCTCCACAGATAAAAAGGATATTTTGTGTATTGACTTTGACCAATTTTTGCTCAGGGTGCTTGCGGCCTCCTTGTGGCGGTACATTAACATCTGTACCTTCCAGCATCTTGAGCATGCCCTGCTGAACTCCTTCCCCAGAGACATCTCTAGTAATAGATGGGTTATCGCTTTTTCGGGCAATCTTGTCAATTTCATCAATGTAAACAATCCCCCTTTCTGCGGCAGCAACATTATAATCGCAAACCTGTAAAAGGCGCGCAAGAATACTTTCCACATCTTCTCCAACATAACCAGCCTCGGTAAAAACAGTCGCATCGACGATAGCAAAAGGCACATTCAAATATTTGGCAATGGTCTTTGCCAATAAGGTCTTCCCTGTTCCGGTTTCACCAACAAAAAGTACATTTGACTTTTCAATTTCCACGTCATCGTTCAAGTCCTTGCCTGACTGGCGAAGCCTTTTATAGTGATTGTAAACAGCAACTGAAATTGTCTTTTTGGCCACTTCTTGGCCGATCACATAATCATCAATGTAGTCTTTGATGTCCTTTGGAGTAACATTTTCGGGTAAATTAAACTCGGTAGGTTTCTGCTGTGGTGCCGGCTCGGTTTTTTTATTGTCGTACAATTCTTCCTCGATGATATCAACTGCTTGTTCAACGCATACCTCACAGATATGCCCATCGATCCCAGCAATTAGGATCAGTGCTTCTGATTTGTCCTTTCCACAAAAGGAACATCTATAGCTTTGTTTACTTCTTCGCATGTATAAATTAGCTGTTGGTTGCCTGTTGTTGATTTTTAGGTAGAACCAAAAAGCCAAACAACAGGCAATTAGCATCAAACTACGGTTATTTTGTTTCAGACTTGTCGTTCGTCCGTTCTAATACTTCATCAATCAGTCCATATTTTTTGGCCTCTTTGGCCGTCATCCAATTGTCCCGTTCACAGTCTTTAGCGATTGTTTCGTATTTCTGACCAGTGTGGTGAACCAATACTTCATACAAGTCTTTTTGCATCGCTTTGATGAGGTGGTAAGAAATCTCCATATCGGTCACTTGACCCTGCATGCCGCCTAATGGCTGGTGTATCATCACCCTAGAATGCTGTAGGCCAGTGCGCTTGCCCTTAGTACCAGCAGCCAGTAGCACAGCTCCCATTGAGGCTGCGATGCCTGTACATATAGTTCCGATGTCCGGTGAAATGTATTGCATCGTATCATAAATGCCCAATCCTGCCGTAACTGAACCACCTGGACTATTGACATACATCTGAACATCACGTTTGTTGTCAGTGGAGTCAAGAAAAAGCATTTGTGCCTGTACGACATTCGCTACATAGTCATTGATAGGTACTCCAAGGAAGATAATTCGATCCATCATTAATCGGGAAAAGACATCAATGCCAACAATGTTCATCGGCCTTTCCTCGATTACATTCGGGGTGAAAGAGCGAATGTTAGGATAAGCTGCTTCAATCGATTTTTCAGCATATTTTTCCAAATGCATGCTGCTCATACCGAGGTGCTGAGTAGCATACTTTTTAAATTCATCTTTGTGAAACATGGTTTTCTTATTTGAAATGGTTCTATTGCCAATCTGAAAGAAGACAGTGGGGCTAGTGTTTAAAGTTACCTACTTATCTCCAGCTTCTGTATTTGGAAACGTATTAAGAACGTATTTATAACCTTCTGGTTGAAACCGCAATGATTTTATTCTTCTTCCTCAATTTCGGTATCAGTAGCACTACCTAGTTTTTCCGAAATGGCCTTGTTTTCGGTTTCGATTTCGCGCATTTTATTTTCCAGTTCTTCAACGGTAGTTTCAACTTCGTTCAGCGTCATTTCATTTTTTAACTCAAAGAACAGTTTATTGCTCATAACATCGCTGGCTATGCGTTCCACCTCTTCTTTATTTTCCATGGTTTTATCAACGAGGTTTTTGACCATATCCTCCATGCCGGGATAAAACTGCCCACCGAAATAACCCATTATTTTTCCTTCAGCGGCTTGCCTGATTTCTTCTTCTTCTACCTTGAGGCCATATTTTTTGTAAAGCTTGCCCTTAATCAACGACCACCTCATATCGTCGGCGAAATACTCAAAATTGTTTAAGATAGAATCTGACTCTTTGCTAAAACCGACTTCGATCCAACGCTTCAGGTAATCATCGGGCAAAGGCATTTCTGCCTTGTTCAATTCCAATAAATTATTCTTGATGTCGCGGAAAAGTATTGTATTGGCAGTTGTCTCATCTGCTACGCCGAGATTTTTACGAATCCGTTCCCTCAACTCTTCTTCGCTGGAAATTTCATCTTTGCCCAACAGTTCGTCAAAGAGTTCTTGTGTCAACTCTGCTGGGACGAGACGTTTTACTTCTTCAATGCTTGCCTCATATTCTTCTCCCGTTTCCGTACCTTCTTCAATATCAGCCTCCGTAAAATTGAGGAGGTATTTTTTCACATAATCAGGTTCAGTGTCCTTTTCCAAATTGAAAATATTGAACTGAACAATGTCGTCCTTCTTTTTCGAAAGAAACATTTCTTTCATGCCGTCTTCGAGTCGGCTACCAATTATCGAAAAAGTAGTTTCCCATCCATTCTCCTTTGGCGTACCATTTTCCAACTCCTTTGCTTTGAGGGTAAATACATCGTTTTCTTGGATATTGTCATCGACATCAATACGTTCCCCTTTTTGCTTTTTGAGGATATCTATCTGCTCATCTACTTTTTCTTCAGGAACCAGTACTTTGTACAAATCACAGGATAGGTCGCCGCCCATTCCTTTAATTTCAAAATCAGGTGCTATCCCAATCTCGAATTTGAATTCATAATCAGAAAGGTTGTTGACATTGAAGTCAACTGGTCGGTGGTCTTGGGTGGGAATTGGCCTGCCGAGGTAATTGGAGTCTTCACCGTTTACTTCTTTGGATAATTCTTTTTGGAGAAGGTCAGTTACTAAATCACTCAACAATCCTTTGCCGTACATTTTTTTCAAAAATGAAATAGGGGTTTTTCCCTTACGGAAACCTTTAATACTGGCCTTGTTCTTAATTTTTTTTAATTCATCATTAAAAGCGGCCTCATAATCATTTTTACTGACTACTATTTTCAACACAGCATTCAGGTTGTTAATATCCTCTCTTACAATGTTGGGCATTTGTCTTTGTTTTTTATGAAAATATAAGAGCTTGTTCAGAGTTTTATCTTCACGAAAATAAAATCCCGAACAAGCTCAAAGGGAAGGGGAGTCTTTTTGTTGTTCAGATAAATACTTTCAAGTGGTACTAACAAAAAACAAATGAGGAACAACAAAAAACAAAAAAGTGCGGGTGAAGGGACTCGAACCCCCAAGCCTCGCGGCACTAGATCCTAAGTCTAGCGTGTCTACCAATTTCACCACACCCGCAAACGATTGATTATCAATGAAAACCAGTAACCCTTTGGTCAAAGCGGCTGCAAAGATAAACACCTTTTTTAAAAAATAAATGCAGGGGTTAAAAATCAGATAATTTTGCTGCAAAAAATAAGGCAAGTAACCTTGCTTCAGTCCTCATAAATGGCTTCTCCGGGTTTCCTGTGGTTATTCCGAAGAAGTTTTTGTTTAGTTTTGTAAAATAGAAATATCTCTAAAGTGTTTCTTTAACCATTACCTAGTTTTATCATGCCTCTTGTTGCCACTACATATACCAAAGAAGACATGCAGCTCATCGAGCATGCATATGAGGAATTGTTACTTGTCCTGCAGCAAAAAATGGATAATGCGGATAGTATTCAGATTCAAAAGGCTTATGAATTGGCAGTTGATGGGCATAGCAAACAACGCCGGAAGTCAGGTGAGCCTTATGTTCTCCACCCTATTGAGGTTGCCCGTATTTGCATTGAAGAGATTGGCCTTGGACCAACTGCCGCAGTCTGTGCGCTGCTCCACGATGTAGTAGAGGACACAAAATATACATTAGGAGATATAAAGGATGCATTTGATGAAAGGGTTGCGCTTATCGTTGATGGCCTGACCAAGTTGGATGGTTCTCACACCTATGAAAGCCCCCAAGCCGAGAATTTCCGTAAAGTAATCGGAACATTAGTGATTGATGTAAGGGTCGTCCTTATCAAAATGGCAGATCGGATGCACAATATGCGCACGCTCGGTGCTATGCTCCGTCATAAGCAGTTAAAAATAGCAGCCGAAACAAGTTATATCTATGCTCCTTTAGCCCATCGGCTGGGCCTATATATTATTAGGTCAGAATTCCAGGACTTATGCCTAAAAATCACTGAGCCAGATACCTACAGTGAAATAGCCCAACAAATCAATGCTTCTGAAACTGAGCGGACGCGCTACATTAACAAGTTCCTTGAACCCATAAAAAAACAACTTGATGAAATCGGCGTGCCTTATAGGTGTTTTGGCCGCGTTAAGTCCGTTGCTTCCATTTATAATAAGCTCAAAACTAAAAAGGTCCCTTTTGATGAAATCTACGACTTGTTTGCTGTTCGTATAGTAGTGGGTGTGGAGCAGAAAAAAGAAAAGCAAGTATGTTGGACAGCCTATTCTTTTGTCACGGACATTTACAAACCCATACCCGAGCGGCTGAAGGACTGGGTCACCGTGCCCAAATCAAATGCGTATGAATCATTGCACACCACTGTTATTGGGCCGCAGGGACGGTTTGTAGAAGTACAGATTCGCAGTGAACGAATGGATGAAATAGCTGAACGGGGTTTTGCTGCACACTGGAAGTATAAAGGCATTTCAGGCCAACCAGATGTTTACGAAAAATGGCTAGACCAGGTAAGGGAACTCATGGAAAACCCTGGGTCGGATGCCCTTGAATTCATTAGCGATTTTAAGAACAACCTTTATGCTGAAGAAATTTTTGTGGTGACACCTAGGGGCGACATGATCAATATGCCCAAAGGTTCTACAGCGCTTGATTTTGCCTTCCACATTCATTCTGATGTTGGTTACCATTGTAAAGCAGTCAAGGTCAACAACAAGATTGTCCCAATGGGTTTCAAGCTCAGCACTGGGGATAAGGTAGAAGTCATTACGGACAAAAAACAGAAACCGAATGAAAGTTGGCTGAAAATAGTGGTGACGGGGAAAGCGCGTTCTAAAATCCGTTCTTCTATGAAAGAAGAGCGCAGAAAGAAAGGAGAATTTGGCAAAGAAGCCGTACAGCGTAAGTTCAACAACTTGAAAGTCAACCATTTCGACCAAGGTGTGGAAGCTTTGGTGAAACATTATCAATTTAAGTCGCACGCTGACCTCTATTTCGCGCTGGCAATTGATAAGGCAACCCTCAACGACCTCTTGAAACCATTTGAGGTAAAAGATCATAAACTGGTCGAAATACCTGTCGAAAAACCGAAAATAGAAGAGAAGAAACAACCTTCCCCCAAGCCAAAAATTACGGCCAAAACAAAAATATTGGTCAACGGGGAACCTGCCGAATTATACCACTACAAGCTTGCAAACTGTTGCAACCCCGTTCAGGGAGATGGCATTTTTGCTTTCCTCACTTCTTCTGACGGATTGAAAATACATCGCTCTAATTGCCCCAATGCCACCAACCTACTTGCAAGGTATGGCTATCGGGTGATGAAAGCAGAGTGGGTCATCAATGGAGACAGCACCTTTGTCGCTGAACTAAAAATAATCGGCGTGGACGAAGGTGTCGGGGTGATACAGCAGATCATGAATATTATTTCCTCAGATTTGGAACTGAATATCCGGTCATTCAACATCAAAGGCGGCGACGAAGGTTATTTTGAGGGAGATATCAGTCTCTTGGTTGCCAATACCGACCAACTGAATGTGGTAACTAAATCACTGCTAAAAATAGAAAGCATTGCTGATGTAAGGCGTATCAAATAAGTAACTTATTCACTATCCAGTTTTTCAGAAGCGGTTTTAAGACCGCTTCACACAATTTTTGTTCATGGAACTCAGCGGGTTCTTTTTATTTTTGATTGTTGTCAGTTTTGCTTTGGCCGCAGCTTATGTCTTTATTTTGATAAAGTACATTAAAGGCTGGCGCAGCCTGCCGGAATGGAAAACCCCCAGTGGCTTTTTACCAAAAACCAAAGTGAGTGTGGTTGTGCCTGCTCGCGATGAAGCTGATAACATTGCACCATGCCTCCAGGCTCTTGCCAATTTATCCTATCCAAAAGAATTGCTGGAGGTAATTATTGTTGACGACCATTCGGGGGACGACACTTTCAATATAGCAAGCAGATTTGCAAAAGATCATTCTTCTTTCAAGGTCTTAAGATTGGCGGGTTTCATTAAAAACAGTAAGGTCGGTTCATATAAAAAAAAGGCCATTGAAATCGCCATTGTACAATCGACTGCTGATTTGATCGTCACTACCGATGCCGATTGCATATCTCCTTCCGATTGGCTTCTTCTTTTGGTTTCTTTTTTTGAAACAAAAGGATTTCAGTTTATAGCCGCTCCTGTCAATTTTCATCAAGAAAAATCAATGTTCGAGCGCTTCCAGTCCCTCGACTTCATGGGAATGATGTGCGTGACAGCCGCGGGCATTCAGTTAAAATGGATCAACATGTGCAATGGCGCAAACCTCGCCTACACAAGAATGGCATTCAACGCTGTTAATGGATTTGAAGGCATCGACCATTTGGCAAGTGGCGACGATATTTTGTTGATGCAAAAAATGGCAGTCCGCTTTCCTGGTCAGGTTGGTTTTTTAAAAAATAAAAACGCGGTGGTTTTGTCAGAGGCCAAACCGAATGTGTCCTCCTTTCTGTCCCAACGCCTGCGATGGGCTTCAAAATCCACTTATTATATTGAATGGAAAACGACTTCCATTTTAGGGATTGTCTTCTTGCATTGCTGCTCTATTTTGCTTGCCTTTCTATTAATTCCCTTTTTGGGCTGGAGTGCCACTGTGCTTTTCATGAGTTTGTTTTTGGTAAAAACCATCAGCGATTATATTTTTCTTGCTGAAATGGCCAGCTATTTTAACAGGAAAGACCTGATGAAAAATTTCCTCAGTTCCCAGTTGATGCACATTATATATATAACGGTTATCGGTTGTTGGAGCAACATCAAGAAACGCTACTATTGGAAAGGGCGAAGGGTAGCGTGAACTTGATTTACCCTGCAAGTTTTTTTACCTTTGAAATAGAAAACGCACACAATCCAATCATGCAACATTACCATAGGCCTGCAAATGAAATAGAGGATCTATATCGGAAAGCCGTTGAGTACGATCGGTGCGGTGATGTATATAATGCTGTAAAACTCTGCAAATTGATCGTTCGGAAATCCCCCGATTGGTCTGCACCATATGCCTATCTCAGTAACATTTACAAAGGAAGGAATGAATGGATTCCGACCCTGCATTATTCCCTGAAAGCTGTGGAACACAACCCTTTTGATGAAACCACATGGGGAAACATGGCACTTGCAGCAACCGTGTTGGAGAATTGGCAAACAGCCCGCCACGCCTGGAACCAGCTGGGATTCCAGTTCAAAAATTCGGAAGAAGAACTTCATCTTGACCTCGGAATAATTCCTGTTCGCCTGAATCCAACTACCCATCCGGAAATAGTAGAGGCAAAACGCGTTGACCCCGCCCGCGCCATCATTCACAGTATTCCTCAACCATCGTCAGGAAGAAGATACAACGATCTGGTGTTACTCGATAGTAAGCCAAACAAGAATTTCATTTTATATGGCCGCAAGCTTGATGTTTTTGATGAATTGGAAATACTGAACTCCTCAGCTTGGCGAACTTATGTAGTTGTGCTTGAAACTTCCTCCAATGAAGATGTTCGTACTTTGGAAAACCTTTGTGTAAAAGCACGACTTGGGTTTGACAACTGGTCAAATGCAGCACGCTTTTTTCAATCGAGTTTGCATCCGAAAGTAATGGAATATTACGATCAGGCTATTTTTGGGAAATTGGTTCAGGACGCCTACCTCGTTGCCATCGCAGCACGGAAGGACAAAGAGGTGTTAGATGTTTTGAAGAATTGGGAGATTATTACTTTGCAGAAATTCAATGGCCTTGAATGCCTTTGTTGAAGCCAATCTCATTTGAAAAATACGCCGCATAAAAAATACGTTTCTAAAGCAGACGCGCTCATAAAACTCCAGCGCTACTGTGCTTATCAAGACCGCTGTCACAAAGAAGTCCGCAGCAAATTGCTTGACCTTGGCATCTATGGCGATGACCTTGAAGAGGTTATGGTTGACCTTATCCAAGAAAATTTCCTGAATGAAGAACGGTATGCCCGTAGCTTTGCACGTGGCAAATTCCGCATGAAACGTTGGGGCCGTATCCGCATCCAAAGAGAATTAAAAATGCGTGATATCTCTGATTATTGTTTGCGCAAGGCCATGACTGAAATCGAGGAAGGGGAGTACCAAAAAGTCCTGTCTGAAATTTTGAAAAAAAAGGAAAAGCAACTAAAGGAAAAGAATGAATTTGCAAGGAAAAACAAACTGGCTCAGTACGCCATTGGGAGAGGGTTCGAAAGCAACTTGGTGTGGGAAGCAATCAATGAAAACAAAAACCCGTAGCTGGAAATAGCTACGGGTTTTTTACTTTACTTGTTGATCTTAATAGGATTGTATCTTACAAAGAGTAAATCCTCCGTGCTGTTTGGGTTGTCCCAAATATGTGCATTGACCGAGGTGTCGTATTTGTCCTTGTCAAAGTCGTTCAAGATCAGGCGCTTTATTTCCTTGTTGCAGAAGTTCTCATTTTTGGTCACGATTGCCACCGCATTGAAGCCCTCACTTGCTCCTGCTTTCACATTGTCCTGAAACACGTTGACCATGTTCACATTTGCCCCTTTGTGGAGAATGACCAATTGGGCATGATCCATTATTCCATTTGCATCTACTGCATCGGCAATGCTCACGATGGTGGCAGGTGAACTTTCAAAGCCATTTTTTAGAAAATACTGCTTGATCGCCTGGGCATCATTGCAGTCAATATCTTCGCTTTGGGAAAATGCTTGTCCCATTGTCAATAGCAAGAAAAAAGAAAGTAGAAATGTATTTTTCATTTTGAAAAGTGTTTGAAGCGCCTGAAACCTACAGGTTTCAGGCGCTTGATTAATTTTATTGATTGTCGCCCAATAATTGATTCTCAGCTTTTAGTTCTTTAAAACGGTTAAGACCACATTCCAGGAAGTTTGCATATTCATCGACGTCAGGTGTATAAGCAACTGCATGATTCAGTACTGTGCCATCAGGAGACAAAAGTACGTAGTAAGGTTGAGTATTTATGTTGAAATTTTCAGTCTGCAATATTTGCCAGCGATGGCCCGTATAGCGTAACTTTCTCGTTTTTCCACTCTTCAACTTCACAGTTACTTTTTCTTCTTCAGGCAGTTCTATTTTTTCATCCACATAAAGGGAGATGAGTACGAAATCTTCATCGAGCAGTTTATAGACAGAGGGTTCTGGCCAAACAGTCTCTTCCATTTTTCGACAATTCACGCATGCATGGCCAGTAAAATCAATCATCACGGGCTTGTTGACCTTTTTGGCATAGGTCATTCCTTCTTCAAAGTCTTTGAAGCAACTGAGGTTCTGTGGACAATCGCATGGATAGAACATACTGTAACAAACGGGAGGTGCAAGGCCGCTCAATAAAGTCAAAGGCTTGAGTGAACCAGCTTTATCATCATACCTGAAACCTGTCATCAAATATATTGCGAAAGCAAAAGAAGCGATCCCCAAGATAGCCCTTGGGATAGGAATCTTTTTCATCGGGGAGTCGTGCGGGAAGCGTATTTTACCGAAAAGATAAAGGCCGAGTGCAACAAAAATGATGATCCACAATACCAAGAAAGGCTCTATTTTAAGCAAGCCCCAGTGTTTTACTAAATCTGCATTCGAGAGGAATTTCAATGCCAGCGCCAGTTCGAGGAACCCTAATACGACCTTAACCGTTGTCATCCAGCCTCCTGATTTTGGCATTGAGTTCAACCAACTTGGAAAAGCCGCAAAGAGACCAAAAGGCAGCGCCAATGCAAATCCAAATCCTGCCATTCCCGCTGTCAGCAAGGTGGCTGGATTGCCGCCAGAAGAAGATGAAAGGGTACCTGCCAACAAGGATCCGAGGATGGGACCAGTACAGGAAAAGGAAACTAGGGCCAAGGTCAAAGCCATAAAGAAAACCCCGATCGCCCCACCAATGCCTTCGGCTGAACTTGACTTGTTGAGCCAACTGCTTGGCAAGGTCAGTTCATAATATCCAAAAAAAGAAAAGGCAAAGAAAATAAAAATGACGAAAAAGAAAATATTCAACCAGATGTTGGTCGATATTTCATTCAATATATCTGGGTTCAATGAATCCAGCAAATGGAATGGCGCACTCAACAAAAGATAAACGAGTAAGATGTAAAAACCATACATAAAGGCGTTGAACATACCTTTACTTTTGTTCCCTGCTCCTTTGGTGAAAAAGCTGACCGTCAGTGGGATCATCGGCCAGACACATGGGGTCAGCAACGCCAGTAGCCCTCCGATCACACCTAATAAAAAAGTGCCCCAAAGGCTCTTGTCCTTTTCTTCCTGCACCTCACCGCAATTAGCTTCTTGTCCTTTTATGATCTGTGTTCCGCCACTATTATCAACTACTATTCCATTGCCGTCTGAAATAGCATCATCTCCGACCAAAGTAGTCAACGATGCCAGGGTTACTTTAAATGGCACTTCCGTTGGCGGCAAGCACCTCGAATCATCGCAGGTCATAAAATAGACCAGCCCGTTCACGGGTTTGTCGGCATCCTCGACTTTTATTTTTTGCAAAAAAGTTACATCCCCTTTGTACTTGGTCACATTCATTTGAAACACCTTGTCGAAGCCAGAGACTTTATGATCGCTTACTTCTTCTGTTTTGCCAAGTACTTCCACGTTCGGATCTTCGTCAAATTCAACAGAAGTTGGTTCTGGCCCATCCTCCTCTTCAATGAACTGGGAATAGATGTACCATCCTTTATCAATATTCGCTTTTAGCGCCAAAGTATATGCCCCATCTGTTTCTTGCTGTACTTCAAGCGACCATTTTACAGGTTCCAAAATACCATTGTCGGCTGGTTCGATTGCTGTTGAGGGTGGGGCGTTGGTAGTTTCAGCAGCTTCCGTTTTTTCTTCTGATGAAATGGCGTCTGTACTTTGGTCAATACCCGCGGTTATTTTTATGTCAAAAGAAAAATCCACTTCAGCAGGAGGCAAGCACCTTGAGTCGTCGCAGGTCATAAATTCAAGAAAGCCTGTGATCGGCTTGCCATCGGTCACTTTTACACGTTGGGTGAACGTGGCTTTTTTGTGAAATTTAGCGACCTCCATGTCAAATATTTTGTCATGTTTGGTCTCTTTATTTTCTGGCGACTCGTCAACTTTCCCAACTTTGGAGTAATGCTTTTCTTTTTCATCAAAATAAAAAGCAGTGGGGACAGGGCCATCATCTCCTTCCAGGAACTGAGTGTAAATGTTCCATCCGTTGTCAATCTTAGCAGTGAAAATCAGGTCGAATTCGTTATCGCTGACTTGCTTGGAAGCAAACTCCCATTTCACAGGATCCAATATTTGCCCAAAAGAAGGTGAGGCAAAAAATAAAAGTGTTGTGAGGGCTATTAAATTTCTCATACTGAATAATTTAGATGGTTGGTTCAGGGTATATGGTTAAACAATTAGGCGTTTATTTAGGAGCAAATAAGTGCCCTCTAAAATGTAGGGCGCAGCTTTAAATTACGTCCTAAATTGCATGGGAAGGCAAAAAAAGGATTGCAAAGCTAAAACCTTGGTACGAAAGGAAAAAGGCGGGTAGCTGATTGGTCATTTGTTAAGCGAAAGCTACCCGAAGGATTTGCTGTGTTGGAATGGTCGCTGCAGTCAAAGTTCAAGACAACCAATCCATCTTATTTGACTACTCCAAATTGAATCGGAATTCAATTTCTGTGGGCGGAAGACATCGATCATTATCACAGGTCATGTATTCAAGATACCCGGTAAGCAAGGTATTTGGATTCACCCTAACTCGTTGTTTAAATGTTGGTCGGCCACTGTATTTCACTACATTCATTTCAAATATGTCATCATAGCCTTCATGCATAGATCCAGCCTCCTCTGTTTTGCCTATAAGTTCAACTCCAGCCTCCTCACCCCAAGTAAAAGAAGTAGGGATCGGGCCGTCATCAGATTCGAGGTATTGGGAATAAACATACCAGCCATCAGTAATATGAGCAGTAAAAACAAGTTCATATTCACTGTCGCCTACTGAGATGGCTTCATATGACCATTTCACAGGATTGAGTTGGGCAAAAAGAGAACTACCGGCAAGGAGTGCGAACGCGAAGAACAATACTTTTTTCATGCAAATATTATTTAGTGGTCAGGTCTAAGATTTCAGAAGTCAGGGGATAATCGACCAAACTTGGCTCTTGAAACCTTAAAGGCTGATTTCCAATGTTGTGCAAAAATAATGCGCCAAATCCGATTCCGGCAATGGCGCATTTTAACAATAGTATTTCTTTAACGGAGTCATTAACAAATTATTGGGACAGCTGTCAGTACTGAGACTCTTTGGTTTTCCAATAATTTATTTTGGCTTTAAAACCATGCTGCTCCAAGATTTCTGAATGGCCAAGGAATGCCTGCCAACAGAACCAACAAAGCAATCAAAAAATAGGTGAAAGCGACCTTGAACTTCTTGGCTTCTTCGATGGCTTTTTTTGATTTGACATAGCCAATGGTGATCAACACAATCGCTAAAATCATCATCACACTGTGCTCCGCCAGGAAAAATCGCTGGACAGGATCTTT
Source organism: Saprospiraceae bacterium (assembly GCA_029263015.1). Classification (GTDB taxonomy): domain Bacteria; phylum Bacteroidota; class Bacteroidia; order Chitinophagales; family Saprospiraceae; genus UBA6168. The sequence goes on along the minus strand of JAJCYI010000034.1, from coordinate 17,948 downwards.
CATCGCCTCCCCAGAAAAATTGACTTTGGTGCTCATGGTAAACAACGCCAACCCAATCAGTAATTGGATATGGGCAGACACCATGGTAAACAAGTTCAATTTACGATCACCTTCTGTAAATGGTGCATTTGACCGCCATTTCATTAGGGCTTTAAAAGTAGCTGTAATCAAAAGCAGTAAAACAACCCAGCGGAGGCCGGAATGGGCGTGTATAAGCATATTCATAAGTAAGAGGTTTTGATATTTATTTAAGTAAGTAGTCAGAGATCAGGGGACAGGTTTGCTAGCGATGTATATAAACCGCCCCAATCCTTACCCTTGAATCCTGTCTGTTCATTTCGGCACAAGGTAGGAAAGAAGAAATGCGTGGAAAAATTTCAAACTGATTTTCAATGAAAAACAAAAGGGTCGGAATTTTTCCGACCCTTTTGTTACATCTATATAGTACTGGTTATTTGCCTACTATTTCATCAGCATTGTCGCTAACTCCATTTGTGGGCTTTATTTCAGGCACGCCAATTATATTTTCCTTTTTCGATTCACTAGGCCGGGCACCGATCAGTTTTTCAACATCGGATTTCAACAACATTTCCTTTCCCAGCAAATGTTGGGCAATGGTTTTCAACTCATGTTGTTTTTCCCTCAACAAATCTTTGGCCCGTGAAAACTGCGAATTGACCAAATTGCGGACTTCACCGTCAATCATGCTGGCCGTTTCGTCAGAATATGGTTTTTGGAAGCTATCGTTCTGCAAGCCATAAAAGGATACCTGTCCTACCTTTTCATTCATGCCATAAACGGCGACCATACTGTAGGCCATCTTGGTCACTTGATCGAGGTCACTTTGAGCACCAGTAGATACTTTGTTGAAGATAATCTCCTCTGCTGCCCGACCCCCAAAAGTCATGCACATGCGGTCAAGTAACTGCTCGGTACGTGTGATGTATTCTTCTTTTGGCAAATATTGGGCATAGCCTAATGTCCCAACCCCTCTGGGGACAATGGTGACCTTCACCAAAGGAGAAGCATGTTTGAGGAACCAACCACAGACAGCATGGCCAGCTTCGTGATAAGCAATGATTTCCTTTTCCTCCGGTGAAATGAGTTTGTTCTTTTTCTCAAGACCACCTATCACCCTGTCGAGGGCATGGTTGAAATCTTCCATATCCACCTCTTCTTTGTTGCGACGGGCAGCAACAAGTGCGGCCTCGTTGCAAACGTTGGCAATCTCTGCTCCCGCAAACCCAGGCGTCATTTCGGACAAAATGGAAGGGTTAATATTTTCCGAAGTTTTTATGTTTTTGAGATGGACTCTGAATATTTCTTCACGTCCTTTCAGGTCAGGCCTGTCAATTCCGATTTGACGATCAAAGCGGCCTGGGCGCAAAAGGGCGTTGTCTAACACGTCAGGTCGGTTCGTGGCTGCCATCAGAATGACGCCCTTGTCTGTCGGAAAGCCATCCATCTCGACCAATAATTGGTTCAGTGTGGTTTCTCTTTCATCATTTCCCCCCTGCAAACCTCCTTTCCCCCTTGCCCGTCCGATGGCATCAATTTCATCAATGAAGACAATACAAGGTGCTTTTTCCCTGGCTTGGCGGAAAAGGTCACGTACCCGTGATGCGCCTACACCCACAAACATTTCAACAAAATCGGAACCTGAAATGGAAAAAAAAGGAACTTCGGCCTCTCCGGCAACTGCTTTTGCCAACAAGGTTTTGCCTGTGCCAGGAGGGCCGATCAGCAATACGCCTTTTGGAATTTTACCACCTAGGGCGGTATATTTTGATGGATTTTTTAGAAAATCCACAACTTCCATCACTTCTTCTTTTGCTTCCTCAAGGCCTGCCACGTCTTTAAAAGTTACATTGACCTTGGCGTTCTGGTCAAATAGGGTGGCTTTAGATTTTCCTATATTAAAAAGTTGTGCCCCTGGACCACTTGCTCCACCGCCCATACGACGCATGATGAATAGCCAAATGGCTACCAGCATTGCGATTGGCAGCAACCATCCGAGAATAGGAGCCATCCAATTCGTCTTTTCTTCATAACTGGTTGTGAAACGTTTGTCCGCATCCAACTCAGTAGTCATTTTTTCCAAACGTGTGGCGAAATAGTCAGGAGGGCCAATGTTGAACACATAATGTGGACGATTCTTGGAGAACCCAGTTTTTGAGACTTCTTTGTGTTCTTCTTTGGTCAGGGCTTCTTCATTGAGGTAAACATAGGCGTATTTGTCATTGACTACTTCCAATTTCTCCACATCCCCGTCTTCCGCCAGGCTTTTAAATTTCTCGTAGGTAATATCCTCATTCCCCGTATCTGTTATCGGAAGAAACTGTAAACCGATTAAAAACAAAGCAACAACTCCATAGATCCAATAGGCATTGAACTTCGAGTCGTTTTTGTTATCGTTATTTTTGTTATTGTCCTGATTTTTGTTTTCCATCTACTTTTACTTTGACATCATTTTCCATTAGAACAAACAAAGTATAGCTTCGTTGTGCCTCCGCTTAGTTCCGTGCTGATTATTTGATTACTGGTTTTTTGGTATTGGATGATAAACAATAGAATTAAAGATGTTTATATGACAAATAGTTTTGCAGATTATTGATAATCAATGACAATTGCACGTGATTATTGTGAACATGTAAAATTTATTGTCTTGCTCGAAAAGCCTGTTTAGCCGATAAGCCACCAATATTAGTTTTGATAAGCCTGTTTAGGGGTATGCTAGCCTAAATTAAATGTTGGCATATTCAGTTGCTTTTGCATCATTCCATAAATCTTCCAAAAGATAAAACTGCCGGGTTTCTCGGTAAAAAACATGCACAACTGTGTGAAAATAATCCATACATATCCATAGGGCATTTTGCTGGCCTTCTGAATGAGTAGGTCGCTGGCCAACCTCTTCCTTCAATCGCTTGTATATGTTATCAGAAATTGCTTTGACCTGGGTGTTGGAGTCGCCTTCACAAATAATAAAATAATCAGCTGGTGCTTCATCCAATTGACGCAAATCCAACTTTAAGATGTTCTTTCCCTTAATATCCTGAATAGAATCAATTATCATATCGTTCAAATCTTCGGCAGTAATGGGGTTGCTTTTTAAAGCTGCATTTACACTCAAAATATAGATTTAATTTTTATTTTTGGAATTGAGGCTCGCAGTGGAAATGGTTGTGTTGAAAAAGCGTAGCGCCTCAATTACAAAATTGTCTTTGTTTACAAATACCTTCAGGTTTCAAACTAATCTTTGAGATGCCCAAAGGACTTGCTCAAAAATACAAACTTATTTTCTATTGTACAGACTTGAAACTTTGTTTATCGGAAGGAACTTCCTGTACCTGCCAAGCATAGATTCCACCAATGAATATGCCCTTTCTTTATTATCAAAAAGCAAACCAGCAGAGGGAACTGTCATTTCGACCTCAAACCAGCGTGCAGGAAGAGGACAAATTGGCAGTAGCTGGGAAAGTGAACCCAACAAAAATGTTGCCCTGAGCATTATCCTTTATCCTGATTCACTACATGCTACGCGACAGTTTTTATTAAATCAAGCTATTTCGTTGGCAGTGTTCGATCTGGTAGAAAACTACTTTCCGGGAGAGGTCAAAATCAAATGGCCGAATGACATTTATATTAACGACAAAAAAGTAGCTGGCATCCTCATCCAGAATGCCATTTCTGGCAGCTATCTCCGATCCAGTGTAATTGGCATTGGTATCAATATCAACCAAGAAATTTTTACTTCTGGAGCACCTAACCCGACGTCATTTAAATTAGAAAAAGGGACAGATTTTCAAATCAACCCTATTATTCCTCAACTTTGTCATTTTGTTGAAAGCCGCTACCTAAAACTTAAATCGCAAAAAGCAGTTCCTTTGCAATCAACATACCTGGAATGTTTATACAGGTTTCAAACAACCAGTTATTTTGCACGCCCTGATGGTTCTACTTTCAAGGGGCGGATTATCGGCATTGCCGAATCAGGGAAATTGGAAGTTGACGTTGTGGGCAAAACAGAATTATTTGGGCTAAAGGAAATTCGATTTTTGTAAAAAATAAAGGTGCTTTGAAGGGGGTTAATATAACCACTTTTCCGTTCACCGATCTACTTAACATGACGGTACACATTCTTACAATTGGAGACGAACTTTTGATTGGGCAGGTCATTGACACGAATTCTGCCACAATGGCACAAATGCTTCAAACGATCGGCGGACAAGTTACTGGCCGAACTACAGTTGGCGATGACCCCATAGCGATCGCGGATGCATTGAAGTCTGTTATCCAAAAAGTTGATGTTGTACTTGTAACCGGTGGTCTTGGGCCAACAAAAGACGACATTACAAAAAAGGTATTAGCGAAATTTTATGGGGTGGGGTTTGTATTTCACCAGAAGACACACGACTGGATCAACAAAATTTTTGAAAGGTTTGGTCGGCCAGTGCCAGAAGGTATCAGAGACCAATGTTTGATGCCACAAAATGCAACGATCCTAAGAAACAAAAGAGGAACTGCACCAGGTATGTGGTTCGATGAAAATGAAACGGTCCTGGTATCCATGCCAGGTGTGCCGCATGAAATGGAATATATCATGGAGAATAGCGTGATTCGAAAACTACAAGAGCGGTTTCCTTCTTCTCCTATTGCCCACCGGACTTTGTTGACCGTTGGCGAAGGGGAATCACGCATTTCAAATATGATAAAAGGTTTTGAGGAAAGCCTGCCTGAATTTATCAAACTTGCCTATTTGCCGGGAATCAGCAGGGTGCGCTTGAGGTTGTCCATTTCACATGAGGATGAAATCTTAATGAATGGGTTTTTGGATGAAAAATTTAATGAATTGAAAAGCCTGTTGCCGGCCCATTTGATCGTGGCAGATAAAGATATTCCCCTTGAAGTAGCCCTTGGGCAATTATTCAAACAAAAAGGCTTGACTCTTTCAACTGCGGAAAGTTGTACTGGTGGATATATTGCCCATATGATTACTTCCGTGCCCGGTTCATCGGCCTATTACATGGGAAGCATAATTTCCTATTCCAATGAAATAAAAATGAACCAACTTGGTGTAAAAGAGAAAACATTAAAAGAGCACGGAGCTGTTAGCGAGCAAACAGTTAAAGAAATGGTAGGAGGTGCTTTGTCGTTATTGAAAACAGACATTGCCATCGCAACTTCTGGCATCGCCGGCCCCGATGGCGGCACGCCTGATAAGCCCGTAGGAATGATTTGGATTGCTATTGGAAACAAAAAACAGGTAGAGACTTTCAAGCTGCGCCTCGGAAATGACCGCACCCGAAATATTCAGTACGCATCAATCCGGGCATTGAACATGGCGCGATTGTTTGCGCAAAACAATTATTAGGTCTTATTTTTTCTTAAGGAACTGAGTTTTCAACACGATGGTACTTTTGCCAATTCGGCACTCTGCTTCCCCTTCTTCGTCAGTGAGGCGTATGTTTTTGATGACCGTGCCTCGTTTCAAGTTCAAAGAAGATCCCTTTACTTTCAGATCTTTGTTTACGATAACAGAATCTCCGTCAGAAAGAATATTTCCGTTGCTGTCTTTTACTACTAAATCCATGATGATTTAATTATTTGAATGAAAAAGGGGCAAAGATATCATTTTTAGGTTTGCAATAACCTGAGAAAAAACAGCCACTCTGGGATTCAAAATCCAGAGTGGCTATTATTGCAGCTATTCTATTTTTTGGCTGCAGCTCAAATACTTTTATCGACTTAACCCCCGACCCTACGGCCTTTGGCTGTTCTCGAATTTTTATCGTATTTGTTGACCTTTCTCATATCAACCATCAATGCAGCATATGCAGAATCGGATCCGACCTTCCACTGCTTACCATTATAAGTCACCTTTCCGCTCCGACGGTTCCAATCAGAAGCTAACATCACAAACCGGTCACTATTCTTAGGACTTGGCCCGAACATGAGGTATTGTTTCTCTCCTTCTTCTTCAAATGAAATCGCAAAACGGTTGCTTTTTGGACTAAAAAGAAAAGCACCTGGGGTACCTCTTGGAATGACTACTTCTTCTATTTTACTGCCATTCTCAATTTTTATTTTTCCAGAAATAATTTCAGAAGAACCTCCCGTAAGTTCTCGTTTCAATACAATGTTTTGGGAAACGTAAAATTGGATTTTCTTTAGCTCATCATCTGACCAACCTTGTTCTTGGTAGAGATCTTCTGTAAAATAAGTAAATCTTGTACTACAGGAACTGAGGAATAGAAGAGTGAAAACAGATAAAATCAATAGGTTTGGCGCTTTCATATTTTAGATTTTTTTTGTTTGGAAATATTGCGGCTAAATTTTTTACTTAGCCGCTAACTTTAGACTTGCAAACTTAAATGGTGGTTTAGATTGTAACGGAATTTTAACCTGGCATTAAGCCACAAATCCTATCGGTGAATTCATTTTAACCAGAGTTTAACGGATTCAATAATGCTTTTAGAACGATCAAAGAATAAGTTGGCAATTCCTTAACTTGTCATTTTAGTCACAACCTCCCTGCCACCACGCAAGTTTCCTTGAACACTTTCACCGAACCATCAGGGTGGAACAATTGAACCCACAAAATATAGATGCCGATGCGGGCCACGCCACCCCTATCCGTATCGCCATCCCAACGGAAAAAACCTTCAGTTGCGAGGAGGTCGTTGTTGAAAAGTGTTTTGACGAGACGGCCTTCTGCGTCCAAAACCTTTGCTTGTGCAGCAAAGCCTGGGCTGCCTGTTTGATAATTAACGATGAGGAAATCCTGAAAGCCGTCGCCATCTGGAGATAGCTTTTTTTCGGGAATCTGAAAAATACTTTCAGTAGATGTTGGATCAGGAACAGATTGGGAGTTTTTGAAAGTAGGGGTCGCATATCCGATCGAAGCGGCAGCGGATTGCCAATTGTTGCGATTTTGAGTCGGATCATTTTGGCTGAGTCGTTCAAGTGAAACACCATCGGTTTCATCCAATAAAGGGTGGTGATAATCTTCGCTATAATCAAACACATCAATAATGACCGCACCTGTTGGCCCTGCCCTGAAAAGAGTCACGTTGCCCGCATCATTATTGAAAGAAGGCAAATCGTTTGGGATAAGCGCAGCTTCGTTTTCTACGGAATATCTAGCAATTATATCACTAGGTAATTTAGTGAAGACAACATACGAATTGGGAAATAACAGTCTTTTTGTTTCCACTTGCCGCACAATTGTATCGATGCTTTCCTGGATATTTCCAATAATCAAATCGCCCACGTTCAATACTTTTTCGGAACGGTTGAAAACTTCTAAAAAATCAACACCGCCAGTTTCTGGGTTGAAAAGTATTTCATTAATAATGATGTCGAGCGGCTCGATAGGTTCAGGCAGTGCAAGCGTGGTGCTTCCCGCGTTAATGCTGTTCCCTGTGCAATCAACCACTTGATCGGACACTATTATTTCATATAAAATGCTGGGCGTGAGAGGGGAACCCAATTGAAGGCGTACAACATCGTTTGTCGGAGGCAGAATTGAAGCAGAAGTGATTTCAATGTTTCCAGAAATGGAATAAGGTGCGCTGTTCTCCGCAGCCAGTTTATCCAAGCCTTCATCAAAAAACAGGTCAATGGAATATGGCTGCGCAACATCAGCAAAAGCACGGAGCAGGTTCGGCCCATCCTCGTCTGGTTTTTCATCCAACACAGAATTGAGCTGCCCCGGAGTGCCTCCCAGCAAGCTCACCGACCCGCTCCAATTTGATTCTCCTTTGCAAGGCGTCGATGGATTGACCAATTCCAAAGTCCATCCGCCACTTTCTTTTTGGGGATCATTATATGCCGAAAGGGAGTAATTGAGATGGTGGATAGTATTTCCTGCTGGGTCGGCTAAAGTCAATTCATCGCCGCTGTTCACCAACCCAGGGAAACTAGGCAAGCCAACCACTTCGCCAAACATGGCCAATGAGTCCGCATCTCCATCGTCGCTGACCAGCACATGGTTTTTGGGCCAAAGCAAATATTCAGGGAAAACTTGCGGAGTGCCACCACTCGAAAAGGTAAAACCTTCAAGATTGAGCACTTTGCTGCTTCGATTGTACAATTCGATGAATTCAATGGTAGGCAGGGCAACTGGGGGTGTTGGATCTGCCATAATTTCATTGATGAGAATATCAAATTCGCTGGCGATTTCTGTTTCAACAAAAGTGAAAGTGGTATTTTGGGCAGGAGCAATATTGCCCGCCAAATCGCTCATTCCATTTACGCTCAAAACATATCCCTGTAAATTGGACAGTGGGTATTGCAACGATAAGTGAACCAAGGTTTTGTCCGCCGCATCCAAAAAAGCCGCAGCTGGCACTCCAATACCATTGTCAATGTTGTAATTGCTGGGCTCGGTTGCTGTCAATTCCTCCAACGGCTCATCGAAAAAAACATCTAATTCTGTGACGGAAATTGCCTCTGCAAATAGTAAACCCGGTGGATCGGTGTCTGGTGAAAGAGGTTCGACCAGGACGTCATCAAAGAAAAATTTGTCCACCCTCGAGGCTGTATATTCACATTGAAATCCAAAATAAAGATCGCCACTACCATGAGTACTGTCTTCGAGCGTGAATTCTTGCACGAAGTTTTGGCCGCCAGCATAATCTGCAAACAGGGTCCAAACACCCCCTGATTCCCGCTCCATTCTGACCCGCACTATTGGCTCATTGGCAACTGCTCCGAGTGTCGCGGTGGCCAACAATGTCTCCGCCCCGCCATCCATTCGGTAAAACAGGATAGCGTCTTCGCCTCCAGTTTCACCGATAAACAAATAATAGCCATCGCCAGTCATCAAATCTGGTTGGTCACTTTGCAATACAATTATTAAACTGTTGGAGGCAGATGGGGGGAAATCCATTTTGAAATAGAACTCCCAAACGGCGCTGTCTGCGAAGGGGGTTGGTACGTAAAGCGTAGAAATTCCAGCGGCGGCAGCGTTCAATTGCAATTGAAGTTCGGCATTAACTATGAAGTCTGAAACATTGCCTTGCCACGCTGGGTTATTGGAAAAATTGCCATCGGAGAAATTGTCGGTCACTTGGGCATTGGCTAATAAAGGCATGGCCAATAGGCACATAATAAGGTTTCTGAAAAGTATCATACTTGGGGTTGGTTTATTTTTAGAGAAAACCTCTTCAGGTTATTTTCTCGCTAAAATACAATTTTATATAGATTTAAATGCTGAATCAACCAATTGATACTCAAGCCATTTAAATATTCAAATGGAAGCCATGTTGTCAAGCATGGTTATCCACATTCTGTTGGTGATTTTGGTGTTAAAAATGGCGGCCTTACCTTACATTTGCGCAGTTAAAAAATAAACAAGACATAACTTATGAAACGTCCATCATTGAATAATCATTAAATCGTACAAAGAAGTGATTATTCAATGATGGTAAGGAACGGTGATTAAATAAATTGACATTCTTTGGGTAGGTTATTTTGGTCTTAGGTTTTCTTTAAAAGAAGGAGTATTGTTGATACTATGACTGATTTTAAGGAAAAAAATAAGAGCAAAAGAAGCAGCCAAAAATGTAAATTTATTTGGTCACCGTTCCTAAGTTCCATCTGTACCTTTACAACTACAACTAAATAAACAGATGAAATTCAGCGTATCCTCATCCGAATTGCTCAAACAAATAAATGTGGCCAGTGGTGCTATTTCGTCAAGTCCGGTGCTGCCGATCCTTGATGATTTCCTTTTTACCATTTCAAAAAACAAATTGACCATTGCTGCTACTGACCTTGAGACCTCCATTACCAACGAAATAGAAGTGATGTCAGATGGAGATGGAACTGTTGCTGTCCCAGCTAAAATTCTGCTAGACACGTTGAAAGCGCTCCCCGACCAACCGATCACCATGTCCGTAGATGATGAAAATTTTGGGATAACAATTACTTCCGCCTACGGCAAATACCGCCTTGCTGGCGAAAACGGGCAGGATTTTCCCCGCATCCCAGAAGCAGAGCAGGTGGATTCAGTAAAAGTCCCTTCTTCTACTTTGGTCAATGCCATCAACAAAACCCTTTTCGCGACGAGCAACGACGAACTGCGCCCAGCTATGACGGGGGTCTATGTTTCGCTGGATTTCAACAAAATGATATTCGTTTCCACTGATGCACACAAATTGGTGCGCTATACTTTCACCAATGTTCCCAGCGAGGTGGCTACTTCCTTTATCATCCCTAAGAAAGCGCTGAACCTGTTGAAAAATGCGCTGTCTGATGAAGGAGAAGTAGATGTGTCGTTTGATAAAGCAAATGCATTTTTCACCTTTGGAAGCACGCACCTTGTTTGCCGTTTGATCGACGCCCGCTACCCTGATTACAATGCAGTCATTCCAGTTGACAATCCAAATACCCTGAGTATCAAGCGGATTGACTTACTCAACTCCCTCAAACGGATTGCCATTTATGCCAATAAAACCACCAACCAAGTAATCCTCGATATTTCTCCAGACAGCCTTACTGTGTCAGCGCAGGATCTTGATTTTTCCAACGAGGCCAACGAGCAGTTGTCTTGCACTTACGAAGGTTCTCCAGTGAACATTGGTTTCAATGCCAAGTTCCTGATCGAAATGCTGAATGTGCTGCAATCGGACGATGTAAAAATGGAATTGTCCACGCCATCACGTGCAGGCATTTTATTGCCAGTTGAGGAAACAGAAGGCGAGGAAATATTGATGTTGGTGATGCCGGTGATGCTGAGCAATTGATGGGTTTTAGTGATTAGTATACTGATCACTTGTTTCTTACATCATTTCAATAGTTCATTAAGGTTTCGCCAACTGATCAATTTACCATGCTCTGTTTCCCAGTCCTGATCTCCTCCATAAATAACAGCACAGTCGATAATTGGCAAGTCTGATATATTCTGAAACCAGGCTATGTTTTTGAAAAAAGCAGTACTAAAGGTTCGCCCCGATTTTATTTCAATCGGCAACAGTTTTCCACCAAGATCGAGCAGGAGATCAATCTCGTGATTTTTGCTATCTTTCCAATAATAAATGGGAGGGCGCTCCCCTCTGTTGAAATATGCTTTACTGATTTCATTGATAATGAAATTCTCGAACAAAGCTCCTTTTTGATAATAGGTTTCGACTGCTTCAACATTGTTCATCCTCAATAAAGAACATGCAAGCCCAGTGTCATAAAAATACAGTTTGGTTGACTTGGTGACCCGTTTATTGAAATTCCTGAAATAGGGATTGAGTTGATAAATAACGAAGGAAGTTTCCAATACTGAAAGCCAGCTTTTGACGGTCACAAGGCTGATTCCAGCTGCATTTGCCAAATTGCTGTAATTGATTGTCTGCCCAACGTGGCCTGCGCATATTGAAAGAAATCGGATGAACAGGTTTAAGTTGCCGATATTTTTTATTTGTCGGACATCCCTTTGAATGTATGTTTCAATATAGTTTGGATAAAATTGAGAGGGCTTGAGTTGTTTGTCATAGATCCGTGGATAGAAACCATTAAAAATCCAGTTTTCATATTTATCTTCTTTTGAAAAGTTGGAATCCATTAATTCCTCCAGCGAAAAAGGCAATAAATAAAAGATGGCTGTTCTCCCCGCCAACGACTGGCTGATGTTTTCGAGCATCAGCAAATTTTGCGAACCAGAAAGGATAAAACATGCTTCGGGGTCTTCATCAACGATGGTCTGCAAGTAGGAAAGTATATTTGGTGTGCGCTGTACTTCGTCCAGCAATAGACGGTGGCCATGGCGGTCAAACAGTTCGCGGGGATTGTTATTTACCTTTTCGCGGACATCCGGCGTTTCCATTGAGAAGTATGGCCAATCGGGAAAGAGCGATTTTATCAAAGTTGTTTTCCCACTTTGACGAGGGCCGGTGATCGTCAAAACTGGGTACTTTCCTTTTAAGGATTTTATTTCTTCTAAAATTTTCCGTTGAACCATGGTTGCGAATTTACACCTAAATTGGTGTAAATTCATAATTAGACTATCAATTTTGCACCAAATTTGGTGCAAATTCATAAATCAATACATTCGAACCGATGTATTTTGTCGGCGTGACCAATGGCCACGCCGACAAACCAAAGGTATTTTTTAGAAGAAAAACTGCTCCGAAACAACCTTACCATCTTCCACTTTGTACACACAGATTTCCTCCATCTTCTGGCGTCCCATACCTTTCATCGTCCAATCCACCATCATGCTACAGGAGAAATGGTTGCCGGCAACGATGGGATCACCCACGCTACCACCGTGCATTTCTTCGATCATAGCGTTGAGAGCCTCTCCTTTTTCCTTGATGGCTTCCATGCCTTCCGCACGGCGGGCCCCAAAATTATCGTTCGGTTCAATGCTCACCGCATCCGGTGAGTACAACTCTTTGAAACAGAGTTCGTAATCGCCTTTACGGCAAAGTTCGACAAGTCGGTTTGCGATTTCCTGTGTGCTCATTTTACAAAAATTTAGTTAGTTAAAAATAGAAGTTGGCGAGTAAGCGGGCTGGCAAAGAGCCAAGTGCTTATTGCTTTCGCAACGTTTCCGCAAACTTACTTTCTTCGGGTGAAATTGAAAACAAGGATAGGAACGGCAGTGCCGCATCCTATTTTTCATGTATGTACTTTTGACCAAATTAATTGGAATATGATGGTCGGTAGGTGTGGCGTAAAAATAAGACATTTACCCTGTTTTTTGGCAGCATATTTCGGAATTGTAAATTGAATTGCTTTTCAATCCCTTTCTTTGCGGAAATGGGAAATTTCCCAATTTCTAAACTTGCCTGACGGCAGTCAGGATTCTCAATTTCACCAATAACCTTCCATGCGCAACAGGATACTTAAACTGGAAAAAGCTTCTGAGCAACTTGAACCATCACCCTCACAAAGAAATGATTGGGCAGCCGCTGTGCAAGATTACGCCCACGATTATGTGGACAGCCTGCCCAATAGAAAAGCTTATGTAAAACGTGACACCCCATCTACTGGTCTTTTGGAACTGCCCCTCGACGGTCAGCCAAAACCAATGGAACAACTGCTGGGTGTATTAAAAGAGAACTTGCCAAACGATGGCCTGAACCCCGCGTCAGGAGGGCATCTTGGCTATATACCTGGTGGGGGCATTTATCCAACCGCACTTGGTGATTACCTAGCAGCGGTGACCAATGAATACGCAGGTATTTTCTTCGGAGGCCCTAACGCGGTTCGTATGGAAAACATGCTACTCCGCTGGATGTGCGATCTAATGGGTTACCCAAAAGGGTCGCTGGGCAATTTGACGAGCGGTGGGTCTATTGCCAACCTGATTGCATTTGTGGCTGCCCGTGATTCAAAAAAAATAACAACCGACAAGGTAAAAAATTCCGTGATTTATTTGACTGGACAAGTTCATCACTGTGTTCACAAAGCAATCCGGATAGGAGGGATGGGGGAGGCCATGGTCCGAAACGTGCCAATGGATGGCCAATTCAGAATGGATGCGAATGCCCTTGCTGAAATGGTTGATAAAGATGTGGCCGACGGACTATATCCTTTTCTTGTAGTTGCTTCTGCCGGCACCACCGACACTGGCGCCATGGATCCTTTAAATGCTGTGGCAGACATTTGCGAAAAGCACAATCTCTGGTTTCATGTAGATGCAGCTTATGGCGGGTTTTTTATCTTGGCCGATGTTGATAATCCTGATGGCACAACAATAAAGGATACTTTCAAAGGCATCGAGCGCTCCGACTCAGTTGCCATCGATCCTCACAAGGGTCTGTTCCTTTCCTATGGCCTGGGGGCTATTTTAATAAAAGATATAAAAGCTCAGATGGAGAGCCATTATTACCGTGCAAGTTATATGCAGGACACTCTCGGAGCCACAGAGGAATACAACCCCGCTGACCTTTCTCCCGAACTTACCAAACATTGGCGGGGTGTTCGGATGTGGTTGCCCTTGCAACTCTATGGAATTGCTCCTTTTAAAGCAGCACTGGAAGAAAAAATACTACTGACCCGCTATTTTTATGATGAAATACAAAAGCTGGGATTTGAGGTCGGCCCATTCCCCGACTTATCGGTAGCCACCTACCGCTTCGTTCCAAAACAAGGCGATACCAATGATTTCAATGCCCGTCTTTTAGAACATGTGCAAACGGACGGACGCATTTTTGTTTCCTCAACCACCATTGACGGGGTGTATTGGATACGCATAGCAATCCTTTGTTTCCGCACCCATTTAAGGGAAGTTGACATGTTGTTGGAAATTTTTAAGGAGGGGGTGGAGAAATTGGTGCAATCGTAGCAGGAAGTTGTACTTCCTGAAAAATGGTTTTGGGATGTGTCGAAACCATCAATTTGATTACCTCAGATTAATTGAATAATTTTGGAAATCAAAATCTATTAAAAATGGGTATTTCTCTAGAACCTAAACCACTGCCGTTGAAGGAAGACAAGACAGGGCTTTACAGAATAGCCGGAACAAGAGTGACCCTTGACTCGGTTTTGTACGCTTTTAAAAATGGCGCGACGACCGAGGAGATTGCCTTGCAATATCCACCTCTTGAATTGTCCGATCTCTATGCGGTCATCGGCTTTTATTTAAAAAACAAAAAAGCCGTTGATACCTACCTGAACGAAAACGAAAAAGCAGCGGAAGCCTTGCAACAGAAAATTCAAAAGAAATTCCCGCCTGCCGGTATCAGGGAAAGGCTTTTGAAAAAACGGCAATCCACATAATTCTTTTCTCCCATGATTGCTTACCTCGCTGATGAAAACCTGAACAATAAAATTGTCCGGGGATTGGGATACCGCAACCCAAAAATTGATATTGTTACTGTCCAAAATATGGGGATGTCGGGTGCGGATGACCCAACTGTTATGAGATGGGCCTTTGAAAATTCCCGCTTGCTTATTACGCACGATGTAAAAACCATCCCAGCATTTGCTCATGAATATTTAGAAAAAGGCTTACCTGTTCCAGGTATTTTGCTTGTCAATCATAATTCGCTAATTGGCCCTGTGATTGAAGACTTACAATTAATTGCAGAATGCAGTGAAATATCGGAGTGGATAGGGCAGGTTAATTATTTGCCTTTATAGAAGTATTGGCAACACCAAGATTTTCTAGATTTTGGAAATCTAAACGAATGAATTAATAAAAATCAAGTCACCGACCGCAACACCGTAAACCGCAGCAACAATTCCAACAACAACAGCACCACGGCGATCCATACAAAACGATAATATTCCTCACTGTACCGCTTGATCGTCGTCACTTCGATTTCTGTTTTTTCCAAGCGGTCTATTTCAGTATAGATCAATTCAAGGCGTTTTTCATTGATTGCCCTAAAATATTTACCGCCAGTCATTTCTGCTATTTGCGTAAGCAAGTCTTCATCAATTTCAACGCGGGTACGGCTGAACTGATAACGACCATCGCTGCGGCGGCTGGTAGGGGCAAGGGCTTCTCCTTCCGAACCCACACCAATTGTATAAACTTTCACCTCGAATTCTTTTGAAATTTCAGCGGCAGTGAGTGGCTTTACATACCCGGCATTGTTCACCCCATCAGTCAACAAGATGACGACCTTGCTTTCAGCATCGCTATCTTTTATTCGGTTGACGGCGGTGGCCAGTCCCATTCCGATAGCGGTTCCGTCTTCCAAAAGGCCACAACGCAAATCGCTGATAAAATCTTTCAGGACATTGTGGTCGGTTGTGAGCGGACATTGGGTAAATGCTTCTCCAGCAAACACAGCCAGTCCAATGCGGTCATAAGGCCGTTTGTCCACAAAATCTGAAGCGACCCTCTTGCTGACCTCCAACCTGTCAGGCTTAAAATCCTGTGCCAACATGCTGCTTGAAAGGTCAATAACAAGAAAAATATCAATGCCATCGGCGGTCACGGTTTCTTCCTTGAGGGTGAGCTGTGGGCGGGCAAGTGCAAACACAAGCGCCACAAAAGCCAATGCCCTCAGGAGTGGCAGCCACTTTTGCAGAACAATCTTCCACGTTCCAATATCTTTTACAGCCTGAAGGGTCGGCATTTTCAGACTTGCATAGTGCTGGCCGCGTTGCATATAGCGCAAATAGGCTACGAGCGGGATCAGCAGCAGCAATAGAAAAAACCAAGGATGTAGGAAGTTTATGTTGGCGAACATCTTGATTTTGTTTGCTTTGCTTCCTAAACGGTGGGAATTCAATTCCCACCGTTTAGGAAGTTTCTCTTTCTTGCGGTAAAGCTACCT
Source organism: Saprospiraceae bacterium (assembly GCA_029263015.1). Classification (GTDB taxonomy): domain Bacteria; phylum Bacteroidota; class Bacteroidia; order Chitinophagales; family Saprospiraceae; genus UBA6168. Next base: position 1,716 of record JAJCYI010000034.1, on the reverse strand, counting down.
GTTTCGTTGTCCTTACAAACTCCTCCCCAAGCGCTAAGGCACTATCATGATAATCAGCAGGAGGTTCAGCTTTGGCAAACTTTACCAAGTCAGCCGTTTGCAGAAGGGTGGTCATTTTTTCGGTCAAATCAGGCACTAACGCTTTATTTTTCATTTGTTCCAAAATCTCATCGGTGGTCTGCTCCAATGCCTTTACCTCATACCTGCCCTCCAGGTATTCCCGGATGATATATGTCAACTGGCTGTGGTACTCTTTTACATGACCCTGTTGCCAAAGCTTTGATTTTTTTAATTTTTTTAATTTCTGAAAGGCAATTTCGTGTGGCGGAATTACCACAGGTGGAGGTGAAGGCAATTCCTTCTTTTTTTTCATCCTACTGACAATGAACCAAAGCAATACAACCAATAGCAGTAGAAGCACGATGCCTAATAATGGTATATAGTCGGTCCAAATAATCGCTTCTTCGATGATCGGCTTAATGTCCGCCAAAACCGAGTCCGCAGGAGGCGCCATTACTTCAATGGGAATGTCAATGGTGTAAATGGTGTCCTTCACGCCACTTTTCAAAAAAACAATGGGAATGGCGGGTACGGCCTGATACCCTGAGTCCCAGGCTGTAAAAAGAATGTCTTTCCTTATCCTGACCGAACTGTTTTCTGATAGGGTATCCCAGCGTGTTTGTCCTAAAAATTCAATAGCATCTTCCGCATTTTTTTTAAAAACGAGCGGCAACAGCGCAGACCCAGAAGGATAAACCACATCAAGATGGAGTTTCTGCTGATCGCCAATCATCATATAAGTACTATCGACAGAAGCCTTGGCACTGTACTGGGCAGTACTGGTTTGGAGAAAGAAAAGCGAATAAATAAGTGTAAAAAACAATCGCATGATGAATCAACTTCTCTATTTTTCCGGCTAAGAGTGCCCCCGTTTAATTAAACGGAGGATTTTAAAAGGCTCAAAAGTAATCACTTGAGGCCAAGCCAAAAAATTCAATGCATTTGGTATTAAACAAGTCCAGTCTCAAAGAAAACGCAACCGTGCTGACCCTGTTTTTTGTCAGCGTGCATTTGCTGTATTTTAAGACCATGCAGGCAGGCTTCGTCACAGATTTTACTGGCTTGCAGGAGCGGCTCGACGGCGCACCTTTCAGCGGTTTCCTTGATTGCTTTGGCTTTCCAGCTTTGCACCAAGTGACCAATTTTTTTCTTTTCCTTTTTTATAAAATATTTGGAATAAAGGCGCTGCCCTGGTATTTGGTTTATACTTCATTGCATGTAGCAAATGGTTTTTTGGGTTATTGTTTGGCAAAAAGGTTTTTTGGAAATGGGGACACTATGCTGTTTTTACATAACATTTCGATCCCTGCGCTATTGGCATCCTTGCTGTTCCTCATCAACCCTTACAATGCCGAAACCGTCATCTGGAAAGTGTGCTTTAATTTTTTGTTTTGCACTTTGAGCATGCTTTCTTCTCTTTTGTTTTTTATTAAATATTTAGATGATGGCAGAAAGAAGGGTTGGGTTCTTTCAATTACATTTTTTGTGGTAGCGCTTTTTACGTTTGAACTGGCGTTGGCGCTGCCATTAATGATATTGGTTTTGATCTTTTTTTGGAGGGCTTCTAGTCCAGGTGTCGGGCGCGTACCGGAGCCCCCCACACCCATGGCACCGTACCCCGTTTTTATATTTTAAAACAATTATTTTTTATTTTAT
>JAJCYI010000033.1 GCA_029263015.1 Saprospiraceae bacterium | reverse complement strand
ACTGGACTTTTGACGTGATTTAAAATTGAAAAAACAGATGTGTCTGATTTTCAGATAAAAACACATTTGGAAAACTATTTTTTGATGCTTTGGGAAAACGGAGCGTTTTCCCAAAACCCCAAATAATTATTTTAACAATGTATAATCCACTGCCATATTGAACATTCGTTATCTGGCTACTTTGAAAAAAACTGCGTCAAAAGTCCAGTTCCAAAAGGAACAGTGCATAAATAAATTGACGTTCTTGGGTGGATTATTTTTTTCTCTAACAAGGCGAAAAACGCAGACATAGCAGGGTTATGGCGAGCCTGCCTGCCGGCAGGCAGGTATTTTCAACAAAGTTAGAGAGAAAAAGAAACAGTCAAGAGTGGTAATTTATTTTTGAACTGTTCCAAAGCAAAAGTCCAGCTGGCATATCGCCAACTGGACTTTTACTTTGCTCGGGAAAACTCTTTATGATTATTGTACGACCAAGCGCTTATTCGCCATCCCTTGATCGGTTTGTATTTTAATTAAATAAATGCCTTTCTCCCAATCAGCAGTATTCAGTTCAAAGTAATCCGAGCTGCCCGTTTCAGCTTGTACTTTCTGCCCCAGAGCATTGAACACTTCCAATTGTTCAGCCTTTAGGTCATTGATTTGTACAATTGCTTTTTCGGTGGCTGGGTTCGGGAAAACAGTTACTTGACTGTTCAGCCACTCGTTGTTGGTAGCGGTTGTCATTTTGTTCACTACATAAACAGTAGATGGCAACAATTCGCCAATCGTCAGCATAGCCCCGTCAGGGTTGACGGCCACCACATCTTCAAGTGAAACGGTGAATTGGGTAGCTGATTGGTCACGGGCTAATACATCGCTGATAACGATGAATTTCACAGTGGCAATTTTTCCAAATCCTTCTGCAGCTGCACTCTTTTTGGTAAACCCAAGGTCAAATTCCCCACCATCGTCATACCTGTCTTTTTGTAACCAAAGGATGTGATTCGAATTGCCAAAAAAAGAATTGTCGCTGTAGTCCACCTCAATCCCACCGCTCACAACTTTGTCTTCCGGATAGTTCATCTGGAGCGCAAAACCGCGGAGGTTTTCCATCGGCAGATCAGGGGTTCCAATCATTAGGTCTGCCTCCAATTCAATGGTAGCGGGCGTATTGTCATCAATTAAAATAGTGTCCCACTCAAAATCCAGCCAAACAGTAGGTGCTCCATTTGCTTGCACCATAAAAATATTTGAAGGGGCAGCGTAATTCACTTCAATGGCTTCAACATCCTCTCCATCGACATTTCCATCACCATTACAGTCAAGATGTTTGTAATCATTGCCATTAATGGTTTCAAGCCCCCAATCAGGTGCATATTGCGGCGACCAGTCAAGCGCCAAATCTACATCATCGAGCTGCCTGGGAGGGCCTTCCGTTCCATGCCCAACGCCGATCGGCAAAAGGTCATACACATTGGCCGATCCGTCCCAATTGGTATCACCAGGATAAACACAAGTCGCGAATTCGCATACATCGCCCGACCCAGTGAACACATAATCACAATATTTGGAACTGCAACCATTGTTATTCCATACAGTAAGGCAAACGGTGTAGATGTTTATTTCACCGTAATCAAAAGTTTCCAAAAAAGTATTTTGTAGCTCCGCCCCGTTGCCCAAGCTCCATTCCCAATCGGTATAATTTCCAGAAGAAGTGTTGAAAAAATTGACAGTCCCGTCGTTGCCCTCCGTATGGAATGCAGCATGGCACTCATTCAAATCAACCGTTTGGCAGTTTACTGTTTGCCCACAATTACCCCCTGAAAGCGTCAGGCAAACTTCATAAAAACCTTGTCCGGAAAAGGCATGGGTCACGATCGGTTCATAGGCAATTTCCCCATCACCAAAGTCCCAGGTATATTGGAGGTTAGCATCCACCGCCAGAGGCTGGAAAGATGCCACGGGGTAATTATTGTCAAAATCTGCAAAGAAAACAAAATCTGCAATGCAATCAGGCGCAGGCTGGTTGGTCACTTCCACGCAAGTTAGCAGTATCGGTATTCCTGCGGCACATGCTTGGCCCAGCGTATCCAATGTATATGAAAATTGGATTTCAGCCCCAATATCAATGGTGCTTAGAGCAGATGCGTCCAAGGGTGCCAAAATTTCAAAATTATCATAGGAAAGGATGACTTTGCTACAAGTGGAGCTGCTGGAAAGGTCGATTACCTGGCCTTCAAAACTGCATTGGGCAGCAAGATGCCCCCCAACCAGAAGCAAGGTCAATGAAAACAATCCCGAAAGTAGCGTCTTTCTCATATTCGTCATGGCGTCAAGTTTGAGATGGGAAAATACTGGTTTACAGTGGTTTATCGGTAAATGGGGGCTAGTTTAACATAAATAGATCTCAATTAAAACTGCTATTCCTATTACAAAAGTGTGGTTTTAGCAATTAAAAGAAGAAGACAAAAGTTTAGATTTGTACCAAATCTTATTATACCATATCAATCATAACTAATTGATTATCAGTTTTTAAAATAAATTAATTTTGAATCTTATTGCGGCAAATATACATGAAGAACATTAAACTTTTCACCTTGCTCCAAACATTCCCGTCAAACGAGCTGTCTCATTTCGGGAAATACGTCAATTCCCCTTTCTTCAACGAGAACCAAGAGCTTGTGCTGCTTTTTGATACAATCAAAAACGAACTCACGCCAGCCACAAAGACAGGCAATACGATTGGCAAGTTGGAGATTTGGAAAAAAATGTTTCCAAGCAAGTCATATAACGACACCCGTTTCCGGCGACTCTGCTCTGATTTGTTACGACTTGCCACGGATTTCATGTCCCATCAAAAGTATAAATCCAACCCGTCCACCAGTCAGGTTTTTTTGCTTCATGCCCTTGCCGATACCCGTCTCGAAAAACATTTTAACGGAGTGGTCAGGCAGATGAATGCTGACCTCGGAAAAACAGGGTACAAAGATGCGGACTACCATTTCCTTTCCCATGCTTTGCAGCGCCGCCAAAGAGAGCATTTGGAGCACAACGCTAACAAGACCGCTTCATTCGACTTTTTGGAAAAAGCGGATTATCACCTGGACTGTTATTATTTCTCAAAAAAACTGGAACACTATTGCGACAACCTTGGCTATCAAAACATGGTGTCAGGAGAAGCGGCCATCCACATGTTGCCTGGCCTGATGGATTATTTGCCTAGTTCGATTTACATCCATGAACCAGCCGTGAAGGCCTGGTACCTGGTTGCTCAAATGATATTGAAACGGGACGAAGAACATATTTTCCAGCAATTAAAAAGCCTATTGGAAAACGATGGGCATTGCTTTCAAAAAAAAGAATTGCAAACACTTTTCATCCACCTGATGAATTACTGCATCGATACTAAAATAAACAACGGAAGATCAGAATACTATCTCGAACTTTTTTCTTTATATAAAACAGGACTCGATCAAAAAATAATTTTTGAAAACGGGGAATTAAACCCACATCATTATAAAAATATCATCACTATTTCTTTGCATGTAAAAGAATTTAATTGGGTGGAAAATTTTATTCAAAATTATAGTCAACATTTACCAAAGTCCGATCAAGAAAATGCAGTTAACTATAATTTAGCAAATCTATACTTTCATAAAAAAGAATTCGAAAAAGTAATCGAACAATTAAGGGAAGTTGAATACCAAACCATTGTTTATGCAATTGGCAGTAAATTATTATTGACCCGTACTTATTTCGAACTGGACGAGTACCTCGCCCTCGATTCCCTGACCGATTCATTCCGCATTTATTTAAGGCGCAACCGATTAATCTCAAAAGAAATGAAACAACAATGCATGAACACTTTGCGGTTTACCAAAAAACTATCCTCAATTGCGCCTTATGATAAAACAACCATAGAAAAAGTAAAAAAACAAATTGAAAATTGCAAAGCTGTTGCCGCCAAAAAATGGCTTTTGGAAAAGGTGGGAGAATTATGATAATAGATTTTAGACAATAGACGAATAATTTTATTTCTTTGCGCCTCAAATTCAACAAACGACTATGAAATTGTCGATCATCATACCTGCCTTTAACGAGGCTCGGACCATCCACCTCATCCTTGACAGAGTGCAAGCGGTGGAATTGAAGCAGAACCTCGAAAAAGAAGTCATTATAATCAACGATTGCTCCACTGACGAAACAGAAGCTGCCATCTTATCCTATCAGAAAAACAATCCAGCTACCCACATCAACTACCACAAACACGAAACCAATAAAGGCAAAGGAGCAGCCTTGCACACTGGTATCAAGCAAGCGACGGGCAATTTTATCATCATCCAGGATGCCGATCTGGAATATGACCCAAGGGAGTACAATTTGTTGCTTAAACCAATGTTGGAGGGTGTAGCCGACGTTGTTTATGGAAGCCGATTTATGGGTGGCAACCCACACCGGATTTTATTCTTTTGGCATTCTTTAGGCAACAAGTTTCTCACCATGCTGTCCAATGCTTTCACCAACCTCAACCTGACGGATATGGAAACCTGCTATAAACTTTTCCGGCGTGAAATTATCCAGGGGCTTGACCTGCAGGAAAACCGTTTTGGTTTCGAGCCTGAAGTGACAGCAAAAATTTCCCGCATTCCTGAAGTCCGTATTTATGAAGTGGGCATTTCTTATTATGGCCGAACCTATGCAGAAGGTAAAAAAATAAATTGGAAAGACGGGCTAAGGGCGATTTATTGTATCTTAAAATACAATTTATTCAACTAAGTGCTCAGTAAATAACGACTTACTTAACCTTTGGAAAACACCAAAATAAAAGAATGAAAGAACTCTTAATTGTTTTTATTAAAAACATCCAACCGGGAAAAATAAAAACCCGTTTGGCTGCGACCGTGGGCAATGACATGGCTGTAAAAATATATCGTGCATTATTGGAACGAACCCAACAAGAAGCATTGAATGTAAATTGTGATAGATGCGTTTTTTATAGTTCTTTTATTGAAATAAATGGCAGGTGGAAAGATAATTTATTTATCAAAAAAACACAACGGGGGGAAGACCTTGGCGAGCGCATGTCCAATGCATTTATTGACACGATGCCGCCATACCATAAAGTAATTTTAATTGGTGGTGACATTGCGAATATATCCGCAAAAATAATCCAGGAAGGTTTTAAAAAATTAAATACCCACGATTTAGTTTTGGGGCCAACCCACGACGGAGGTTATTATTTAATTGGAATGAAAACCCCAACACCGCATATTTTTGAAAATATAGAATGGAGCACAAATACGGTTGCAAAAAAAACAATTGAAAATATTAATGAATTAAATAAAACATATTTCCTGCTCCCTACCCTTTCCGATATAGATTACGAAGAAGACTGGATTAAATATGGTTGGGAAATTTGAGCCAACTTTTTACTTTTTACTTTTTACTTTTAGTTAACTCAAAACGTCCACCACCGTTTTCAAAACGACAAACATAGGTTCCACTCCTTCTTTGGTAATTTTAATACCTTCATTGCCGTCATCGATTTCTTCCAGGGTCAATGAATCTTCGATAAATGCAAGTAAATCCTCCTGCGGTGTATTTTTAAAAAAAACATCCAGCCGGTCGCGGAAAGTGCGGCCTTTGGCTTTGTCCATGACCGCCCAATTGGCCTCTTCCGTCTCGTTGATTTCTGGAGCTGAAATCATTTCGGGCGATGGTCCAACATGTTCAACTGACTGCCAAATAACAACGGCGAGATAAAGCATAAAATCCCGCTCATCATCTGCCAGTGCCCCTTCCTGGTCGGAAAGCAGGAACGATAAAACAGCTGGCTGGCTTTCGCCGAATTCGAGGATCGCCTGCTCATAATGAGCTTCTTCTGCTTCAAATTGGCCAATGACCTGGTCTATTGTTTTTTCTGAAATCATGTTGTTTTGATAAGTAAAAAGTAAAAGGGCAAAAGTAAAAAGTAAAAAGTTGTGCATCCATGTTTTTTACTTTTACCTTTTTACTTTTGCCCTTTTACTTTTTACTTGTGAAATTTCACCATCACGACATATCGAACTTCTTCTCCAAGCTGACCCCTCGCCGGCTTTGGAACGTGGCGAAACTGTTTTCTTCCTACCGCCTTACCAATTGGATCGGGAAACCGATACAATGGGGCTTGCCGATGACCATTTCAATTGAACCCACCACGGCCTGCAACTTGCGCTGCCCAGAGTGTCCAAGCGGCCTCCGTGCTTTCACCCGGCCAACCGGAAACTTAAAATCGGATTTTTTTAAAGGCATCATTGATGAAACCTGCAGGGATCTGCTCTACTTGATTTTTTATTTCCAGGGCGAACCATATATCAACCCTCATTTTTTGGACATGGTGAAATATGCGAGGAGCAAGGGCATTTACACCATCACCTCCACCAACGGTCATTTTTTGAACAATGAGAATGCACGTAAAACCATTGAATCTGGCCTCGACCGGCTTATAGTTTCGGTGGACGGCACCACCCAAGAAACTTATGAGAGCTACCGCAAAGAAGGAAAGCTGGAAGTTGTTTTACAGGGAGCAAAAAATGTGGTGAAATGGAAAAAGAAATTAAAATCAAAAACGCCGCATATCATTTTCCAATTCCTTGTGGTGCGTCCAAACGAGCATCAAATCCCCGAAATATACCGCCTTGCAAAAGAAATTGGCATTAACGAAGTGAAACTAAAAACCGCCCAGGTCTATGATTACGAACATGGCAATGAACTAATTCCGACCATCCGGAAATATGCCCGTTACGAAGAAAAACAGGACGGTACTTGGCAGGTTAAAAACAAGCTGCTCAACCATTGTTGGAAACTCTGGCATGCCTGCGTCGTCACCTGGGACGGGCTGGTTGTCCCATGCTGTTTTGACAAAGATGCTACTCATCAACTGGGCGACTTGAAAGATATTTCATTTCGGGAAATTTGGCAGGGAGAGAAATATTCCCGCTTCCGGAAAACCCTATTGAACGGACGGGACAAGATCGACATCTGCACCAATTGCACGGAAGGGTGCAAGGTATGGGCGGAGTAAGGAGTGAATGAGTCCCTCATTCTGGCTTGTTCTTTTTCCTTCTCGACTGAACCATTACCTGAAAAGAATCAAATATACCATTCCGATAATAAATCCAAATCCAAGGAAATATGGCTTGCTCGAATCGGCATATTTTACTTTCAACTCTTCAATGGACTTATTGCTTAAAGTTACCAATTTTAAGATGAAAATTCCTATGAATTTTACCGCTTTGAAAAATCCCAGAATCAATCTTTGAAAAATTATTTGGACGAATAGGTAAACTATGAATTCAACAATTATTTCAACCATCGTTATCGGGGACGTGAAGAAATCCTATCAACTTTCAGGTAATCACTTACACTGGGATCAATCCATATTATTTCTCCTGTTTCTAAATTTTTGATTTGGTTGTAATCGTGATCTCTAAAAAAGGGACTATCAAAAAAAGGGTGCAAATCAAGTCCTAAAAAATCCATTCTTCCAATCAAGTGTTTTGTTTCCAACATACCTGCTTTTTCTTCCCGATTTATCAGATAGTCTGTTATTGAATTAAACATCGCTGAATATCCAACACAGTTTGCTTTTCCAGTTTTTATCAATTCACTTGGATTTTTTGATACGTTTTTGCTCGTAAAGCTCAATTTTCTATTGGTAATCTTTTTAGATATTTCAACAATTTCGATCAAGCTTAATGCTCTATTCTCGGTTTCATCTTTTATTTCTGCAATCAATTTTTCGTCAGTTAATTTAATTGTTTCTCTCTCTCCAACTTTCGTATAGTTTACGGTTAACCTATAAATCCACCCCCTGAAAAGGACTATTATTAAAATTGATATTCCTAATATTTTCAAAATTTTCTTCATTTTATCTTTTCTTTATAAAGGAGGAATATAAACCAACTCAACCATCTTCAACCTTACTAAATCACCTCTCTTTCATCATCTTATTCAAAAGCGGATAGCTGAACACCACTAACAAAATCAACAACACTCCCCAATAAAACCCAGAAGACAATTCTTTGCTATCGTTCAAAATAACCCAGGCGAGGAAGATGCCATAAACTGGTTCGAGGTTTACCGTGAGGGTGGAAGCAAAAGCAGAAAGGTGCTCCAACGCCCGCAGCGCCAGCACCCAAGTAAAAGTTGTGCAGCCGATCGCCAACACCAATAATAGGGCAAAATCTTTTGCCGAAGGAAGGATTTCGGGCAAGGAATCTAACTCCACAAAAAAAGGCAACAACAAACACAACACGACCCAGGCACTTGTCATCTCAATAAATGTAATGCTGTACGGCCCGGCCTTTTTGATCCATTTTTTATTTAAAATACTGAACACGGAGGCGAGGAAAGCAGAGGCCAGCCCCACCCAAATGCCCGCGTGCATGGACGCATCAACGTTGTCCACCACCAAGGCCATGCCGGGGATAACAAGGAACCCCAAGAAAATTTCCCAGTATTTGAATTTGGTCCTTAGAATAAGCGGCTCCATGACAGCTGTAAAAAAAGCAGTGGTGGCCATACAAACCAGGGCGATCGAGGCATTCGAAAGTTTGATCGCTCCAAAAAAGGTCAACCAATGTAGGCCGGTGAGTGCTCCAACAAAAGCAAAATTCAAAATGGTTTTGCGGGGCAATTGGAGGATCGCTTTACCGCCTTTTATGAAAAAGAGCAGGCTGACACTAGTAATAAGTACCCGCCACCAAACCAACATCAGGGCAGAGAGTTGGATCAGGTCACCAAGGATAGCGGTGAACCCCCAAAGGAAAACTGCAATGTGCAATTCTACATAAGCCCTTTTGGTGGCATCCATGTGGTCGAGTGATGTGGTCAGTGTTGTCATGCAATCAGGAGTTGAGTCACCCCAAAACGCCAACTATTCAATTTCGCGACAATATTGACCGAGGATTTAAATTTATTTTAACGGCAAAAGAACAAAATGCAGCGTGGATTGTCTTTTTTTGCAAAAATTATCTTGGACAGGTATGTTTAAAACAGGTATCCCTTTCCAAGATAATTCATCAATAATAAAACATCAATTAAAATGTCACTAAAAACAGGCGATAAGGCCCCCAACTTTAAACTGTACAATAGCGAAAAAAAAGAAATCTCACTCGATAGTTTTCTAGGACAGAACGTAGTTGTTTTGTTTTTTCCCCAGTCTTTCACAGGCGTTTGCACCAAAGAGATGTGCAGCACACGAGATGACATTTCTTTTTACCAAAACTTGGACACACAGGTCCTGGCTATTTCTGTGGACTCGGTTTTCACGCTGGGAAAATTCAAGGAAGACCAGAATCTCAACTTCCAATTGCTCTCCGATTTCAACAAAGAAGTGTCGCGGGCATACGAAGCTTTGTACGAAGAATGGGTGCTTGGCATGAAAGGCGTTTCCAAACGGTCGGCATTTGTAGTTGACAAAACCGGCATGATTCGTTATGCAGAGGTCTTGGATAATCCAGCAGAAATGCCGAACTTTGATGCCGTCAAATCAACATTGGAATCTTTGTAAACTTACCAAATCAAGACTATGCCTTACAATCCACTACTTCCGGACGAAGACATTGATGTGCTCATCAAAGAAAATATAAGCGAAGATGTCGGCACTGGAACCATCTCACAATTGATCGTTTATAATGATGAGGTGAACACTTTTGACTGGGTCATCCAAAGCTTTGTGGAAATTTTGGAACACACTTCAGAGCAAGCCGAACAGCTTTCTCTCATCATCCACACCAAAGGCAAGGCCACTGTAAAAACAGCTCCTTTCAAAGAGTTGCGACCACCCAAGGAGGCCCTGACAGATAGAGGATTGTCGGTAGTGATCGAAGAAGGGGAATAACTAATTGGCTTGAACAGTAAGGTTGAAAAATATAATTCTATCTTTGGCGGGCAAATGGACTTCTTCCATTTGCCCGTTTCTCGTTCACAGTACCTCGTTTAGGACCGTTCAAACATTTACACACCAAATTATTGATTTGAGAAATGCCCGTTTTTTGGCTTTCAAAGGATACGCTCTTTTTCCCGTCACCAGAGTTAGCTGGCAATGAGGGCATTCTCGCCATTGGTGGCGACTTGTCACCAGAACGGCTATTGGCAGCCTATAAACAAGGCATCTTCCCATGGTTCAGTCCCGACGAACCAATTCTCTGGTGGTCGCCAGATCCACGGTTTGTACTTTTCCCTTCTGAGTTAAAAATCGCCAAAAGTATGAGGCCTTATTTCAACCAGGAAAAATTCCAGGTCACATACGACCAAGCGTTTTCCAAAGTGATACGCCAATGCCAGAAACCCAGGAAAGGGCAAGATGATAGCAATACCTGGATCACGGAAAGCATGATCGGCGCTTACGAAATGCTCCACCAGCTTGGCTACGCACATTCCGTCGAAATTTGGGAAAATGATAAAATGGTCGGTGGGCTGTATGGTGTCGCACTGGGCAAATGCTTTTTTGGCGAAAGCATGTTTGCCAAGGTGAATAATGCCTCCAAGTTCGGGTTTATCACATTGGTCAAAAAACTCGAAAAAATGGGCTACAATCTGATCGATTGCCAACAGCAGACCCAGCACCTTGGAAGCCTGGGCGGCAAACCCATTTCGCGGAACGAATTTCAAGAATTAATGAAAAAAAACAGGAAGGAAAAAATATTGACTGGGAACTGGGGAGAATCCATGGGCAACAAACCATCTCAATAAAAGCGCCGTCACTTCCGCCTCTTCTTTTGTATTTTTCAAATCCCCGCCTTTGGAAAACAAACTTCCGAATGCCGTCCGATTTCAAAATATTCTTTCATCCATATTGAGTCCTGTAAAATATTTAACAAAATTAAATGTGATGCATTTAACTTTCTGATTTTCAATGCTTAAAAAACTTTTTAAATAGCTTGAAAAAAAGAAGTGCTGCGTTTTGAAAACTTCATGTAAATACTACCTTTGCACGAATTTTCAAAAAGGGGTCTGTAAGCACCAAAAAAAAGATTTAGATGCGCCGATATATCCTAAGTTTTATTTGCCTTTTTTTCCTTTCAACTTTTGCTTTTTCACAAGATCATGGACACGATCACAATGATGGCCATGGACACGAGCAACAAGCCACTACCGATCCTCATGAAGAGGGCTGTGGTCATATAGAAGAAGGGGAGTTCAATCCTGGGGCAACCGCTTTCCACCACATTTCTGATCAGAATATTTACAACATCGGGCCTTTCAGTTTGCCACTCCCATGTATGCTTTATGCACCTGAAAACGGATGGTCGTTTTTTTCTTCTGGGAAATTCCACACAGACGACCATGGGCATGGCAATGGTCACGTTGCCGTTGAAGGGTACGTGCTGGTTGGCGGGATGGTACACAATATCAGAGACAACAGTTTTCCTGATGGTGAAGTGGAAATTAACAACCACGGGTTTCACACCACGATAACTTTGGAGGATGGCAAGGAAAAAGAGGTGAACGCCATATGCTATAATGACCGCCTCTGGGCAGTTGATGCAAGGAGCACCGCAGATGGTGGTGTGTTCGGCGGAGGCATCACTTCCTTTTATGATTTTTCATTGACCAAAAATGTGGTCGCTATGCTCATCGTTTTTGCTTTAATGGCTTGGCTGTTCTTTTCAGTTGCTAAGGCATACAAAAACAGGGCAGGAATGGCGCCTAAAGGTGTGCAAACTTTGATGGAGACCTTGTTCGTTTTTATTCAGGATGAGGTGGCCAAGCCTTTCCTCGGCCACAAATGGGAAAAATTCCTGCCGTTCCTGATGTCCCTTTTCTTTTTCATTTTAGGACTGAACCTCTTCGGCCAAATTCCAATATTTGGTGGCAGCAACGTAACTGGCAACATTGCCGTAACCTTGGTACTAGCTGTCATCACTTTTTTTGTGGTCAACTTAAACGGCAACAAAAATTACTGGGAACATATATTTTGGATGCCGGGTGTACCTGCATGGGTCAAGACCATCTTGACACCTGTTGAAATACTTGGTGTTTTCATTAAGCCTGTCACCCTGACATTGCGTCTGTTTGCCAACATCACGGCAGGCCACATGGTTATCGTCATTTTTGTCGGCCTAATATTTATGTTCGGAAAAGGCCAATGGGGGGCAAGTCTTGGTACAGCTGTCGGTTCTACCGTGCTGACCATGTTCATGATGTCCATTGAATTGTTGGTAGCCTTTATCCAGGCATTTGTATTCACCATCTTGACAGCTTCATATATAGGAGCAGCAACTGAAGAAGCGCACCATTAATAATTCAAAATGAAAAATGCAGAATGTTGAAAGTGTAATCATTTTTCATTCTTCATTTTTCATTCTTCATTAAATACTTAAATTATGTTTGGTTCAATTACCGCAATAGGTATGGGATTGGCAGTCATCGGCGCCGGTATTGGTATCGGCCAGATCGGTGGCAAAGCCATGGAAGCAATCGCACGTCAGCCAGAAGCAGTGGGTGACATTCGTGCAAACATGATCTTGATGGCTGCCCTTGTTGAGGGTGCTGCATTGATCGCAATAGTTATTGCTTTCTTGAGCAACAACCCGTAGTCATACCTACAAAGAAAAAGACAGGCTTCGGGACGGTTGGTCGCCGGGCCTGTCTTCTTAGAAATGAGGCAACAATAAAATATACGTCTTGGCTTGCCCTTTTTCCTTCTAAGAAACCTTAAAAATAAGTCCGTAGATAGGCTATGCACAGATTTTTAAAGTTCCTTAAAAGAAAAAAATGACTAATCCAATCATGTACATTTTATTGTTGCCTCATTCCTGAAAAAACAACAATCAACAATTAGCAATCAATAATATTCAAATGATTTTTCTCGCTGATTTTACAGTAATAGTGCCCGACTTTGGTCTCCTTTTCTGGACCTTCTTGATCTTCCTCTTATTTTGGTTTACCATTGGAAAATTTGCTTTCCGCCCCATTGCAGAAGCACTGAAACAAAGGGAACATGATATTCAGGATTCTTTGGATCAAGCCAAAAAAGCACGCCAGGACATGGCCAATCTCAAAGCTGAGAATGAAGAATTGTTGGCACAAGCCCGCGAGGAACGTTCAAAGATTTTGAAAGAAGCCAAAGAAGTCCGCGACCGAATTGTTGCCGAAGCTAAAGACAAGGCTAAAATAGAAGCCCAGAAGATCGTTGCAGACGCAAAAGAACAGATCGAACACCAGAAAATGGCTGCCATCATCGAACTGAAAAACCAAGTGGGTGCCATGTCCCTCAACATTGCCGAGAAGGTGATCCGCAAAGAATTAGCGGGCAATGCCAAGCAGGAAGCATTTGTGAACGAGCTGGTTGGAGAAATTAAATTAAACTAATGAGTGAATGAGATAATGATTGAATGGGTGAATATTTAGACCATCCTTTCTATCATTTTCTCATTCTATCATTCACTCATTATTATGTCAGTACAAAGAGTAGCCACGAGATATGCCAAGTCCCTCATTGACCTTGCTCAAGAATATGGCAAGCTGGACAAAATATTGGAAGATGTGGAATCTTTTAACAAAGTCTGTGAAAACAGGGATTTTTGGCTGATGCTGAAAAGCCCGATCGTCAATACCGATAAAAAGGAAAAGGTTTTTGACAAACTCTTTTCTGGTAAATACGATGAACTCACCATGGCCTTTTTAAATATTTTATTGAAAAAAAGCCGTGAACCGTTATTGGCAGACATCGGTAAGGCGTTCATCGTCCAGCACAAAAAGCTAAAGCACATCTCTTCCGTAAAATTGACAACGGCCACCAAGCTGGGCGACGCAGCCGTGGAAGACATTCACAAAAAACTGGTCGAAAGTAACGTGACCGATGACAATGTTGAGTTGCAGACAGCTATCAACCCTGACCTCATTGGTGGTTTTGTCGTGGAATTTGAAGACAAACTCTACGACGCAAGTGTGGCCCACAAGCTGGCCCTGTTGAAAAAAGAATTCAAAGACAATCTTTATATCTCGAAAATAATTGCATCATAAAAAGACGGCCAACGGCCAACGACAGACGGCGGACGTATCTCGTTCATTTTGCCCGTCAGCCATCAGCCGTCAACCGTCACCGAAATTTTATAAACTATGATTGACGTAAAACCTGATGAGATATCAGCGATACTCAAACAACAAATAAGCGGTTTCAATACTGCCACTGATCTAGAAGAAGTCGGCACCGTACTCCAAGTAGGTGATGGTATTGCCCGCGTATATGGCTTGAACAAAGCACAGGCCGGTGAATTGGTCGAATTTGAAACTGGCGTGCAAGCAGTCGTGCTGAACCTGGAGGAGGACAACGTTGGAGTCGTATTGATGGGCCCAGGCGACCACATTAGTGAAGGTTCGACCGTGCGCCGCACGGGCCGTATTGCTTCCCTGCAAGTAGGAGAGGAAATGCTTGGCCGTGTTGTCGATTCTTTGGGGCAGCCCATTGACGGAAAAGGCCCTATCGGTGGCAAGAAATACGAAATGCCCTTGGAGCGCAAAGCTCCTGGCGTTATTTATCGCCAGCCAGTGAACGAGCCTTTGCAGACAGGTATCAAAGCGATTGACTCTATGATCCCGATTGGTCGTGGACAAAGAGAATTGATAATCGGTGACCGCCAGATCGGAAAAACGGCGATTGCCATTGATACCATTATCAACCAGAAAGAATATTACGACAAGGGCGAGCCTGTTTACTGTATCTATGTAGCATCTGGACAGAAAGCATCGACCGTGGCCAATATCGCCATGACCCTTGAGGAGGCTGGCGCCATGGCTTATACTGTGATCGTTTCTGCATCTGCTGCTGATCCAGCACCGCTGATATTCTATGCACCTTATACTGGTGCCGCCATCGGTGAATATTTCCGCGACACTGGCCGTCCAGCACTCATCGTTTTTGATGATTTGTCAAAACAGGCCGTTGCATACCGTGAGGTTTCCCTCTTGCTGCGCCGCCCTCCAGGACGTGAAGCATATCCAGGTGACATCTTTTACCTGCACTCCCGTTTACTGGAGCGTGCTGCGAAAATCATCGCTGATGATGGCCTCGCCCAAAACATGAACGACCTCCCACCAAGCCTGAAAGAATCCGGTTTGGTAAAAGGAGGAGGTTCTTTGACCGCACTTCCTATCATCGAAACACAAGCAGGTGACGTTTCTGCATATATCCCAACCAACGTAATCTCTATTACCGATGGTCAGATTTTCTTGGAGACCAACCTGTTCAACTCAGGTATCCGCCCTGCGATCAACGTGGGTATATCGGTAAGCCGGGTAGGTGGTTCTGCACAGATCAAGTCCATGAAAAAAGTGGCTGGTACACTGAAGATCGAGCAAGCACAGTACAGGGAGCTGGAAGCCTTTTCTAAGTTTGGTTCCGACCTCGATGCAGCAACCGTAGCCGTTTTGGAAAAAGGAAAGCGCAACGTGGAAATCCTCAAGCAGCCACAATACTCCCCAGTTGCTGTTGAAAAACAAGTAGCCATCATTTACCTGGGCATGAAAGGATTGCTGAAAGAGGTCCCTGTAAACAAGGTGGCTGAGTTTGAAGAACTGTACCTTTTGAAAATGGAGCAACTCCACCCAGATGTTTTGAAAGAACTCCAGGCAGGTAAACTGACCGACGAAGGTACTGGAACAATGGAAAAATTAGCGGGCGAATTGGCCCAACAGTTTTCGAAATGATGATATAGTAATGGTGAATGGTGAATGGTGAATAATTCACTGCTCACTATTTACCATTCACCATTAATTAAAATGGCAAATTTAAAAGCAGTAAGGGACAGGATCAAATCTGTTGGGAGTACCCAGCAGATCACCAAAGCCATGAAAATGGTTTCGGCATCCAAGTTGCGCCGGGCACAAACTGCCATCCAGCAGATGCGTCCTTATGCCAACAAACTGAATGAGATGTTGCGCAACATCCTCTCTAACCTTGGTGGCGCTGCCAATACTTCCTTTGGCACGGAACGGCCTGTAAAAAAGGCATGTGTTGTCGTAGTTACCTCCAACAGGGGTCTGTGTGGTGCGTTCAATTCCAATGTGATAAAATCAGCCGTTGTAAACATCAGCAGCCAATACGCCGATGTCCGTAATGAAGGCAACCTGACCATCCTTTGTATTGGTAAAAAAGGGTATGAGTTCTTTAAAAAAAGATACCCAAACTGCACCATCGTCAATGATTATGTGGAGATTTTCGACAACTTAAGCTTTGAGAATATCGCCGTGGTTTCCCAGCAGTTGATGGATGGTTTTTCAAACGGTGATTACGATTCGGTCAGTGTCTCTTATGGACGTTTTAAAAATGCTGCGATGCAGTTCGCCGAGACAGACCAGTGGTTGCCCGTTCCGAAGATGGAAATAGAAGGCGAAACCTCCGGCATGGTTGCTGATTACACTTTCGAGCCGGACATGCAGACCTTGCTCGAAGAACTCGTACCCAATATCCTGCAAACCACTTTCCAGAAATACCTGCTCGACACCCACGCCTCCGAACACGGTGCGCGGATGACGGCCATGGACAAAGCGACTGAAAACGCCCAGGAAATGTTGAAAGACCTAAAACTCAGTTATAACAAAGCCCGTCAGGAAGCCATCACTGGTGAGATCCTTGAGATCGTCGGTGGTGCGGCAGCATTGGAAAGCGCTTAAATACCGAACAAGCGCTCAATACCGAAACCGATTCTAAGAGTATATCCAAAATGTAAGGGGTGCTGCAATGCAGCGCCCCTTTTTTTGTTTGGTCATTAATTTTCCATTATTAAGCCGTTGGCTAATTTCAATAAAGTTGTGGTTGTGAGTGCTTACCAATCGAAACATACAAAAAGGTTATTCAAGTTGAACTTTCGATAAAATTGAAATCGAATGACAAATTGAAAGTTATGCTGGTGGTAGCCTTATAACCATGTTTGTTACTGAATAACTTGATATATATTTGTGTAAATTTGTGAGTTCTCACTTGAATGAAAATGTGCTTCAATAATGAAAATAAAAAATATATCATTAAGTCATTATAAAAAATTCAGGACAAATAAAGTATTCGATTTTTGCGATGAACAAGGTGAAGTAAATGATATTACGTTGTTGGTTGGTGAAAATGGTTCTGGAAAATCTTCTGTCCTTCAGGCCATTGCAATGCTTGTCGGTGCAGTGGCCAAACCGCATTTTAAATCCTCGGAATTGGAATACCCTGGGTTTAATTATGAATTAATACAGACAGGAAGAATGCCGATTGAAGTAAGAGCCTCCGTTCAATTTAGCGAGGATGAACTAGTTGCAACGCGGGAATACAGTAATCGGCTGGCAGAAGAATACCCTGATAGAAATTACTTTGAAGTGGGCAATTTCCCAGAAATTGAAATCAGGCTGGATTATGACAACGAGAAAGTCATAGCTCCCAGAGGCATTCATGCATATTTCCAAACTAAAGGTTATCAATATGCACTTCAATTGGCACGCTTTGTCCCCGATTTCAATCAATTGCTTTCCCGAGTGGGGTCAATATATTGGTATCATGAACAGCGTACCGCATCAAGCATTTTGGCACCTCAAAATGGCGGGGAAGGAGTTCCCCAAAAAGTAGATGAATCACAGCTCAGGAAATTGATGGTAAGCTGGTCGCATTTCAACAACCATTGGAACAGTGAGGAATTTGAGCCAAGAGAAAACCAACGAAATATATACCAAGAACTTGAAGAAAAATACCGGCAAATATTTCCAATGAGGCGTTTCCAAGGTTCATCCCCAAAGATGATGCCCGATCAATTGCTTGAAGAAGAAGATTTTTGGCTTTCGAAAAACGGAATGGACTATGAGCTTTCTGAGATGTCAGGTGGTGAAAGGGCTATTTTCCCAATATTGATTGATTTTGCTAATTGGAACATTGACAATTCAATTATATTGATAGACGAAATCGAACTGCATTTGCATCCACCGCTGCAACAAGCTCTTATCCGGGCATTGCCTACTTTGGGGAACAACAACCAATTTATTATTACGACCCATTCAGATGATGTTGCAACCATGATTCCCGAAACCCAAATAATTAGGTTATAAAATGGGGGAAATAAAATTCATATTTTGTGAAGGAGGGGCAGAAAGCTATGATCGAAAAGTACTCGAAAAGATATTGAGGGAATTACCATCGTATCCAATAGTCCCGCTCATTATTCCGGCAGGAGGAAAGACAAACTTGCCAAATTTCATGCTGGGATTTTTACATCGAGGAAGCGGTCTCCAGAAAAAAAACAATGAAAATGCAATCGGATTTCGTGATAGGGATTTTGATGCCCCCGTTCCTGAAACTCCGCAACTGGTAATAGGGAATAATCCCAAGATATATTTTTCCCACCGGGCAACCATTGAGAACTATTTACTCAGCCCTGAGACACTATTTCGATTTGTTCAAGAAAAAGAAATTGCAATTGGTATAAGTAGCATTGAAGATGCAGGTATGGTATTCCAAGAGGAAGCAGAAAAGCTCAAATATTATTCGGCTGCAAGGCACAGCCTTGGTGCGGTGAGGCAGAGAATAAATCTTGGAACAACTTGGACGGAGGGAAGCGGCATATTACCTGAATCGCTCAGTCAGGAAGATTGCCTCAGAGAAGCATTTCGGATAGTCGAGAATGTGCAAAATATGGCTACCAGCATGCCCGGAGGTGCCCGTGCATTGATAGGTGTAAGCAATGAAGATGATATTTTGACAAGTGGGCGATTTGAACAGGTATTCAATTTTTTCTGTGGAAAATTTGACGAACAGTTTTTTGGATCAAAGCAATTCATGGTTTGGTTTCATGCCAAAGACCTCCAGAAAGCGATAAGTCAAAGGGAAGAATTTTTAGCCTGCCAGTTTTCATTCAAAAATTATTACAAGTTTGTTTTGCAAAATTTTGATTATGGCCAATTCCCAGATTTGGTCCAATTTCGCTTGATATTGGAGGCATGAAGAACTAGTTTGTTAGAGAAATCCAGCCGAGGTTATTTTTCCTCCCGCACCGTCGGATACGCCACGCCCAACTGCTCCAAATAACTACCATACTTCGTTTCATCATAATAAAACGGCTCCAATTGGGGGCGGAATTCTTCCATGATTTCTTTGTTGAGATAGATGGCTGGAGAATCATCCTCCGTCACCATAGGAATGTACTTTTGCTTCATGCCTTGTTCCTCCCGGAAATACTTCCACGCAGCATCCACCAATGTTTCATCCATGATAAAATCAAGGCAGGTAGTGGCCACTACTTTTGCGCCAGCAACCACGCCTTTATGGGCGATGGGCGTCGCCATGGCGACGGCATTCGACCAGTGGTGGCCTTGCAGCCCAGGCACGTTGGAAGGAAAGCGCAACGTGACTGTTGGCAATTTCCAGGAAATGTCACCAATGTCGTCAGACCCACCACTGATGGGGTTCATCACAGGAAGGCCGAGCTTGTCCAGTTCAGTGGCCAGGCCAGTCGTGTCTTTTGGTGAGTTTACTTCTTTTTGGATGGCCACGGCCAGTGTTTGGTCAGCATCGCTCCATGTTGGCAGGCCTACCTCCTTGATATTTTCATACATCGTTTCAGCGATCACCTGGTTGAAATGGCGAGGCCATGCAGAACCCAGCACTTTTTTCGTCATAGTCGTATTGGTCATGAGGGCAGCACCTTCGGCTATTTTGTTTGCCCGATCGTACACCTCCATGATCTTGGGGTAGGTCACGTGCCGGAAATAATACCAAATAGATGCCTTCGAGGGAACGACGTTAGGCTGATCGCCGCCATTTGTGATGACACTGTGGGAACGGTGCAACGGATCAAGGTGCTCCCGCTGATATTGCCAGCCGATGTTCATCAGTTCTACTGCATCTGCTGCACTCCTGCCACGCCAAGGCGATCCAGCGGCATGGGCTGCCTCCCCCTCAAATTCAAATTGCACAGAAATCAAACCGGTGCCCCTGGCCTGCCCGTATGACACACTCAAATTATTAGAAACATGCGTAAAAATGGAAATATCAATTTCGTCAAAATAACCGTCACGAGTGTAAAATGCCTTTGTGCCGACCAGCTCTTCTGCCACCCCCGGCCACAGCACCAGTGTGCCCGGCAACCCTTCCCGCTCCATGATTTTTTTGACTTCGATGGCTGCTATTATGTTGAGTGGGGATCCTGAATTATGACCTTCCCCATGCCCTGGAGCACCTTCAACAATTGGATCGTGATAAGCGACCCCTGGTTTCTGGGAAGCTTTTGGGATACAGTCCAAATCACTTCCCAATGCAATGACCGGTTTGCCACTGCCCCACCTTGCCATCCACGCAGTTGGGATGCCCGATATACCATGTTCTATTTCAAAACCATTTTCTCTTAAAATATCGGTGAGATACTTGGATGTCTCGACTTCCTGAAAACCGAGTTCTGAAAAACTAAAAACCTTGTCCACCATCACCTGGGCTATTTTGGCCTTGTCATCAATGGCCTGTTTGACTTCTTCTTTCAGTTTTTTCACTTTGCGTTTTTGGCCAAACACAACAGAAGATGGGACCAGTAGCGTCACGATCAATAATAAAAGGGAATACTGTTTAAGACAGGTAGTTGGCTTGTTCATTTTGTCTGATTTTTTTTCGTGAATGATTGGAAGGTGAAGATAAGATAGGATTTGGTAAAACCAAGATTACCTTAAAGTTGAAGTCAGTGTAGTTGAATATCAAGTATTGACAAAGCAAGAAGCGACGCTTTTCTAAAAAGCGTCGCTTCTAAATTTACACCGCTGTTTGAAAGGCTCACAAAATGCCAATGGCCGAAGGCTTTAGGGAGTAGGCAACCAATAAACTACCCATTTGGGCTCGTTCTTTTTCCTTCTAAAAACACTTGAAAAAATAACCATAGCCCCACTATTCTTAGTTTTTCAAGCACTTTTACAAGGAAAAATAACTTCGCAAAATTGGGTAGCTTATTTATTGCCTACTCCCTTACTTCAATATCAATAAAGGGACATGGGTGTGAAACGTCTCTTTTTTCGTAACGCTGCGGTGGAATATCCGCTCAAAAAAACTGCGGCGCGGCTTGTACATCACCATTAAGTCAACATCCCATCCTTTGGCAAAGTCATCAAGTTCTGTAACAACGTTATCGCTGGTAAAGTCGTGATAGGTTATTTGAAGAGCAGGAGTCCGATTTTCAAAGAATGCTTTTATATCCTGCATCTTCAAAGGTCTCTTTTCCCCTTCCCTTCTCACGTGAACAACTCGGATAATTGGGCGGAACGGGTCCATTAGTTTACCCGTTTCCCAAATATGATAGGGATCGGCCTCCGCCAGGTCGGTGGCATAGGCAACAGTATCAATGTTTTTAAATTTTGCACCCGCAGGAACTAGGATCACCTGGCAGGCAACCTTGCGAAGGACAGCAGTGGACACACTTCCAAGCGTTCGCTCAAATGAATTATGCTCTCCCTGCGTACCCATTATTATCAAGTCCGCTCCTTTCTCCTTGGCAACCTCCGAGATTACAACAGAAGCAACCCCCATCTCGACACTGGGCCGCACATCTGGCATTTTTTCCAATTGGTGCCCAACCTCTACCTGTGCCATTCCAGATGCAAAAAATATTTTTATCATCTGCTTGGCCGTCTCAATTTTATCTTTGGTGGCACGGGCCACCACCACGGGGAAATCCATTGGTTCTGCTTCGGGATAAACGACATGCAGGAGGTCTATATCTGCTCCGCATTTGTCGGCAAACCAAAGCGCATAACGGAAAGCATTTTGTGAGGTCTCAGAAAAATCAGTAGGGAAGAGGATGCTTTTTATCTTTTTCATTTTACCACGTTTTTGTTGCAGTCAAAATAGAAAAGAAAAGCACCTCGAATGGGTGACAAATATCAATTAGGCCATTGATTTTAGGCAGTATGCAATGGTGCTTTTACCGCACCAATCCGACACTCCCTTCGAACAGCTCAATATGCCCGTCTATGAATTCCACCTCGGCCATCCAAACATAAGTGCCTTCTGGGGCCGACTTGCCCCGCCATTCGCCATGCCAGCCAATGGCTAGGTCATTTGTTTGGATATTTTTAGTAGAAAACACTTGGCCTCCCCAGCGTTCAAAAACTGTAAAATGAAGGACTTCCTGAACATTATCACCACTAAAAACTGTGAAAGAATCATTGAAGCCATCACCATTTGGAGAGAAGATATTCGGTACAAATACGTTGTAGCCAGATCGAACTACTATGGTCACTTTCGCTTCAGACGAGCACCCGTTTTCGTCCAATACTACAATCCGGTAAGTTGTTGTTTCAAGTGGTCGGGCGCTGGTCTCCAAGCAATTGGGGCATTCCAGCCCGTCGCTTGGCGACCAGATAATCGAATCCGGTACAGATAGATTTGTAAAAGCCCGGAGGAACACCGATTCACCCAAATTTATCTCCTCACCGGCACCTGCATCCAGCCAAATTTCATCGGGAACCGTCATCTCTACGATTTCTTGCCAATAGCACCCAAATGCATCCATCACCTCCAATGAAAATTCACCGGGCGAGAGGTTTTCAAATTCAGCCTCAGTAGTAAAAAAATTACCACCATCAATGGAATATACATAAGGCTCAAACCCTCCACTCACTTCCGTGAAATTGATCGAACCACTTAAATCACCATTGCACCTTGGATTCACAACATTTGCTTGTGCAGACAAACCAGATTCCAATATGATCGCCGATGCGATATCTTCACATCCGCCAGCGTTGGTCACAGTGACAGAAACTGTTGTCGCTCCACTTACCACAATGCTATTGGAATTGATGCCCGTGCTCCATAGATAACTGATGCCTCCCAAGGCGGTAAGGGTCGTGGTATCTCCTGAGCATATTTCGGTATCCCCATCAATAATGGCATTTACTGCGGGGGTTACATGTAGATTGGTCTGGAGGATAAGGCTGTCGCAGCCATTACCCGAAATGATTGTTTCAGTAAAAACTGTGTCCTCCTGGTACAGGATGCCCAAAAAGGTTTCGCCAAAACAAATGGCTGTATCCACCGGAATTATTTCGGGAACTAGTACTAAAATATTGGTGGTAATGACACTGTCACAACCTTGCACAGTCATCAAATCTTCTGAAAAACTGGTGTCCGTGAAATACGGGACACCATTAAAAATTTCGCCTTCGCACAGGAAAACATTGTTTGAAATGAAATAGGTGTCGAAAACAGAAACATTAGTAACTACTAGGCTATCAAACCCAGTCACGCTGACCAAAGTGTCCACATAACTTGAATCCTGGATGAAAAAAATACCGTCGTAACTCTCACCCAGACAAAGTTCTGCATTGACCGTGGAGGTCGGGATATTGAAAATTGTCACATCAACGGTGGCAATACTATCGCATCCAACCTCATTTACCAAAGTAGCAATAACAGTGGTGTCCGAAAAGACCTGGATACCATTGACCAATTGACCAGCCAGTACTGTCATATCGCTATTGGAAGAAGTAGGTTGTAAAACGGTGATGTGGTAAGTCACCGTACTGTCGCAACCATTGCTACTGGTGAAAGTCTCCATGATTTCTTCCTCCTGTAAAATTTCAATTCCTTTAAATATTTCACCTTCGCAAATAAAGGTATCTACCATGGTAAACAAGGCTTCCTCAATGGTAATTTGGGCCAGGAACACGCTATCGCAACCAGTAGAAGAAGTATAGTGAAGGTCAATGACTGTATCTTGTGTAAAGGTCAGCCCCTGATAAACCAAGCTCTCGCAGCCCGCTACTGGGATCACCGTTTCATCGGTACATAAGGTGCCTGGTGTGCAGGGCACCACACCCGTGCCGATCGTACCAGAAAATGCATTTACAAAACCAGCTCCCAACACAACAATGGTATTGCCCACATTCGCCCCAAGCGAATTTGGAGGGGAAAAAGGGTCTTCATTATTCCTGATTATCTCAATGCTGTCCGCACAAAAATCAGCGCCATTTTTAAAAGAAAAAACAGGTATTTCCACACCAGTCTGAAAGTCATAGACATCTGTTCCCGCCGTTATCAGACCAAAAGAAACATAATCGAAGGATGGTGCTTCCGGAGGCGCATTTACCACATCGGCCGCTTGCCATTCGGCACCTGGGGTCTCCATTGTCAGGTCTGTCACTTGGAAGCTATTGACCCCTACCCCATGAGGCATCCGGATAGTGATCTGTCCAGAAGCAACTTTGTTCAATGGTGCATTGTATGTTTCACTCGAAACAAACGAAACGAGATACGTCTCTCCATCAGGCAGCACTTCTATCTTGTATTTTATTTGTGAAAACAAGGAAGTAAAAGCCAGCAAAAAGAAAATAGAAGTCAATAATTTTTTCATGGTTCTCATGATCGGACAAGGTTTGTTTCTTTTGAAAACCAAAGGCAAAATCTTTTCGCTCCTCACTTTTAATAAAAGCAGGTACATAGCGATCAGCTTTATTCCAGTGGAATATTTCAGTAGTAAATCGGTAAACGAGGGGGTGGGAAACGATATCAAATTGTAGATCAGGATCCTTGCAAAGGGAGGAGAATGCAATAGACCTTAAGACTATTTTAAAAGTCCATGACCATCAAAGTGTTTGCCGAAAATGTTTGTGATGTGCTTGCTTATTGTTGAAAAGAAGCTACTAACGTGAGGTTTAAATATGGATATTATTATCAATATTTTATATTCAAAATTCAAAAACCCTATTACTCAATGCCCATGTAAGCTGGTATCTTTCTGGGATGTATCCGCATCTTGATTCCGTGTTTGGGTTTCAATGTTATGAGCGGTTGTGCAACAACTGGTCGGTTGGTCACCAACTCTAGGTCGAACTGGCGGACCAACATGGCCAGCAGCAATTGCATCTCCATCAATGCAAAATGGTTGCCAATACACATCCGAGGGCCAGCACCAAATGGCATATAGGCCATGCGTGGCCTATTTCTTTCATTTTCTGTGTCGAAATGAGTTGGATAAAATTCATCTGGCCGCTCCCAATACTTGGGATCGCGGTGCAATCCACTGATGCTAATGAAAACAGCCGAACCTTTTGGAATTTTCACGCCGAGGATTTCGTCATCCTCCAATGGCTCACGCCCCACAGCAAATGCCGGAGGGTACAGCCTCATGCTTTCTTGGATCACCTGCATGGTATAAGTGAGCTTACGCAAATCTTCAAATGATGGCGTTCGGTCACCCAACACCCTGTCCACTTCCATTCTCAGCTTTTGCATAATTTCTGGATGTTGCGTGAGCAAATAAAGAGTCCAAGAAAGTCCATTAGAGGACGTTTCGTGGCCAGCGGCGAAAAGGGTAATTGCCTCGTCACGTAGTTGTTGGTCGCTCATCGGTTCGCCCGTATCCTCATATCTGGCGTGCAGCAACATTGAGAGAAGATCGTTCGCTGGACCGCTTTCCTTTCTTCTTTCATTTATCAAATTGTAAAGGTGACCATCAAACCAATCCATGTCCTTTCGGAAACGTCGGTGTTTACCATTTATATAGCTGAACGGTGTAAGATAGGGAGCAATCGTGCGCATCATTATGTATTCCTGCGAATCCACCATGATTCGGTACATTTCTGAAATGGCTGCTGGGTTTTCAGAACTAAACAATGCCTTTAGCACAATATCCGCGGTCACGGACATCATTTCTTCCGTGATTTCCAACGTGACATTTGTTTTTATTCTTTCGGTTAAATCCTGGCAATAGCGCTCGGCAACTCCTGTCATGGCTTGGTACAGTCCTTCGAGCTGGGTTTTATAAAACGCAGGCTGTGCCAGTTTGCGGTTTCGCCGCCAGGTTTCACCTTCGCTGGTGATGAGGCCGTTGCCCAATGCCAATTTCAAGTTGCGGTAAGCGATGCTTTTTACATATTTCTTTTGGTGGGTTTGCAGCACATGTTTTATCACCTCCAAATTTGTGGTAAAAAATATTTTCCTGAAGAAAAACGGTATCTGAAAAAAATCACCGAAACTACGGCCTGGGCCCAATGAAAATTTATAGGGATCGGAAATAAATTCTGCCCCTGGGAGAATTGGGTTTTTGCCTTTAAAAATGGGAACGGTGGATGGCATGGGTAATTTTATTTATGGTTGCAGATATAAGTAGTCGAGTTTAAATAACTTCCGCTTTTCTCGGCTTCTTTATCTGAATTACTGCGTTAAAAAAAGTTTGCGTAGCTCCACTATGTTCACTTTTTTTGCCTTGTACTTCAGAAAAATAAGCTCGACAAAAACTGGAAAATATTTAAACTCGACTACTTATGAAAACAAATTAATCAGGGAATGGGTCTTCTCCAGATAAATTTTCCCAACTTTGTTTTTCGTAAAAATAGCCACCATGTCAAAAAAAAGGAAAAAGAAAAACACGGGAAGACTGACCTTCAGCCTCAAGCCATCAGTACTTGTCAAAAAGAAAGCCCGCAGCTACCCCATTCACGAATGTCGAATCACCAATGCAGGCGCTGAGGGCGGAAAGTATGACATCATCGTTGCCCGGAAAAAGCCCAATGGAGACCTCATCGTCGGGTTTTACCTTGTGGATACTTGGTGCCTCGGACTGAAAGATACTTTCTTCCGACATGACATGACCATTAATGATTACGAAGAAACAATCGAGAGCATGAACGAACAACAATTCGGAGCCGTCAGCGCTGAAACCTGTGACCCCAACCATGCTTTCAACCTCATTTACGGTGCCATCGAATATGCCGAGGACATTGGCTTTGAACCGCACAAAGGTTTTGAGGTGACTGAGTACATCCTGCCCGATGTGGAAGACGTTGAGTTCGTGGAGACTGAATTTGGCAAGGATGGCATGCCATTTTACGTCGATGGCCCTGATGACAACGCCCCTGCAATCATAGCCAAACTGGAAAAAAAACTGGGACAAGGTAATTTCCATTTTCTTACCCAAATACCTGGGCCTGACGACGACCTTGAATTTGGTCCTGCCTCAAACTGGCGGGAAGAACTTTTACCCCAGGCAGCAATTGATATCAAGGCTCAATCTTTCTCGGAAGAACAACGGTTGGATTATATGCTTCACGTAGTGGTAGCCAGCCTCATTGGGGATATGCTTGATGGGGAATTTGATGAACTGGAGGAAGCTTACGATGAAGATTTTTTAGATGACTTGATGACAGATCTTGAATCCGCCATTGGTGAAATGTGGGAGATGGAAGGGGATACACAACAGAGGGAGTTCTATCCTGGAGATTGGAAGCCGATGGTCACATTTATGATCGGCAAAATCATACTGACCGGTGGAGTCGGATTTTTATTGGATAAAGATTTTAAACCCTTTTCCGTTTTAAACCTTGCTGCCATAGAAGACCTTACTGAAAAGGAGCAAATGGAAATCGCCGATATCCTAACTGCCGGCATGTTGCCTACTGATCTGATTGATGGAGTTGTTATCAATTTAACGGTGGGCCTTATCATAAAACAGTACGGTGACTCCATACCTGACAGGATATCCGACAAAGCTGTAAAAGAAAAGATACTGCAGGAGATCATTGAATTACTTACCGAGGAGGAATTAGACTCCAAACTTTTTGAGACAGAGGAGGAGTTGGAAGATTATTGCCGGAAGGTGGTATTTGACATTATGGAGGATCTGGGTAAGTATTTATGAAGGAAAAGCGTGTTCTTCTCCTGTCGATTCCCCCAAAATGTACCTACCCCACAGCCCTTTCCACCCCCAGTTTAACATCACTTCCGCAGCCACTAAACTCCATTCTTTTTTTAGAAAACCCAATCCCCTTGCACTGTCATGAAAACTACCCATTCCCCCTTCCATTTCGTACCTTTGCGCCATGAAAAATGAAGAAATGAAAGACGATGCAGCAATGCCAAAAAACGGCAATTATGATGCTGGAAATATTACGGCATTGGAAGGTTTGGAAGCAGTGCGAAAGCGCCCTGCGATGTATATTGGAACGACTGATGTAAAGGGCCTCCACCACTTGGTCTGGGAGGTGATCGACAACTCAATAGATGAGCATTTGGCAGGCTTCTGCTCAGAGATTCATACGATTATCCATAAGGACAATTCCATCACGGTAAAAGACAATGGCCGAGGCATTCCAGTGGACATGCACAAGAAGCTGAAAAAATCAGCCCTTGAGGTCGTCATGACGGTACTCCATGCTGGTGGCAAGTTTGACAAAGACACCTACAAAGTATCAGGTGGCCTGCACGGTGTTGGTGTTTCTTGTGTGAACGCTCTTTCCTTGCACCTACGTGCCGAAGTACACAGGGATGGCAAAAAATACGAACAGGAATACAAGCAGGGCAAACCACTTTACGATGTAAGGGAAATCGGCGAGACTGATATCCGTGGCACCGTGGTCACCTTTACACCAGATGTAGAAATTTTCGATTCCCTTATTTACAATTACAACACCCTTGCTACCCGCACGAGGGAGATGTCGTACCTGAACAGTGGTCTGACACTCACCCTCACTGATGAACGGGAAGTAGATGAAAACGGCGATTTTAAAACGGAATCTTTTTATTCAGAAGGCGGACTGAAAGAGTTCGTCTTATACCTCGACGAGAGCCGCCAAAAACTGATCGAGCACCCTATCCACGTTATCGGAAAAGAAGACAATGTGGAAGTAGAGGTTGCCTTGCAGTACAACACCTCTTATTCTGAACATATATTTTCTTACGTCAATAATATTAAAACTGTAGAAGGGGGTACGCACGTCAACGGTTTCCGGCGTGCCGTTAGCCGAGTCCTCAATCAATACGGTGAGAAGTCAGGCGTATTGGCCAAAGTGAAAAACAAAGTCACCATTACCAGCGATGATTTCCGGGAAGGCTTGACTGCCATCGTTTCAGTAAAAGTACCTGAGCCACAGTTCAAAGGCCAGACCAAAAGTGAACTTGGAAACTCAGAGATAACGGGCATCGTGTCCCGTGCAGTTGGTGAGGCACTCAATGTTTATGTTGAAGAGAATGCAGGAGCGGCAAAAAGGATTTTAGAAAAAGTCATCCTCGCTGCCACGGCCAGGCAAGCGGCACGGAAAGCCCGTGAAATGGTGCAGCGCAAAAATGCCCTCACCGGAAGCGGCCTCCCTGGCAAATTGGCCGATTGTTCTTCCCGCAAACCAGAGGATAGTGAAATCTTCCTTGTCGAGGGAGACTCGGCAGGTGGCACAGCCAAACAAGGGCGGGATCGATTCATCCAGGCCATCCTGCCGCTCAGAGGTAAGATTCTGAATGTGGAAAAAGCAATGGAGCATAAGATTTACGAAAACGAAGAGATTAAAAATATATTCACAGCCCTCGGCGTCAGCATCGTCGAAAACGACGAAGGCGAGCGGATTTTGAATACTGAAAAACTACGCTACCACAAAGTGGTCATCATGTGTGATGCCGATATTGACGGCAGCCACATCACCACATTGATCCTTACTTTCTTTTTCCGTTACATGAAGCCACTCATTGAGCAGGGCTATATTTACATTGCCGCTCCGCCGCTCTACATGGTAAAAAAAGGCAAACAATTCCAGTATTGCTGGAATGATGAAGAGCGAAAAGTCGCAGTCGATGCCTACTCAAACGGCGAGAACGATAATTCCGTAAAGATACAGCGGTACAAGGGTCTTGGTGAAATGAACGCTGAGCAACTTTGGGAAACCACCATGGACCCAGTCACTCGGATACTCCGCAGAGTCACCATTGAAGACGGCACCGAAGCTGACCGCATTTTCTCCATGCTCATGGGCGAAGACGTTCCACCACGCCGTGCATTCATTGAAGCGAATGCAAAATATGCAAATGTGGACGCGTGATTTTAATGAGTAATGAACAACGAGTAACGAAAAACCCTGTCATTAATGGTTATTCATTACTTATTATCCATTATTCAAATCCACTCGGCTATGAAAAAAGTATTCCTACCCGCCATCGCACTTCTGTTGCTGGCGCATTCCGTCATTTCACAAAAGATAGATATTCCACCGCATTTTTACCAGTTATTGGGAAAAGCCAGGCTGGAATTTTTTGAACCACTCGACGCAGGTTACAAGGACTACCGGCCTGCCAAGAATGAATTCCAAGACTGCCATTTTGCGATCCGTTCTTCCAAGGAAGATATGGACATCCGGTATTTTGTCATCCCTTGGAATGAGGACAACCCAAATTCGGTAAACCCTCATGTCAGCACTTTTGCGACGCTTTCCAACGTGGCTACCAATGCTGACGAGGCCGTTATTTCTGCCATCCAGCCTGCGAAAGAAACCCTGCTCCAAGACTTCAATGCCGACTGGGGCATGACTTATTTTTTCACACCAAAAGAAGCTTTTTCGGATAAAAAGAACTGCCGGCTGACAGCATTGTGCAAGGAAGGCCAAGGTACCGTTTTTATTTTCTACTTATTCAATGATGCTGGGAACGAAGCACTTGAGACGAGGTATTTGGCACTCCGGTTTTTATGATTTCTGAAATTTCTGACAATTTGAAAAAGACCACTGCACATTTCAAGCTACTGCCCACAGGCAATTTCGAAAATCTCCCAGAGAAGCAAGTGCCAAGATTTCCGAAATTCGCCCTGAACCTGCCAAGTGTACTGGCATGAGTCTCGCCCTTTGTTTACTGAAATTTAGGAAATCATAGATTAATTCACGGGAGCAGCCCCTTTTCGAACAGCCCTTTTTCCTTTGTAAAATCCAACCCTAAATGAGCTTCTTCAAGCTTCTCAATTACCGCTATCTGCTTTCGCAAAAAGGCCTGGTGTGCTGTTGATGCTGGGTGAAACGCACGATGTTCTGCCGCCGCTACGACTTGTGCTACCTGCTGGCTCAGCGTCTTTGTTTTTTCATTAAAAAAAGCATTCTCAAAATATTCCCAAATATAATCAATGGCCATTTCATTGGGGTGCGAGAGGTCATTTTCATAAAATCGGTAATCCCGCAGGTCATCCAGCATTATTTCATAAGAAGGAAAATAATGTACAAAAGACAATGCCTGACAAACCGATTCCAATCCAAGCACTAAAGTCGCCTTACTCCGTTGGTTTTCCACCAAACCGTCCCTCAAATGCCGCACTGGGCTGACCGTAACGACTACTTCCAAATCTGGCGTCTTGGCTTTTAGTTTTTGTAAAATGGAAATGATCGGCACTGCCACTTCCTCCACTGACAAGCGGCGGCGGTCAAATATATGGCCAGGCATTTTGTGACAATTGGCAACGACTGTATTATTTTCTTTTAAAACAAAAACATTGGCGGTGCCGAGGGTAAGTATGAGGCGATTTGTTTTCTCAATAAAAAGACGGACCTCGGCAAGAGAGCGGTTCATATTTTCTAACGCAGTCAGTTTATTAGGATGGGAAAATTTGCCGTGGTGGGCATAGCTGTGCCAAAGCCCATGGTTTTCGAATAGGTTATTTTCTGTAAAATCATTGCCAGACAGCACCTTTTCCATTCCTTCTACTATGGAAACCGGATTGTAAATAATGCCAAATGGATTGACCAAAACCGGGAACTTGAACTGTTTCAACCTCATTCCGATATGCTCCGCAAAACAAGACCCAAGACATAGAATAGGGTGCTGGTGGGAGATTGCCACCCCTGATCGTTCAGCAGGAATTTGGGTGCGGAATTTCATGGTTGGCAGATAAGGTATGTCTATAATTTCTTTTTCCTGAAAACCAATTATAGACATACTTTTATTGATGGGTGCTCAAATGATTGGAAGTCAGCATACGCTCATCTCCTTGCTATAACAAACTTCATTTTGTACTTCTTTTCCACCACTCCCTTTTTAATATTCTCCAGCTTCCTCTTCAGCATTCGCTTTTTCAAGGGCTTGAGTTTCTCGGTAAAAAGAATACCTTCAAGATGGTCATATTCGTGCTGAATTACGCGGGCATTGGTACCATCAAAGACCTCTACGTATTCTACAAAATCTTCGTCAAGGTATCTGATTTTGATCGTGTCAAGTCGGTCCACATCACCAGTGATGTCAGGGATGCTGAGGCAGCCTTCCTCAAAAGTATTGTCCTTGCCCGTCTCTTCAATCATTTCGGCATTTATAAAAACCTTCCTAATGCCCTGATACTCTGGCTCTTTGCCATCTTCCTCTTTATCCTTTTCCTGTGAAGTCAGCGTATCCACTAAAAACAAGCGGATCGAAAGGCCAATCTGTGGAGCGGCCAAGCCAACTCCCTCGGCATTGTGCATGGTCTCCTTCATATTGTTGATGAGTCCTTTCAGGTCAGGATAATCCTTATCAATATCTTGTGCGACTTTTTTTAAAACGGGTTGCCCGTAAGCATATATCGGTAAAATCATGTTGTAATTAGTCGTGTTCAACAATCTGTGGCCTGCCAGGGTCAGAGATTACCAATCACTAAAATTATTCATATAATCTTCAAGGATCAGGGCAGCAGCGATCTTATCGACGAGCGATTTGTCACGGCGCTTTTTTTGGCGTATCCCACTTTGCACAATAATCTCTTTTGCCGCAACCGAAGTCCCTCTTTCGTCGTGCATCACGACTTCGACCCCTGGGAACTGCTTTTTGAGTTTTCGGGCAAACCCGACCACTAAATGAGCAATCTGAGAAGGGTTGCCATCGGCATGCATTGGTTCGCCGACTACTATTTTT
Organism: Saprospiraceae bacterium; assembly: GCA_029263015.1. Lineage (GTDB taxonomy): Bacteria > Bacteroidota > Bacteroidia > Chitinophagales > Saprospiraceae > UBA6168. The sequence goes on along the minus strand of JAJCYI010000033.1, from coordinate 15,628 downwards.
TCGACTTCTTCTTCCTCGAAATAACTTCCAAGGAAGTCGAAAACTTCATTGGTCGGGATGGTTGTCAGACCCGATGCGATAATTTGCAACGGGTCGGTCACCGCAATGCCGGTGCGCTTCGTACCGTAATCAATACCCATAATCCTTGGCATGGCGCAAAGGTATGAATTGGTTATTGGTTGTTAATTGTTCGACGTCAATAAAAAAAGCCTCAAGGAACAATTCCTCAAGGCTTTTTTTATTTCCTCTAGTGGTGTAAATAGTTGTTGATTGGCAATATATTTTCGGACAAACAATTGATTATCAATATTTTGGCGAATCAATCACTAATCAACTACTCACGAATCACTACATAAGTATTTCTCAAAAACAATATTCATCGGCCTCGATCAACTTATCAGCAATCAGTCGCCGGGCGTTTTTCACATTGGTTGGCGGATATTTTCCAAACCGTCTCAGGCCCATCAACAGTGTTTTCAGCAAATCGCCTTCGGCAAATGAGACCAGTGCATCCTTGGCATTTTTCTGAATACGGTCCGTAGCGTCGGTAAAGAACACCCTTAAGAGAGCATCGTAAACTTCCTGGCCGTATTTTTTGGAAGACATTCCCGACAATTTCTCCACCCGCAACAAAGTGGACTCTGCGAGGTAGGTATCGATCATCATGTCGGCAACATTCATCAAGATTTCCTGCTCTTCTTTAAGGTTCAAGAGGCCATCCATCTGCATTTTGGCAGCTGCACCAGCCACCATGAGGATGGTTTTTTTAAAATCCTTTAATGCCTTTTGTTCCTCACCATAAGTGCCACTGGGCCGCTCAAAAGATGGCATGGATGCCAGTTCTTTTTGCACCTCCCAAGCTGGGCCAACGATGTCCAAATTTCCTTTCATCGCCCGTTTCAATAATTGTGAGACCATGAGCATCCGGTTGATCTCGTTGGTGCCCTCATATATACGATTGATTCGGGCATCACGGTACGCCCGAGCGGCTTTGTATTCTTCAGAAAAACCATTTCCCCCATGTATTTGAACCACCTCATCTACCACATAGTCAGTCACTTCAGAGCCATACACTTTTGTGATAGCACATTCAATAGCGTATTCTTCAGCAGCATCCAACTTGGCTTCGGCATAGGACATCCCTTCTTTCATCAAAACATACTGTTTGTCCTGCATGAGATCAGATATGCGGTACACCATACTTTCCAAAGCAAAAGTCCTGATAGCCATTTCAGCCAATTTATATTTGATCGCACCGAAGCTCGAAATAGGTACTTTGAACTGGTGGCGCTCATTGGCATATTTCACGCCTGTCGTGATACCAGCTTTTGCACCGCCGAGGCTCAGTACACCCAGCTTGTAACGCCCAACATTGAGGACGTTGAAAGCAATGTGATGGCCTTTTCCTATTTTACCCAAAACATTACCAACGGGTACTTTTACATTTTCAAAAAACACTTGGCGGGTGGACGATCCTTTAATACCCAGCTTCTCCTCTTCGGCCCCAAGGGTTAGTCCCGGCATGCCTTTTTCGAGGATGAACCCTGTAAATTTATCACCATCTATTTGGGCAAAAACGATGAAAACATCTGCGAATCCTGCATTTGTAATCCACATCTTCTGACCATTGATGATGTAATGTTTGCCATCGTCCGTCAGGTCAGCACGGGTCTTAGCGGCAAGTGCATCAGAACCGGAACCAGGTTCGGTGAGACAGTACGATGCTTTCCATTCGCCTGAAGCCAATTTGGGCAGATAATGCTTGCGCTGTTCTTCTGTACCATAATATAAGATAGGTAACGTCCCAATACCTGTATGGGCAGCAATCGTTGTTGTAAAACCACCACCAAACCCGCCCAAGGCTTCATAAATAACGGTATTGGTATTCGTGTCCATCAGCATCCCGCCGTATTCTTCCGGGGTGTGCGAACCGAGCAGGCCAAGCTCTCCGGCCTTCTCCATCAATTCCACTTGATATTCTATTTTAGCAGCTTTTTCTCCAGACTCTTTGATAAAATCCTTGACCATCTGCTCCACCATGCGGTGTTCTTCAGTAAAATTTTCAGGAATGAAAATATCTTCTGCGTAGGCATCATTGATAATAAATTCACCTCCTTTCAGGACGGAGGTTTTAGTTGCTGTGTCTCCCATGGCTAAATAATTTATTGAATGTTAATTTTTGCAAAATTTAGCGAATATTCGCTGACAAACTTAAACCTGTTTTTGCAAAGAGGCAATATTTATGCCTGATTATTTAGCGAATATTCGCTAATTTTTGCAGAAAGAGAACGCACACCTCCTATCAAATGTTTTTCAAACACTTAAGATACACTCAATTAAATTAGTCAAAGCACTACTTAAATGCCGTTCGTCTGCCATTAGCCACCATTTCTCAAAAAAAATTGGCTGCTTTATAGATAATTCCGCTATTGCTTTCGTTAAAACTAAGTCAGACCAAATTTTTTCTTGAAAAACCCATTTATACTTCATTGAACCAATTGTTCTGTCCATACTTTACATTACTGGAAACAGAACGAACCAATTTTTAATCACCCGTAAATTTAAAAAGCTTATGAAAAAGTCTGGATGGGCCCTTGTGGCCACTTTACTCTTCAACACCGCCTTGACGCTATTACTTTTCAACTACCTTAAAAAAGACATTACTTCTGAAAAAAAACCTGCAACCCCTGAAGTTCATTTTACTGGACTCAAACAAGAACCCACCAATGTAAAACCATCAACGGATTATTATGTGCCACAGAATTTTGTGGAAACATCCAAACTGGTGACGGAGGCCGTGGTCAACATCACCGTTAAAAGTTTAAATGGCTATGAACCTGTATCTGGTGGTTCTGGGGTCATCATTTCTCGCAGTGGCTATATCATCACCAACAACCACGTAGTAGATAGTGGGGGCAGGGTCGAAGTGACTTTGTCAAATAAACATACCTACCGGGCTAAAGTGATCGGCAAGGACCCAACCACTGACCTCGCTCTTTTGAAAATTGACGAAAAAAACCTGCCGACTCTTCGATATGCGGACTCCGATAAAGTGGACGTGGGCCAATGGGTACTTGCCGTTGGCAACCCTTTCAATTTGACCTCAACTGTGACCGCAGGCATTGTCAGTGCAAAAGGCCGCAACATAAACATCCTGCAAGGGCTTTATGCCATTGAGAGTTTCATCCAGACAGATGCCGTGGTCAACCCCGGCAACAGTGGCGGTGCGCTCGTCAACATGAAAGGTGAACTTGTTGGGATCAATTCTGCTATTATGAGTGAATCAGGTGGTTACGAAGGTTATTCATTTGCCATCCCCGCCAACTTGGTTAAAAAGATAATCCGCGACCTCAAAGAATACGGTGAAGTAAGACGTGCCTTTCTTGGCATTCGCATCCTCGATGTCAATGAGGAAATAGCTGCCGATTTGGAACTCACTGAAGTTGCTGGCATTTTGGTGCGGCGAGTGGATGATGGCAGCAGTGCAGAAGACGCTGACTTAAGAATGAACGACGTTATTGTAGCCGTGAATGGCCATAAGACCAACACTGTTCCTGAACTACAGGAACAAGTCGCCCGATTCCGTCCTGGTGATGCCATTTCAGTTGACATTATCCGCAATGGTGTTACGATGAAAAAACAAGGAATAATGCTAAAAGGAAGTAGCGAGGCAAATTTGCATAGGTGAAGTAATAGGAGTCAGGGGTCAGAAATCAGGTAAAATTAGTGCAGGCCGTTTTCCAATGGTCTGCACATTGTACTTCCCATTCTTTTCCATCAGGCGATAACTTTCACCGGTAATTTTAGTACCGAAGCCGAGGTCATCGGCTTCCTTCAATTTTTTTCTGAACTTTGAAATAAGTGCCATGGAAGAGATGTTTCATTGTGGAAACGGTTGGGCACTTTAGCAGCTAAGTATCTGGAGCTAAACAATCAATTCCCGATCGGCCCGATTTCCACGCCTTCTGAATAAGCCACTTTAATATTGTTTTTACTGAACGCTGCTTTTATTTCCTGATGGGTTTCAAAAATCCCTTCCCAATAATTATCGGGCAAAACAAATGGCCGGACAGCGAGGATAATATTGTGGCTATCAAAGTTTTCGATACCGACCTGTGGCTCAGGATCGTCCAAAACCAAGGGTATTGATCTTAGGGTAGATAGGATGATTTCTTTCACTTTTGGGTAACTCTCCTCATAAGGCATGGTTATATTCAACTCCAACCTGATCGCCCCTTTTTCTGAGAAATTGATAATGGTATTTTCCATTATTTTCCCATTCGGGATAATCAGCGTTTTTAATCCTGGAGTGGAAATGACTGTGCTGAAGATTTTAATGTCATCAACCTTTCCAAATTTCCCATTCACTTCTACCATATCGCCAATTTTATAAGGCCGGAAAACCATGATGAGAATGCCCGATGCCAAATTGGCCAAACTTCCCTGCAAAGCAAATGCAACAGCAAAACTCGCCGCTGCCAAGATGCCAACGATGGAGGTCATCTGAAATCCAAGAAAACTCGCCGCAAAAAGCACGATGCCAATTTTCAAAGTCATCCCTACAAACGAAAGGGAAAACCCTCTTATCTCTTGGCTGAGTTTTGCTTTTTCGAGTGTAATCTGAAAAATGGTAACAACTTTTTTCACGATCCAGAACCCCACAAAAAGGACAATGCCCGCCATCAATAATTTGGGGGCAAACGTGACACAATAATCTATAAATTGATCCCAGTATTTGGTAAGCTTATCTTGATCCATGCAGGGGGAGTTGAAAGTTGTTAAGCTGTTGAGTTGCGAGTTGCGAGTTGCGAGTTGCGAGTTAAAGTGTTTCAGCTCAATAACTCATAACTCAACAACTCACGACTTTGTTTTTTAAAACATCACTCCTATGCGGATGATAATATTCGTGATCACTGCTTTTGAATCCACATCTGGTTTGTAGTTTTTGGTCGCATCGGTAAACTGTCGTTGATAAGAAATACCACCAACAAGAGCCGTCCCTTCACCCACAGAATACTCAACGCCAACGCCAAGCCCCCAGGAAAAAGCAAGCGGCAACACCTCTTTTTTGATGTCTATTTTATCCTTATTCACATTGGGAGAGGAGATTGCCCCACGTGCCTGCGATTTGAAACCTAAAGTAAACACAGGCATTTCTGCATAATAGCGGAAATAACCAAATTCTTTGGTTTTGAACTTTAGTCCAAACGGGATTTCCACATATTGAAGGCTATATTTCAATTCTGTATTCGCTGAAAATGGTCGAAGAACACCGGCTGGCAGATCAGATCTCTGCCAAGTATCACTAAATTTTTCGTGGCGAAGCGTACCACCTGTATTGAATGAGAAGCCCAGCCCAGCAATAAAAGCATAGTTCTCACGAAAATAAAATTCCCCCCTCATCCCCAATTTCAGGCCGAGGTTGGTCCCGTTGCTATTGATGGTGTTGTCATCTGTTGACATGATAGAGAACATCGGGCTGATCTGAAACCCCAATTGCAAATCGCCACCTTGCGAGAGCATGGCAGCTTGTGTCAATATGAAAAATGCAACTATCGCAACAATTTTTTTCATCTATTTTTGTTTTTGGTTGAATAATGGCTGTTGGCTTTAGGCTTTTTTGCATTTAGCTAACGTCCAACAATTAATGGCTAACAAGCAAAAGCATGAACGCAAAAAACACTTCATTTCTTTTTTTTCTAACCCTAATTTCCATTTACGCTTGTCAGAGCGGCGAAGTTAAAGATATTCCAGACGTTTCAAGCATTGAGGTGCCAGTAGATTTGAAGCGTTTCGATCAAGCTCTTTTTGCACTTGACACCAATGACATGGCTAAAGGTTTGCCACAATTAGAAACCCGTTATGGCGAATTTGCTGAAATATTCTTTGGCCAGGTTCTCGGTTCAAAAGATCCAAGGATCGCACCGGGAGGCCATGCCGAATATGTCCGTGGATTTATCGCCCATCCAAATGTGCGGAAACTGTACGATACCTGCCAAATTGTTTTTCCTGACCTCATTGGTATAAAAAAGGATTTTGGACAAGCATTCAAATTTTACAAATACTATTTCCCCCTCCAGCCTCTCTCTGGTGAGGTGGTGACTTATGTTTCGGAATACACTATTGGCGGCTTTTTATACGGTGACAATTCGATTGGTATCGGCCTCGACTTTTACCTTGGAGAAGGATATCCATACCAAGTTTTCAACCCTGCCAATCCTAACTTTTCCCAATACCTTACCCGGTCGTTCAACAAAGACCACATCGTCATGAAATCCATGAAGATGCTCGTGCAAGACCTGTTGGGAGGTGCAAAGGGCAACAAGCTGTTGGACTACATGGTACACAATGGCAAAGAACTTTACCTGCTCGACCAACTATTGCCACTCACGCCGGATAGCATCAGATTGGAATTTACCCAACGACAGGTCGATTGGGTAAATAATAATGAGGCAAACGTCTGGGCTTATTTCATCTCTGAAGACCTGTTATATTCTGGTGAAATGGGCAAGTTCAGAAAGTACATCGAGTACAGTCCCAACTCCCCCGGCATGCCAGATGGCGCACCTGGGCGCACCGCCAATTGGCTCGGCTGGCAGATCGTGAAGGCTTATATGAAAAGAAACCCAGAAACGACTTTGCAAGAATTGATCAGAATGAGGGATGCACAGGCAATCATGGATGGCTCAAAGTATAAACCGAAGCGATAAGGGTTTTCGGAAAACATGGTTAAAACAGATTCAAATCCGAAATAATCATAGTTATTTTAGATTTGAATCTGTTTTTATTATACTTTCGCTTAAAAAATGATTTCCAGAACACAAGAAGGTAAAATCCTTGAATGGATAGGTAAAGGAAAAGCCATCATTATCATTGGCCCAAGGCAAGTCGGAAAAACAACTTTGGCCAAACAAATTGTAGATGGGAGAGGTGAAAACACCCTCTGGCTAACTGGCGATGATCCCGAGACGAGAAACCAATTGAAAGATGTATCCCTTGCCCGATTGGAAGCCATACTTTCAAACAACCAGATCGTGGTGATTGACGAAGCTCAACGATTGCACAACGCTGGGCTAATGCTGAAATTGATAACCGACCATTTCAAAAACATTCAACTGATTGTCACCGGCTCTTCCTCACTCGATATTGCTTCTGAAACAAAAGAATCATTGGTAGGCCGGAAATTTGAATACCCGCTTTACCCTCTTTCTTTCATTGAAATGGTCAGTCATCATGGCCTGTTGAAAGAAAGATCTTTATTGGAACACAGGCTCGTTTATGGATATTATCCAGAAGTTGTCAAAACGAATGAAACGGGCATTTCACAGAAAATACTGAATGACCTGGCCGATGGCTTGATGTACAAGGACCTCTTGACGCTGGATCAAGTAAAAAAACCTTCCCTGATCGTAAAACTATTGCAAGCACTCGCCCTTCAGGTCGGCAATGAAATCAAATACACAGAAATAGGTGAATTGATTGGCGCAGACCCAACCACAGTGGAAAAATATATTGACCTGCTGGAAAAAAGCTATGTTGTTTTCAGGTTGTCTTCTCTGAGCCGCAATGTGCGGAATGAAATAAAGAAAGGCAAGAAGATTTATTTTTACGACAATGGAATCAGGAACTCCATTATAAAAAATTTTAATACCGTCGAAGCCAGGCAAGATATTGGGGCGTTATGGGAAAATTTCCTGATTGTGGAAAGGATGAAAAACAATACCTATTCAGAGCATTATTACAACGCGTATTTTTGGCGGACAACGGCCCAACAGGAAATTGACTATATCGAAGAAAGCGGCGGAAGAATGTCAGCATTTGAATTCAAATGGAACCCTAAAAGAAAAGGCCGTATTCCCGCTACTTTTTTAAAGGCTTATCCGAATTCGGAAACGGAGGTAATTAGCAGGGATAATTTTGAGGAGTTTGTCGGGTTTAGCATTCATCATGAAAAGCCATAATTAATGTCGTCAAATAATAATTTAAAAGAGAAACTCTTAAATGGATTGGCAGTAGCTTCGCTTAAGTAGGTGAACTCAAATAATCGACACTTTTGGCGGCCTCTTTTTCCGCCATACTATGTTAAAAAAAATGACCGTAGCTATGGCTATGCTATTTTTTTTTGCCTTGTCTGACGAAAAAATAACCTCGTCAAAAGTGTCGATTATTTAACTCCACCTACTTAATAGTGAGTTACAGGTTTTCCATACACTAAAAAAATTCAAATGGAATCCTATTCATTCTCCAAAATATTTTGACTACAACACAAAGAAGTCAAGAGAGATGGATGTACTAGGGAGACAGGTTTGGCTAGGAGGAATTGTAGAAAAATCAATCTGTCTTGAAATAAAAATAATAGTAGAATGTAAATCAGCCAAAGACTTTCATATTGTATTCACAGAATATTTAGATCAAGCTATATATGAAAACAATCACTTTTGGATTGGAAATGATTGGAAGGATAATGATTTGAAAGGTATTTCGAAAATTTTAAATAAATCTCAATTGGATAAATATGAGTCAGGCTCAATTAAAAGAAAGTTAGACCAAAAAATGTCAGAAAAATTTGTATTTGAACGATCTGACAATTACGTTAACCCAATGGATTTTGACATCCAAATTTGTGGCTCTTTTCAAGAAACAAATATTGGTAAAGTCAAAGATATAGAAGCTTCTGTGGTTTGGAGGGCTGGAAAGGCATTAAATTCAGTTGTTGATAGCATTTGCAAAAGTAATTGGAGTAAGTTTTCTTCTGATCTAAAATTCCAAATCCAGCTAAATAAAAAGTATGTTAACTTTTCAGTAGAAAAGCAGTTAGAATATATTTTAGGTAAAATGGGAGAATTTATAATATTGCACCCAGTATTAGTAATTGATTCTAAATTATGGAAAGTAAAGCAAAATGAAATATCCACATTGAAGTTTTGTAGATATCTTGAAAGAAATATTTCAGGTGCAGTATACTACTGGTTTGATATTGTGAATAGTGAATTTTTAGATGAGTACATTGAAAAATTAACCTCATTTTATAAAGAACAAACGGATAAAAAGGAGTTGACTCGTCGTTTATCTTAAAGAAGATTTAGGGCTTTGCGAATGTTTAATTCAAAATCCTCACCTCCCCTTCCGCAATATGTATCACCTTCAAATCCTCCGTCCTCGTTGCAACATCCTCCCCAGCATTTTCCAAACGCAAAACACCACGAGGACAAACAGCAGCGCATACGCCACAGCCAACGCAAGATGACCGCACTACATCCTGCCCCCGTTGGGCATAGTGGCGCACATCAATGCCCATTTCACAATAGGTCGAGCAGTTACCACAGGATATGCATTGGCCACCGTTAACGGTGATGCGGAAACGGGACTTAAACTTTTGCACCAATCCCAAATAAGCAGCAAGCGGACATCCAAACCGACACCAGGTCCGATTACCCATTAGTGGATAAAAGCCTGTGCCGACAACGCCCGCAAAAGCACTGCCGATGAGGAAACCATACCAAGTCCGCACAGTATCACTGTTGAGGAAGAGGACATTATACGCCCCCGTGAAATAGGTATAGAGAACCAAAATTGTCATTACAACAGCAAAGGCCAGGACACTATGGATAATCCAGCGTTCGTATTTCCAAGCTTTTAGGCTTTTATCAGAAAGTTGGCGGAAAGGGTCGCCCATCGTTTCGGCCAGTCCACCGCAGCCGCAGACCCACGAGCAGTACCAACGTTTTCCAAAAAAATAAGTGATGAGGGGAACGCCAATCACGGTCAATACAACTCCCCACACGAGCATAAAAATGCCAAGGCTGCCGCTCTCCATTAGCGTGTTCAGGTTCCAATCAAAAAAGAAATCATAGTCCAGCGGCCATATATTTTTAAAATCGAAATAAGGTTGGTTTAACCTTACCAATATCTCCGGTAATATAAATGCAATGCACGTCTGGAAAAACATGACTGAAAGTGTGCGTACAACTTGGTAGTTATTATGGCGGTATTTGGCGATCATCCGCACACCCATCACAATCACGATAACCGTATATAACAGTCCATATAAAAACCATTGGCTAGCGGGATTGCCGCTGAGTACCTCACTGATTGGGCTAACCATGACTATCCACGGCGTCAAATACTGTGGCGACCAATAGAGCAAAATATAGAAACCAATCAAATAAACACCAGTAAAAACGCCAAGCCAGCCAGTCAGGTCAGGGGAAGCAGAACGGTCGCCGATATTTTTCTTTTGCTTTTCGTAAAACAACACCAAGCCAATAATGACCAATGCCATAACAGCAGTCGTAATGGGCCAGAATAGGTCGCCATTCATATAAAAAAAACCGAATACGATAACGCCGATAACAGTTGCCGCCAGAAAAGAACCGCGCAGTCCCACTTTTAGCCCGCGGGTCAGTGAACGATGGTAAACATGGTTGTTTTTGATACCGGGAATACTTTGGAAATTTGGCAAGATGTACAACAGCCCACCCAAAATGCCCAGACCAAAAGTAAGCAGGAAAAACAGCAGCGGATTTTTTGACACCAAACCCTCCCCTGAATTTTGCACTGTTTGGAAAGTATAATCTTTCACGTTCCAGCTGCCTATTTTAAAATCCCATTCACTCACCCCATCGGGTAATTCTTGCCCATTCAGCGATTGTTGGGCATTTTCCAACACCATTTTAAAATCGGAAATAAAGGCAAAACTGGATGTGTATTCCTTGCCGACCATACCAACAGCTTCCGCCTGGGCGAGTATTTCCTTTTTGTGAAATTCACTATTGGTAGCAATGCTTTCAGAGCTGAGTCGGTAACTGTCGAGGCCGAGCATAGCCGTAAACACCAGCAAGGCTATGACAAAAAGTGTTATGCCGATTTTTTTTAGCATCATTCGTTATTGTTGAATTTGTTCCTTAGTTTTTCAAGAATTCTAATGCCCTTGAAAGTCCCCTTTTCTTTTTCAATAACAGGTTATTACCAGTTTGTTGGTTATAAATTTTAATTACTTCCCCTTCATACTCTTTGTAAAATTCAGGATCAAAGTTGGCAATTCCTAAGTTCTGCAAGACCTCCTCCACGTGTGTTCTTTCGCGCAGCCATTTTTCACAGACTTCATGCCGATAACGAACCCCCATCAGGTTGAAACCAATGACAGCCCCATCATTTTTGTCATACACAATGCGGATGCTCATGCGGCCAGCAGGATGCTCCCAATAGATGGAGGCGTGATCTTCAGGTGGGTTGGCCAAGACAGTCCCATATACTTGGTATTCGATATCGAAAAACTTGGCAGAATTGAACCAGATGCCAGGATCGTATGATGTATTGGTTCCACAAACCGTATGTGCTACCGTCTCGCCCATCATTCTACCAGTATACCAAACCGCTTCTATCGGTCGACGACCAGGCTTAGGCTCTCGCAATTGAGCACAATCGCCGATGGCATAAACATCGGGCACATTGGTTTCCAAATATTCATTAACGAGGATGCCTTTCTCCAGCTCGATTTCACCAAAACGCAGAAATTCAATGTTCGGGCTGACCCCGACCGTGAGGCCGACAAAACCACAATGGATTTTTTCCCCTTTGGTTGTCAACACCATTTTCACTCGGCCATCCTTTTCTCCCCAAATCTCTTTCATTTCTGTTTCCAACCGTAGGTCAATGCCGTTTTCCAGGATATGCCTGTTAATCATGGCAGATTCTTCCAAAGGCAATACAATTTTCCAAAAGCTCTTTTCCCGTACCAACATCGTGACTGGAATGTGACGTGAATGAAACATCTCCGCCATTTCAATGCCTATCAAACCTCCTCCGACAATAAGGGCTTGCTGTAGGCCAGAGCTCGAATATTCCATTGCTTCGAGGTCTTGGTAGTTGTATAGGCCCTGCACCCCGTCTAGGTCTTGGCCGGGCCAGCCGAACTTGTTAGATTTTGAACCACAAGCGAGAATGAGCTTGTCGTAGGCCATTTCCCTTTTACTGAGGAAGTGGAGTTTTTTGGTTTTTGTATCCACTTTTTCCACAACGCCTCGCAACAATTCAATGCGGTTTTTTTCCCAAAACCAATCTTCATAAGGTTTTGTATCTTCAAAGCGCTGATGGCCCATATAGATGTACATCAAAGCTGTACGCGAGAAAAAGTGATCAGTCTCTCCTGAGATGACAGTGATTTGGTGGTCGCTGCGTTTCCTAATATGGCGGGCAGCAGTGATGCCCGCAATTCCATTTCCAATTATGACTATATGCATTTGGCAAGTTTCGTTTTGCTGGGGGTCAAGGTAGGAAAAGACGCTAAAAAAGGTATGAAGTTTTGTAAAAAAGTTTCTTTCTGTTAGAGCTGTCGGTACGTTGACCATACGAGGTTTTGGTCAGAAAAACAGATTTTATTCTGGTATGGCAATCCAAGCCAGAGGCTTGTTATTTATATTGCAAAAACAAAAGGCCGGGAAAAAGAAAAGGAGAAAGGTAGCTCAAGGCTTCCTTTCTCCTTCCGGAAAAAATTTAAAAACTGAAGATGTCAATAAGTGGACAATGCCTATGCCGATATTTACAAAAAACTGATTTTCAATGTTTTACAAAAAAAACCGATTCTATTTTAACAAAATATTACGTTCAAACATGGACGCTTCTTGTCCGCATATGAACACTGTTGGCAATCCTGAAAATTGACAATACCTTATTCTGACACCGCTTTATTCTGTACGTAACGGTCAAATAAGTTCACGATTTTAGGGGGAATTACCTGCCTTCCGGCAGGCAGGTAATTTAAAAAAATCTCTACCGTTCACTTTTTCAAACTGACCCCAGAGGGGTCAAATGCTGGGTAGAAAAAAAGAGTATTGTTGCTACTATGACTGAGTTTTAAAGAAAAAAATAAGAGCAAAAGAATCAGCATAAATCGGGAAGTTGTTCTTTGACCGTTACTAATTTTCCCTTTTGAGGAATTTGCCATTTGGCTTACTCTCCTTTCTCGTTTTCATGTATTTCAAAAAAAACTAATTTTGCGCCTTCCAAAAAATACCTCTGGGGAAGAACTTTTTGAAGAGATCGCCCGTAATTACCTACTTCATCAACATCCCCAACTAATCACTGATTTCAAATCACTAAAAATAAAATGATAAATATTACTTTACCCGACGGCAGCATCCGTCAAGTAGAAAAAGGCACTTCCGCCATGGACGTTGCCAAATCCATCAGCGAAGGATTGGCGAGGAACGTTCTCTCGGCAAAAGTCAACGGCGAAGTTTGGGACGCCAATCGTCCGATCAATGAAGCCGCTGCATTACAACTGCTCACCTGGAACGACAAAGATGGTAAAGCGACCTTCTGGCACTCATCGGCGCACCTTATGGCGGAAGCTTTGGAAGCGTTTTACCCAGGTGTAAAATTTGCCATTGGGCCAGCCATTGAAAACGGGTTCTATTATGATATAGACCCAGGAGGCCAGCAGATTTCGAGCGATGATTTTAAAAGGATAGAAGAGAAGATGCTCGAACTCGCCCGCCAGAAAAACGAATATATCCGCAAAGAAGTGAGCAAAGCTGATGCGCTCAAATATTTCACAGAAAAAGGCGACGAATATAAATTGGAGATGATCGAAGACCTCGAAGACGGCACGATCACTTTCTATACGCAAGGCAATTTCACCGACCTCTGCCGTGGGCCACATATTCCAAATACTGGAAAAATCAAAGCGGTGAAATTGATGAACGTGGCCGGTGCATACTGGCGTGGCGATGAAAACCGCCAGCAATTGACTCGCATCTATGGTGTGTCATTTCAAAAAAATAAAGAACTGACGGAATACCTCGAAATGCTCGAAGAGGCAAAAAAGCGGGACCACCGGAAATTGGGCACCGAGTTGGAACTATTCATGTTTTCCGAAAAAGTAGGCGCTGGCCTACCGATCTGGTTGCCAAAAGGAACAGCCCTCCGCGCCCGCCTTGAAAATTTTCTGAAAGAAGAGCAGATCAAGCGAGGCTATCAGCCTGTCATCACGCCGCATTTGGGCAAAAAGGAATTGTATGTGACATCTGGTCATTATGCCAAATACGGCGAGGATAGTTTTCAACCTATCCACACGCCACGGGAAGGCGAGGAGTTTTTACTGAAACCGATGAACTGCCCGCACCATTGTGAAATTTTTGGCAATAAACCGCATTCCTATAAAGAACTACCGATCCGCATTGCCGAGTTCGGAACGGTTTATCGCTACGAACAGAGCGGCGAACTACATGGGTTGACACGGGTACGCGGTTTTACGCAAGACGATGCTCACATTTTCTGTACACCCGATCAAGTGAAAGAGGAATTCCTCAGTGTGCTCGACTTGACGAAGTTGGTCTTGAAAAAACTGGGTTTCGACAATTACACTGCCCAGGTCTCCCTCCGCGACCCTGATAACAGAGACAAATACATCGGTTCCGACGAGAATTGGGAAAAAGCAGAAAAGGCTATCGTTGACGCTGTAGCCGAGGCAGGGCTGGAAACGACGACGGTATTGGGCGAGGCTGCTTTTTATGGCCCGAAACTCGATTTTATGATAAAGGATGCGCTAGGCCGCTCCTGGCAGTTGGGCACTATCCAGGTGGATTACAATCTGCCTGAACGCTTCGAACTGGAATACATCGGCTCCGACAACGCACCCCATCGTCCGGTGATGATTCATCGTGCTCCGTTCGGCTCCATGGAGCGTTTCATCGGTGTACTGATCGAGCATTGTGCTGGAAAATTCCCGCTCTGGCTGGCACCCGATCAATTTGCCCTGTTGCCGATCAGTGACAAATACATCGACTACGCCAAGGCTGTGAAGGCCAAACTCGCTGAACACGACATTCGTGGTATCATCGATGACCGCACCGAAAGCATTGGTCGGAAAATACGTGACAATGAGTTGAAGAAAATCCCATATATGCTGATCGTCGGGGAGAAGGAAGAAGAGGGGGGCACCGTTGGTGTGAGGAAGCAGGGAGAAGGGGATTTGGGAGCGAAGTCAGTGGATGAGTTTGTGGAGTGGTTTAAGGGGTTGCTCTGATTCAAAAAAAATTAAGCAAAAGAGCTTTAGGTTCACATTACCCCTAAAGCTCTTTTTAACTAGTTGATTGAAAAGGAATTCTAAATGTTTGATTTAATGTATCGAGAATGAGCTTTTTATTGGCGAAAACTGAATGGTTACAATTAACAATAGCTGCTTTATTCGCTTGTTCTACAAATGTTCTATCTGCTTTGCATAAATGTATTCTTTTAAATATTGTACCCCATTCCTCTTTGCTACCCTTGTAAATTAAAAAGAGATTTGTTGGATTGAGAGGAAATGAAAATGCACTCCAATTTGAAAATCCAGTATTTACGATTTTTTCTTCAGGGGTAATAGAAAATCCTGGATTATCACTTGTAATAAATGGACAACTTTGGTCAGTTTGAAAAATATAAAACTTCAGGCTTGTAAGTTGTTCAATCAAATATTTTTCTCGTTCTTTCCCTTTAAATTCCTCTAAGTAAAAGAAAATAAATAATTTAGGCCAAGTGGGTATCTTTGCAAAAAACGATCATGGCCAAGACCACAATAACGGTAACATATGAGACCGAAGAAATAGCAAGACAAAAGATAAACTATTTCGGCAGTTTGCGAGAA